>JADKCZ010000002.1:0-300000 GCA_016718565.1 Anaeromyxobacter sp. | reverse complement strand
CGCGCCGGCCCGGGCCCGCCCGGCCGGGGGGGGCAGGGCAGCTGCCAGGCGGCCGCCGCGGCGCTGACCGCCGCTCCCGTCAGAGCCTTGAATCCGGCCCGGCCTCGCCCCATCTCACGCCCCGTGCCTCCGACGACCCCCCCCGTGTGCTGGCCGAGCCGCGGCGCCGCCTTCATGGGCGCCGATCCGGCCACCCTCTGCGCCGACCGGGGCTTCGTCGCCGCCCTGGGGCTCGACGTGGCCGATCCGGCCGCGGCGCTGGCGACCAGGGCCGGCGCGGACGGCGGGCTGGCCCAGCTCCTGGCCGGGGACGGCGGCGGGGTGGCCGAGCTGGTGGGGGCCGGCGGCGACCGCCTGCTGCTGGAGTACCACCCTGTCCCCGGCGGGGCGCTGCTGGTGCTGAAGTCCCCGGGCGACGCGGCGCGTCTCGAGCTGGCCGGCCTGGCGCTCGGCCTGGCGGGCCTGGCGGGCGGGCTGGCGCACGACATCCGGAACCACCTGAACGGCATGGCCCTCCAGCTGGAGCTGCTGTCGGAGAAGCTCGGCGAGGCGGGAGCCGGGGTGGGGGGGCACCTGGCCGCCCTGCGGGACCAGGTGACCAGGGTCGGTGAGGTGGTGAGCCGCTACGCCGAGGTGGCCGACCCGGAGGCGCCGGAGGCGCCGCTCGACCTGGGGGGGGCGCTGGCGGGCCTGGCGGTGCTCTTCGGCGCGGTGGCCCGCCGCCGCCACGTCCGGCTGGAGCTGGCGGCGCCTCCCGGGCTGGCCGGCACCGCCGCGCCGACGGCGCGGACCCTGGCCCTGCTGGTGGGCCTGCTGGGGCGGGCGGTGGCCGAGGCACCCCACGGCGGCGTGGTGGCGGTGCGCACGGCGGGCGGGGCCGGCGTGGTGACCCTCTCGGTGGCCCACGCGGTGGGTGCCGAGGGTCCGGACCTCGGCTATGACAGCGGGATGGCCGCGCAGGCGGCCAGGGCGCTGGGCGGGGCGCTGTCCCGCCGGGTGGTGGACGGGCAGGCGCTGGTGACGCTGCAGCTGCCGGGGGTCGAGCGGTCATGAGGTACCGGGTGCTCATCGTCGACGACGACGCCGAGGGGCGGGAGGCGCTGGCCGAGCTGACGGCCCGCTGGGGCCACGACGTCCAGACGGCGGTGGACGGCTCGGAGGCGCTGCGCCGGGCCATCGAGTGGCACCCGGACGTGATCCTCTCCGACCTGGTCATGCCCAACATGGACGGGCTCTGGCTGCTGCGCGCCCTGCGCGCCGAGCTGCCCGACTGCCCGGTGGTGCTGCTGACCGGGCGCGGCTCCATCCAGATCGCCGTGCAGGCCATCAAGGAGGGCGCCTGGGACTTCATCGAGAAGCCGCTCGAGATCCCCCGGCTGCGCATCGTGCTGGAGCGGGCCCTGGAGAAGAAGGAGACCATGCGCGAGGTCCAGCTGCTGCGCCGGCGGCTGGCGGCGCTGGCCCCCGGCACCGACATGGTCGGGTCCGGCCCGGCCATGCAGAAGGTCTTCGAGCTGGTCAAGAAGGTGGCCCCCTCGGCCGCCAGCGTGGTCATCGGCGGCGAGAGCGGCACCGGCAAGGAGGTGGTGGCGCGGGCCATCCACAACCTCTCGCCGCGCAAGGACAAGGCCTTCGTGGCGCTCAACTGCTCGGCCATCCCGGCCACGCTCATCGAGTCCGAGCTCTTCGGGGCGGAGCGGGGGGCCTTCACGGGCGCCGACCAGCGGCGGCTGGGCTGCTTCGAGCTGGCCCACAACGGCACCCTGTTCCTCGACGAGATCGGCGAGCTGCCCTCCGAGCTGCAGGCCAAGTTCCTGCGGGTGCTGGAGGAGCGGCGCATCCGCCGGCTGGGCGGCCGCGCCGAGGTGGAGGTGGACGTGCGGGTGCTGTGCGCCTCCAACCGCGATCTGAAGGAGGAGATCCGCCGGGGCCGCTTCCGCGAGGACCTCTTCTTCCGGCTGGGGGTCTTCTCCATCGCGCTGCCGCCGCTCAAGGAGCGCCGCGAGGACATCCCGCTGCTGGTGCAGCACTTCATCGCCAAGTTCAACGCCGAGACCGGCAAGCACGTGCAGGGGCTGACGCCCCAGGCCCAGGAGGTGCTGCAGGGCTACGCCTGGCCGGGCAACATCCGCGAGCTGCGCAACACCGTGGAGCGGGCCATGATCCTGGCCGACGGCGAGCTGCTGGGCGAGGAGCACCTGCCGCCCGACATGTCCTCGAGCGGGCCGGAGGCGGCCGGGCTGCGCCTGGCCATGGGGCTGCCCCTCGACCTGGTGGAGAAGGACTACATCCTGGCCTCGCTGCAGCGGAACGGCGGCAACAAGGCGCGCACCGCGGAGCTGCTCGGCATCAGCGAGAAGACCCTCTACAACAAGCTGAACCGCTACACCGCCGAGGCCCGCGGCCGGGCCGGCGAGCCCGGGTCCGGGGGCTAGCGCCGGCGGCGGCGGAGGTCGGTCGAGGCGTCGCCGCGCAGGCGCGCCACCCCCAGCCGCACCGTGCCGCGCCCGGCCCGCTTGGCGGCGTAGAGGGCCCGGTCGGCCGCCTCCACCATGGCCTCGCCGTCGGCGTCGGCCCCGAGCGCCGCCACGCCGAGGGAGGCGCCCACCGCGGCCGCGGCGCGCCCCGGACCCAGCCGCACCGCCGCCAGGCCGCGCCGGACCCGCTCGGCCAGCAGGCAGGCCTCCTCGGCGGAGGTGTGGGGCAGGAGCAGCAGGAACTCGTCGCCGCCGGCGCGCGCCGCGAAGTCGGTGTCGCGCAGGCCGCCCCGCAGCACCGCCGCCATGCCCTGCAGCGCCTGGTCGCCGGCGGCGTGGCCCAGCGAGTCGTTGATGGCCTTGAGGTGGTCGAGGTCGGCCATGACGCAGGCCAGCGGCGTGCCGTAGCGGCGGGCGCGCCGCAGCTCCTCGTGCAGCCGGGCCTCCAGGGCGCGCCGGTTGGGCAGGCCGGTCAGGGGGTCGGTCTGGGCCTCGTCGCGCAGCGCCCGGGTGGCGCGCGCCAGGTGGATGGCCTGGTCGAGCCGGGCGGCCAGCTCGACGGGGGAGCAGGCCGGGGGGAGGAGGTCGGCGCCCAGCTCCAGGGTGCGGAGCCGGGCCGCCTCGCCCGCCGGCGCGGTCAAGAGCAGGGTGGGGAGCTCGGCCGACGCCACGTCGGCGCGCAGCCGCTCCAGCGTGGCCAGGGCGTCCGCGCCCGGGGCGGCCAGCGCCAGCAGCGCCGCGTCGAACCGGCCGGACCGCGCCGCCTCCAGGGCGGCCGCGGCGTCCTCGGCGTGGACCGGCTCGTGGCGCGGGGCCAGCGCCTGGGCCAGCGCCTGGCGGACCACCGGGTCCTCCGAGGCCACCAGCACGCGGGGGCGCCCGCGCGGGCCGGCGCGCCGCCCCGGCTCCAGCGGGTGGGTGCGGGCCCGGGCGAAGGCGTGGGCGCAGAGCGCCGCCACGCGGGCCAGGTCGAGGTGGCTGCCGCCCGAGAGCCGCAGCGCGCCGGCGCCCGGCGCGATGGGCACCAGCGCCACGCCGTCCTCCACGTGGGCGTGCTCGCCGGTGGCCAGCGGGGACGGGGAGGGCACCACCCGGACCCGCCACCCGAGCCCGGCCCGCAGGGCCCGTCCCAGGCTGCGCGAGGCGGACAGCGGCGAGAGGTCGGCGGCCTCGACGAGCGCGTCGAGCAGCGGGGCCAGGGTGTGCAGCGCGCGGGAGGTGGCTGGCGCGCCGCGCGGGACGCGACCACGGCGGGCCTGGCCGGCGCCACCGCTGCGCCCGCCCCCCGTCCTGGTCCCGGCACGCCGCCCCGGCGCGGTCGCCACGATCCACCCCCTCGTCGAAGTCTAGGGCCGTTCCGGCGCGGAGCGGAACCTCCCGGGCGGTACCGCCCCGTCGGCCCGCGGCGTGTCCCGCGGGCGCGGGGTGCGGCGCCGTGGCGCAATCGCGGCTATCCTCTCCCCTGGAGGAGGGCGGCAGCATGACGACGCGAGAGCCGGTCGAGATCTTCGGGAAGGACGCCTGCCCCTACACCTCGGCGGCGCTGGCCGACTACCGGGCGCGCGGCGTCCCGGTGACCTACCACGACGTCACGCGCGACCCGGAGGCCATGCGCCGCTTCCTCGAGCTGTCGGGCGGCGAGCGGCAGGTGCCCCTGATCCTCGAGCGGGGCCGGACCTGCGCCGGCTTCGGGGGATCCTGAAGGGTCTAGGTGGCCCTCGGTCGAGGGCCAGGGACGACGGGCAGGCCGGCCGCTCAGCGGCGGCGGAACAGCTGGCGGCGGCTCCGGTTGGCGGCCGGATCCATCTGCGCCGGCGGCGCCTCCAGCCGGAACTGGTACCACTGCATGTCGTAGAGCTTCCAGAGCCGGAGCTTCTTGCCGTTCTGGAGCGACTGCAGCGAGTCCTTCAGCTTCTCGTCCTTGGGGCTGGCGGCCACGGCGCGCCCGAGCACGCGGATGGCCTCGTCGTGCCGCCCCTCCTTCTCGAGCACCCAGGCGTAGATCGACCAGGGCAGCCCCTCCTTGGGCCCCACCCCGACCGCCTGCTCCAGCAGGTCGAGCGCGGCCGGCACGTCGCGCTTGCGGTAGCGGGCGCAGGCCAGCACGGCGCGGATGGTCCAGTCGCGGTTGAGCAGCTTGCCGACCGCGCCGACGGGGCAGCCCCGCTCCAGGTCCGGGAGCGAGGCGTCCAGGTCGCCGGCGAAGTAGCGGTAGATGCCCATGCCGCCGTACACCTGCGAGGCCACGCCGAACTGCCAGGGGGCGAAGGCCAGCCCGCCCTTGAGGACCTGGATGGCCGGCTCGATGCGCCCGGACTTGAGCTCCTCCATGAGCCGCCCCTGCAGCTCGTCGAACTTCTTCCGGATCCGGAAGGCGATGAAGACGTAGAGCGCCGTGGCGACCACGAAGCCGGGGAACACGGCGGCCACCCAGCCGTAGCTGGTGCCGAAGGCGACGGCCACGGCGACCAGCGCGCCGGCGGCCAGGCTCAGGATGAGGTTGTACATGGGGGCTCCGGGGTTCGGCGCGGAGCCATACACGCCGGCTCCGCCCGCCGGCAAGGGGAAAAGGCGCGGTTGGCCCTCCCCGGGCTCGAACCGGGACGGGGGGTTGCCCCACTCGATTTTGAGTCGAGCGCGTCTACCGTTCCGCCAGAGGGCCGCTCGCGCCTGGCATCTCGGGGCACCCTAGCAAGAAATTGAGATTGACGCAGCGAGAAATGGGATACCATTGCATTCGCCGGATTTGCCGATCGACTCAATCCCGAACCAATCCGAGCCGGAGAGACCCCATGGCCCGCGCACCCGTCTCGCTCGACGACATCGTGAAGAACGCCGTGGAGGGCGTGGTGCAACGCACCGCCACCGCCATCGCCCGGACCATCGCCGACCTGGTGGCCGCCCGCCTGGAGGCGGAGCTGAAGAAGGGGGCCGGCAAGGCCGTCCGGGGGCGGGCCGCCAAGGGCCGGGTGGCCCGGCCGCGCGCCGAGCTGACCCGCTGGGCGGCCGACAAGCGGGCCCGCCGCGTGCCGACCTTCGTCATCGAGCAGACCGGCCTGAAGACCAAGAAGGCCATCGTGGCCAAGTACGGCGAGAACGCCACCTTCGAGAAGGGCAAGCCGGCGCCCAAGCCCCGGTAGCCGTCCGCCGCCGCGGCCGTCGCGGGCGCGGCAGCCTTGCGCGCTAGGTGCTGGACGCGCCGCCGCTCGAGCCCGAGCCGGCGGCGCCGCCTGAGGGGGCGCTGGGCGCGGGCGCGGCCTTCGGCGCGGGCGCCGGCGAGGCCGGTGCCGCCGTCGAGGCCGGCGAGGCCGGCGAGGCCGAGTCAGCCTTGGCGGGAGCGGCCGGGGTGGCCCCGGCGTCGCCGGGGGTCTCCGGCTTGACAGCGGCCGGCTTCTCCTTCGGCGACGAGTAGAGGTCGGCGTACCAGCCGCCCCCCTTCAGCTGGAAGCTGGTGCGCGAGACCATGCGCGCCACCCGGCCGCCGCACTCGGTGCAGGCGCCGGGGGGTGGATCGCTCACCTTCTGCATCACCTCGGTGAGGCGACCACAGGACTCGCAGACGAACTCGTAGATGGGCACGATGGGGATCCTAGGTGAGGGCGGCTGGCCGGGCCAGCGCCGCTCAGGGGGTGCGAGGAGGGCGGCCGCCGGGCGGGCGGGAGCCGCGCGCGGCCGGGCGGCCCGGTGGCCGGGTGGGCCGCCCGGTCCCGCCGCGGCCCGGGGGCGGCCTGGCGCCGGCAGGTCGGGCGGTGGGGGCGCCGCGCCCCGCCGATGGACCGGCGCCGCCGCTCCGGCCGGGGCCGGCAGCGCTGGTCGGCCGGGCGGAGGGCGGCCGCGGAGCCGAGGAGCGGCTGGCCCCCGTGCCGGGGCCGCCTCGCGGGGCTGGACGGCCCCGGCCGGCGGGTCCGCCGGCGCGCGGGTCGCGCGGCCGGCGGTCGGCCGTGCCGGCGCCGCCCGGGGGGCGGGTGGACGAGCCGGTGGACGGGCGCCGCGCCTGGACCTCGCCGCCGCGGGGCCCCGCGCCGGGGCGGGACGGACCGCCGCGCGCGCCGCCAGCCGCCCGGGCCGGGCGGGGGCCGCGGGCCACCTGCCCCTCGCGGAAGCGCGGCGGGGCCCGGCTCCCGGCGGCGGGCCGCGGGGCGTCGCCGCCGGCCGGCGGAGGTGCCCGCCCCAGGTCCATGCCGAGCCGGGTGGCCAGGTCCGCCACCCCGCCGTCGGGCAAGGAGAGGCTGCGGGCCAGCGCCAGCGGCAGCGGCTCGCGAGAGGCGCCCAGGGCGCGCAGGTGCTCGGGGAGGCGGGCGCGCAGGTCCGCGGTGACGGCCTCCAGCAGCCCGAGATCGGCCAGCCGCTCGCCCTCGGTGAGCAGCAGGTGGGCCCGCTCGGAGAGCGTGCCACGCCCCGCCAGGTCGGCCCGCCGCGCGGCGCGGTAGGTCTCCACCTCGGCGGTGGCCTCGAGGCGCGCCAGGGCGGCCGCCAGGCCGGCGGCGTCGTGGCCCAGGGCGGCGGCGGCCCGGGCCAGGATACCGCCGGCGGCGCGGACGGCGTGCAGCACCTCGTCGCGCTCGCGCCGGCGGTAGGCGCGATCCAGGCCGTGGTGAGCCAGCAGGCGATCGAGGTCGGCGTCGGCCAGCGGCGCCGCGTCCGGGCGGCGGTGGCTGGCCGCCAGCGCCGCCAGCAGCGCCGGGCGCCGGCCGCCGTGGCGGCGGATGAGCTGCTCCAGGGTGTTGCGGCCCGGCGGGAGCAGGAGCTCGTCGAGGAGCGGCAGCGCGGGCCGCGGCGGGGCCGCCGCGCTGGCCGGCGCGGACGGCTTGCGGACCACCAGCACCGGGCGGGCCGCGGCGGCGCGGGCGCCGGCCCGCGCCCTGACGGGTCGGGGCGGCGGCGCGGCCTGCGCCGGTGGGGCGGCCGGGCCGCCCTCCGGCGCCGCCGGAGAGCGGCCCTCCCGCTCGCGCTCGATCACCTGGTCCACCGTGCCGCCGCGGGCCAGGTCGGCCAGCGCCTGGGGTCCGAGCGGCCGCCCCGGCGGCGGATCCGCCAGCAGCGCCCGCGCCGCCAGGAGCTCGTCCCACGTCAGGCCGCCGAGCGCCGCCCGGATGCCGGCCGGCGTGGTCTGCCGCCCCGCCTCGGCGCACCAGCGCGCCACCCGCTCGAGGAGCTCCAGGTCCAGGTCCGCCATAGGGGGCGCACCCTGCGATGGCGCCGCCGGGGAGTCAAGCGCGGGCCGCCGGCGGTTGCCGCACGCTGGTCCGCGTGGTTCACTGCCGCGCATGCCTCCCGTGCCGCGCCCGCGCGCCGCCATCCCGGGCGCCATCGGCGTCCTCCGCTGGGTCCTGCTGGCGCTCCTCATCGCGGCCGCGGCCGCCGCGCTGCTGGGCCTCCCCCGCGCCTTCCAGTCCGGTGGCTCGAGCCTGCTCCGGCTGGTGCCGGTGGCGCTGCTGGTGCTCTTCGTGGGCGGGTACGCGGCCTACCGGTTCGCCCTGGTGCGGGCCGGCCGCTACCCGGCCGGCAAGGCCCTGGTGCGGGTCGGCCTCATGCTGCTGCTGGTCGGAGTCATCGCCAGCATCGCCGTGGAGCGGCCGCCGCCCGCGCCGGTCGGGCCGGCGCTCGACCTGGCGGCGCCGCTCGCCTCGCCCGACCCGGCGCTGCGCGCGCTGGCGGCCGAGGTGCTGCGCGCCCGGCCGCGCGGCGAGGGGCTGCGCCACGCCGCCCGGCTGGCGGCGCTGGCCGAGGACGGCGCCCCGGAGGTGCGCCGCGAGGCGCGCGCCCTCGCTGGGCGCGCTGTCGGGCGTGGACGGCGGCGAGGGGCCCGGATCCGCGGCCCGCTGGCTCGTCCTGCTCGGCGAGCGTGGCCTCCTGCCGGGGCCCTGAGGCGAATCGGCGTCGCGCCGGTGTTTGGCCTTGCAGCCCCGGGCGGGGCTTGATAATGAGAACCGTTATCAAGATGCCGCGCCGCCCTGCCACCACCACCCCCGCCCCCGCGCGCCAGTCCGGACCCGCCCTGGCGCGGGCCGCGCTGCAGGCGCACCTGGCCAGGTCGGGGCTCAAGCACTCCCGCCAGCGCGAGCTGGTGGCCGAGGTCTTCTTCGCCACCGCCGGCCACGTGGCGGTGGAGGAGCTGATCCAGCAGGTCCGGCGCAGCGACCCCAGGATCAGCGTGGCCACCGTGTACCGGACCATGAAGCTGCTGGCCGAGTGTGGCCTGGCGGCGCCGCGCCAGTTCGACGGCGGCCAGACCCGCTACGAGCCGGCCGCCGGCCGCCCCCACCACGATCACCTCATCTGCACCGGCTGCGGGGAGATCGTGGAGTTCGCCAACGAGCAGATCGAGGCCCTGCAGGTGCGCGTGGCCGCCCGCCACGGCTTCCTGGTGGAGACCCACAAGCTGGAGCTCTACGGGCGCTGCCTGCGCTGCCGCCCGGCCCGCGCCGCGGGGGAGGGGCGATGACGCCGCCCGCCACGGCCCGCCAGGAGGAGGCCCTCGAGGCCAAGGAGGTGGTGAGCGCCTCCCGCTCGGTGATCCTGGTCGGCAACCCCAACGTGGGGAAGAGCGTGCTCTTCGGGGCGCTGACCGGCCGCTACGTCACCGTCTCCAACTACCCGGGCACCACCGTCGAGGTGACCCGCGGCCACGCCACCATCGAGGGTGAGCCCTGGCACGTGATGGACACGCCGGGCACCAACAACCTGCTGCCCATGTCGGAGGACGAGCAGGTCACCCGCGACATCCTGCTGGTCGAGCCTGGCTACGTCTGCCTGCAGGTCTGCGACGCCAAGAACCTGCGCCGCGGCCTGCTGCTGACGGCCCAGCTGGCCGAGGCCGGCGTGCCCTTCCTGCTGGCGCTCAACATGGCCGACGAGGCCCGCAGCCGCGGCTTCGCCATCGACCACGAGCGGCTGGCGGCCACCCTGGGCATCGAGGTGGTCCCCACCGTGGCGGTGGAGCGCCAGGGGCTGGCCACCCTGCAGGCCCGGCTCGGCCTGGCCCGCGCCTCCACCTTCCTGCCGCGCTACGACGTGCACATCGAGGCCGCGCTGGCCGAGGTGGCCCCGCTGGTGCCGCCGGGCGGCCTGGGGGCGCGCTCGGTGGCGCTGATGGCGCTGGTGGGTGACGACTCCCTGAGCGCCTACCTGACCACCCGCATGACCCCGGCGGCGCTGCAGCGGCTCGACGGCCTGCGCCGCGGCCTGGCCGCCCGCTACCCCGAGTCCCTGCGCTTCGTGGTGGCGCGGCAGCGGCTGGCGGCGGTGGACCGGCTGCACGACGCGGTGGTGTCGCGCGGCGACCGGTCGATCTCCAGCACCCTGGCGCGCCGCCTGGGCGCCTGGTCCACCCACCCGGTCTACGGCATCCCCATCCTGGTGGCGGTGCTGCTGGCCGCCTACCAGTTCGTCGGGGTGCTGGGCGCCGGCACCCTGGTGGACTTCCTCGAGGACACCGTCTTCCACGGCTGGCTGGTGCCCTGGGTGGAGGCCGGGCTGCGCTGGGCGCTGCCGGCGGGGGCGGTGCAGGAGTTCCTCATCGGCCCGGCCGGCGTGCCCTGGCTCTCGCACGGCGGCTTCGTGGTGGGGCGCTACGGCCTGGTCTCGATGGGGCTCTCCTACGCGGTGGCCATCGTGCTGCCCATCGTCACCACCTTCTTCATCGCCTTCTCCATCCTGGAGGACTCCGGCTACCTGCCGCGGCTGGCGGTGATGGTGAACCAGATCTTCAAGCGCATGGGGCTCAACGGCAAGGCGGTGCTGCCCATGGTGCTCGGCCTGGGCTGCGACACCATGGCCACCATGACGGCCCGCATCATGGAGACGCGCAAGGAGCGGGTCATCGTGACCTTGCTGCTGGCGCTGGCCGTGCCCTGCAGCGCCCAGCTGGCGGTCATCCTGGCCATGACCGCCGGGCTGCCCTTCTCGGCGCTGCTCTGGTTCGCCGGCACGCTGCTCATGGTGATCTTCCTGGTGGGCTGGCTGGCCGCCAAGGTCATCCCGGGCCGCGGCTCCGACTTCATGCTGGAGCTGCCGCCGCTGCGGGTGCCGCAGCTCTCCAACATCGCCGTGAAGACCCTGGCGCGCATCGAGTGGTACCTGCGCGAGGCCATGCCGCTCTTCCTGCTCGGCACGCTGCTGCTGTACGGGCTGGATCGCTTCCAGCTGCTGGCGGCGCTGGAGCGGACCTTCGAGCCCGTCATGAGCGGCCTGCTGGGGCTGCCCAAGGAGGCGGCCGGCGCCTTCATCCTGGGCTTCCTGCGCCGCGACTACGCGGCGGCCGGCCTGTTCCAGCACTACCAGCCCTTCCTCGAGGCCGGCACCATGACCCGGGCCATGGAGATCGAGGTGGTGGTGGCGCTGGTGACCATCACGCTCTTCATCCCCTGCATCGCCAACTTCTTCATGATCCTCAAGGAGCGCGGCTGGCGCACCGGCCTGGGGATGATGGCCTTCATCCTGCCGTTCGCCTTCGGCACCGGGGCGCTGATCAACCGCCTGATGGGGTGGCTCTACTGATGGCCTCGCTCCCGCAGGTCCAGGCCGCGCCGCCGGCCGCCCCCCCGGTGCTGGAGCGCTGCCCGCTCTGCGCCCTGGAGTTCGACGTCTCCGGCCAGGGCTGCCGACCCAGCTGCCCGATGTCGGGCGGCTGCAAGGTGGTGTGCTGCCCGTCCTGCGGCTACAGCTTCCCGCAGGAGAACGCCGGCCTGGCAGGCCGGCTCAAGCAGTTCTTCCAGCGCCGCCGCGCCACCGGGAGCGAGCCCTGAGCACCATGCAGCCGAGGCGGATCGAGGAGTTCCTGGAGACCGTGCTGACCGAGCGGGAGCAGGGGCGGGACGACGCGGCCTCCATCCTGGCCAACGCGGCGCCGGCCCACGCCCCCGGCGCCGCCGGCGCCGACCTCACCGCGCTGGCGGAGGCCGGGCTGGTGCGCCTGGAGGGCGACCGGGTGGCGCTCACCGAGGCCGGCGAGGCGCGGGCCCGCGACGTGGTGCGGCGCCACCGGCTCACCGAGCGGCTCTTCAAGGACCTGCTGGCGGTCTCCGAGACCACCATGGAGGCGCAGGCCTGCGAGCTCGAGCACATCCTCTCGCCCGAGGCCACCGAGTCGGTCTGCACGCTGCTGGGCCACCCGCCCACCTGCCCGCACGGACGGCCCATCCCGCCCGGGGCCTGCTGCGGCACCGCCCGCCAGGACCTGCGCCCGCTGGTGACCGGGCTGCGCCACTTCACCCTGGGGGCGCGCGGCCGCATCGTCTTCATCGCGCCCAAGTTCCACGACCGGATGGACCGCCTGGCCGCCCTGGGGGTCATCCCGGGCAGCGAGGTGCGGCTGCACCAGCGCTCCCCCTCGTACGTCATCGAGATCGGGGAGACCACCATCGCCCTCGATCCCGAGATCGCGGGCGAGATCTTCGTCAAGCCCATCGGGGCCGCCTAGGTCCCTGTCACCCGCCGCCCCGCCCCGGGGTCAGGCAGCGAGGAGCCGCGAGCACAAGATGAGAACCATTATCAAGATTGCCCTGGCCGTGCTGGCCACCGCCGCCCTGGTCCTCCACCCGCGCGCGCTGGCCCAGGAGCCGCGGCCGGCCGCCCCCGGCGACGGGGCCCCCCCGGCGCTCGCCCCGGCCACGCAGGACGACGTGCGGGCCCTCGCCGAGGAGCTGCGACGCCTCAAGCTGGAGCTCGGCCTGCGCGACGCGGAGGTCCAGTCGTTCGGCGGGCTCGGTCCGGCCGCCTCCAAGGTCTACTTCGCCCCCAAGGGGCTCTCCGTCGGCGGCTACGGCGAGGTGGTCTACCGGAACCAGCTGGCCGGCGGCGACGCCGACCAGAGCGACGCGCTGCGGCTGGTGCTCTACGTGGGCTACCGGTTCAGCGACCGGCTGGTCTTCAACTCGGAGGTGGAGTTCGAGCACGGCGGCGCGGAGACCGCGGTGGAGTTCGCCTACCTGGACTACCGCTTCACCGACGCGCTGCAGCTCCGGGTGGGGAACGTGCTGGTGCCGGTGGGCCTGGTCAACGAGCTGCACGAGCCGCCCTACTTCCACGGGGTGCTGCGCCCGGACCTGGAGCGCAACCTCATCCCGGCCACCTGGAACGAGAACGGGCTGGGCCTGCACGGCCAGCACGCCGGGCTGCGGTACCAGGCCTACCTGCTCACCGGCCTGGACGCCGCCAAGGGCGTGAGCGCCCCCACCTGGCTGCGCAACGCCCGCAGCGGCGGCGACCGCTCGCGGGCCCGCACCTTCGCCGGCGTGCTGGCGCTGGCCGCCGACCTCGGGCCGGTGACGCTGGGCGGCTCGGTCTACCGGGGCCGGGCCGGCCAGGGCGACGCGGGGGTGGCCGCCGACGTGACCCTGGCCGAGGTGCACGCCCGCGCCGCCTGGCGCGGCCTGGAGGCCAAGGCCCTCTACGCGGTGGGGACCCTCTCCGACGCGGCGCTGGTCGAGCCCGGTGAGGTGCTCGGGTCGCGGGTGCAGGGCGGCTCCCTCGAGCTGGCCTACGACGTGCTGGCCCTGCTGGCGCCCGGCGGCGAGGGGGCGCTGCTCCCCTTCGTGCGCTACGAGGCCATGGACCTCCACGCCGCGGTGCCGGCCGGCCAGGTCCGCGACCCGGCGCTCGACACCACCGTGCTCACGGCCGGCCTCACCTGGCGGCCCCTCCCCACCGTGGCGCTCAAGGCCGACTGGCAGCGGCGGGACAGCGGGGCGCCGGGGGCGGCGGCCGGCGAGCAGGTCGACCTGGGCGTGGGGTTCGCCTTCTAGGCCGCCATGGCACCCGCCCGCCGCCACCATCCGCTCCTGCTGGCCGCCGCGCTGCTGGCGGCGGCGCCCGCCGCGGCCCAGGCGCCGGCCGGGGCCGACGAGGCCATCGTGCGCTCCCTCTTCCCCGAGGCCGAGGCGGTGGCGGCGCGCGACGTGCTCCTGGGCGACGCGGTGGCGGCGCGGCTGGAGCAGCTGGCGCGGGCCCGGGTGAAGGAGCGGCTGGTCACGTTCTACACGGCCCGCCGGGCGGGGGCGGTGGTCGGCTACGCCGTCATCCACGCCCACGTGGTGCGGACCAAGCGCGAGACGCTGGCGCTGGCCTTCGAGCCCGATGGTCGGATCCGGCGGGTCGCCATCCTGGCCTTCCTGGAGCCGGCCGAGTACCGCCCCTCCGACCGCTGGCTGGCCCAGCTGGCCGGCAAGGGGACGGGTGATCGCCTGGCGGTGGGCGACGATCTCGCCCCCATCAGCGGCGCCACGCTCTCGGCGCGGGGCATCGCCGAGCAGTCGCGCTGGCTGCTGGCGGCCCTGAAGGAGGCCGTGCTGCCCGCGGCGAGCGCGGCGGGGGGGCGGCCGTGAGGCTCCTGGTCGATCCCACCGGGCCGCGCCTGGTCCGCTCGCGGGCGCCGGTGCGCGCCTTCCTGGCCTTCGCGGCGCTGGCCGTGCTGGCGCTCCTGGTGCAGCGGGCGGCGGGCGGCGGGCTCTCCGCGGCGGAGGTGGAGCTCCACTACCTGGGCCTGGCGGAGGGGGAGGGGCTGCCGGTGGCGGCGCTCTTCGAGGAGCTGCACGCCGGGGCCTTCCTCTACGGCTTCGTGCTCTTCATGGTGGGGGCGCTGCTGGCGGTGGGGCGCCTGGCGCCGGGGCCGCGCCGCGCCCTCTTCTCCCTGGCGGTGGCCGCCGCCGCCGCCGACCTGGCCGCGCCCTTCGCGGTGGTGGCCCTGCACGGCGGCGGCGCCCTGCGGGTGGCCTCCACGGCGCTGGCCGCGGCGGCGCTGCTGACCGCCATCGCGGCGGCCGCCATCACCTTCGGCCCGCCGGCCGCCTCCCTCGGCGGCGGGCGGGGCGCCCGTGCCTGAGCGGCTCCCCCCGGCGCAGCGCGCCCCCGCGCTGGTCTTCGCGGCCTGCCTGCTGCTGGTGGCCGGCTCGGCGGCCGTGCTCTTCCTGCTCAAGCTGGGTGCGGGCCCGGACGCGGTGCGGGAGTTCTACCTCGGCTCGGAGGCCCGCTTCACCTCGCCCCGCTCCCTGGCCGGGCTGCTCGAGACCGCCCTGGCCCACCTGGTGGCCATGCCCCTGGCCCTCTTCGCGGCCATCCACACCGTCGGCTGGGCCGGCGCCCTGGCGCCGCGGCTGCTGGCCCGGCTCTCGGCCGCCACCTTCGCCCTGGCGCTGGGCGGGGTGGCGGCCGGCTTCGCCATCCGCTTCGCGGCCCCGTGGCTGGCCTGGTTCAAGGTGGTGAGCTTCCTCGGGCTGGAGGGGCTGCTGGTGCTCTGGGCCCTGCTGCTCGCTGCGGTGGCCTGGCCGCCGCCGCGCCCCGCGCCGCGCGGGGCGCGCGGGGAGCTGCCGGTCGGCGGGTCGGCGAGCGGGCCGGCGTAGGGGAGGGCGGCGGCGGGGTCGGCTCCAACCTCAAGCGGTCCAGCACTCCCGGCGTCCCCAGGAGCCGGCCGTCGGCGTCCACCAGCAGCGCCTCGGCGCCGGCCTCGGCCACCAGGGCCAGGCCGGCCGCGCCGCCCTCCACCAGCGCCGCCTTCGAGAGCACCTCGGCCTCCACCGCGCTGGAGGCCAGGATGGTCACCGAGCGGGCCCCGGCGGCCGGCTGGCAGGTCCTGGGGTCGATGACGTGGTGGTAGCGGCGCCCGCCGGCCTCGAAGAAGTGCTCCGAGTCGCCGCTGGTGGAGAAGGCCTGGTCCGACACCGCCAGCACCCCCAGCGCCTCGAGGGGGCCAGCGCGCGGGCTGCGCACCGCCACCAGCCAGGGCGCGCCGCCGCGGCGCCCCGCGGCGTAGAGATCGCCGCCCGCCTGCAGCAGGAAGTCCTGCAGCCCCATGGCGCGGAGCGCCCGCGCCGCCTGGTCCACCGCCCAGCCCTTGGCCAGGCCACCCAGCCCGACCCGCATGCCGGCCCGCGGCAGGCGGGCGCGGCAGCCGGCGCCGCTCCGGACGAGCTCGAGGGCCCGGTGGTCCACCAGCCGGCAGGCCGCCGCCAGGGCGGCCGGCTCGGGCGGCGCGCGCTGGGTCCCGTCGAAGCGCCACAGGCCGGAGAGCGCGGCCCAGGTCGGGTCGAAGCGCCCGCCGGTCCGCTCGGCGCCGGCCTTGGCCAGGGCCAGCACCTGGCAGAGGTCGCCGGGCAGGTCCACCCAGCCCCGGCCGGCGGCGGCGTTCAGGGCCGAGAGCGGGGAGTCGGGCCGCCACTCGTTCATGACCAGGTCCACCCGGTCGAAGAAGGCGAAGGCGGTCTCCATGGCCGCGGCGGCCCGGTCCGGCGCCACGCCCACCAGCTCGACCGTGCAGAGGGTGCCCATGACCGGGCGCGACTCGGTCACCACCGGCGCGCCGGCGGCGGCGAGCAGCGCGGCCAGCAGGGCGGCGGGCAGGGTGGACATGTGGGACCGTGTACCCCGCGACGCTTCCGGCCGCCATCGGCCGATTTCTGGACGCAGCACCCCCGGTTGGTACGCTGGCGCAGGCTGGTCCATGTCCCTGTCAGGTCGAGCGAAAGTGCGCTGGTTGCTCGCGGTGGTGGCCGTCCTGGTCGCCGCCGCGCTGGCGTTCGACGGCGAGGGGCTGAAGAAGGATCGGGTCATGCGCGAGCAGGCCGCCCAGCTCCGCGTCGAGAACGTCCGGCTGGCGGGTGAGAACGCCCGCCTGGCCCGCGAGGCCCGCGCCCTGCGCACCCGCCCGGCCGCCCTGGAGCGGGCCGCCCGCGAGGAGCTGCGCTTCATCCGGCCCGGCGAGCTGGTCTACCGCCTCGACCCCGTGCCCGGGGCCACCCCGTGAGCCCCTCGGCCGTGCCGCCCCCGCCGCCCGCCCGCGCCCCCATCGGCTCCACCGCCTCGGTGGCGGACCGCCTGGCGCAGCAGCGCCCGCGCCCGCTGCTGGTCTCGCTCTACGCCGCCCTCCTGGGAGACGCCGGCCTCATGGGCGCGCCGGCCCGGCGCCGCGCCGGCCGCGCCCTCCTCTCGGCGGTGCCGGCGGCCGCGGTGGTGGGCGGGGCCGGCCTGCTGGTGCTGCAGCAGCTGCGCGGCCCGTCGCTCGGCTGGCCGCAGGCGGCCGCCCTGGGAGGGCTGGCCCTGGTGACCGGCGGGGCGGCCTGGCGCCGCGGCGCGCTGGCGGCCACCGGGCGGCGCGCCGGGCCGCGCGAGCAGCTCGAGCTGGGCGCGCTCTTCCTGCTCTCGGCGCTGGCGCTGGTGCAGGCCACGGCGGCCGAGGTGGGCGAGCCCCCGCTCCAGCCCATGATCTACCTGGTGATGGCCTTCCTGGTGGCCTTCCTGGACCGCCCGGTGGGCCTGGCGCTGGTGCTGCTGGCGGTGGCGCTGGAGGCGGGCGGCTGGTGGCAGCGCGGCGCGCGGCTCGACGAGCTGCCCGCCCTGGTGGGGCACGCCGGCTTCATGGCGCTCTTCGCGCTGCTCTACCACGCGGCGCTGGCGGCCCGGCTGGGCGCCAGCCGCCGCGCCGAGGCCACCGCGGTGGCGCAGCGGCTGGCCGAGATCGAGCAGCGGGCCCGCGAGTTCCGGCTGCTGGATCCGGAGGCCGCCGGCGGCGACGCCGCCGAGCGGACCCGGCGCTCCACCGAGGCCTCGGTGGTGGAGATCGAGGCGGCGGTGCGCGGCGCCCTGGAGGTGGCCGAGGTGGCCCTGAAGAGCCACACCTGCGCGGTCTTCCTGCTCTCCGACGACGACCAGCACCTGGTGCTGCGCGACCTGCGCAGCCGCAGCGACGCGGTCAGCGGCGCGGCCCTGCCGGCCGGCGAGGGGGCGCTGGGCGGCGCGGTGCGGCGGCGCGCCCCGGTGCGGCTGCAGGGCGACTTCAAGGCCGCCAGCTACTACCTCGACGGCACCCGGCCCGGCGCCCTGCTGGCGGTGCCGCTGGTGGACCGGCGCGGCGGCCACGTGCGCGGCGTGGTGGTGGCCGACCGGCTGGAGGCGCGCCCCTTCGGCGACGAGGACGAGCGGCTGCTGGTGACGCTGGCCGCCGAGATCCTGCGGGCGGTGGCGGCCGAGCGGCTCATGGGCGGCATCAAGACCGCCCGCGACGAGTGGGAGCGCTTCTTCCAGGCGCTGGAGCGGCTCAACAAGGCCACGAAGCTCACCGACGTCTACGACGCCACGCTGCTGGAGGCGCGCCGCATGGTGCCGGGCGCCTGCTTCGGCGCGGTGACCCTGCACGAGGCGGCCGCCGGGCCGGCGGCCCACCGGGTGGCCCGCACCTGGACGGCCGAGGGCTTCAAGGGCGCGGTCCCGGTCGAGGGGCTGACCTTCTCCAGCGAGGGCGGCAGCCTGGTGGCGGCGGCGGTGCGGCTGGAGGCCAGCCTGCCCGCCAAGGACCTCGATCCGGCCCGGGCGCTGGTGTTCGACGCCCCGGCCCGGCTGCGCGGCGTGGAGGCCGTCAAGGTCATCCCGCTGCGGGCCGAGCCGCTCAAGGCGGGCGACCCGGCGGTGCTGGGGACGCTGGTGCTGGGCTCCAGCCTGGCCGGGGTCTTCGACCAGGACCGCATGCGCCAGCTGGAGCTGGTGGCGCTGCAGGCCGGCGAGGCGGTGCAGCGGGCCCGGCTCTTCGACGCCACCGAGCGGCTGGCCACCACCGACGGGCTGACCGGCCTGACCAACCACCGCACCTTCCAGGCGCGGCTCGACGAGCACCTGCTGGGGGCCGAGCGCTACCGGCGCAAGGTCTCGCTGCTGCTGTGCGACATCGACCACTTCAAGTCGGTCAACGACACCTACGGCCACCCGGTGGGCGACGTGGTGCTCAAGGGCGTGGCCCAGGTCATCGCCCGCGAGGCGCGCACCACCGACGTGGTGGCCCGCTACGGCGGCGAGGAGTTCGCGGTGGTCATGCCGGAGACCGACGCCGCCGGCGCGCTGGTCATCGCCGAGCGGATCCGCGAGCGGGTCCGCGCGCTGGTCACCGAGACCGGGCAGGGGCCGCTCCAGGTGACGCTCTCGCTCGGGGTGGCCACCTTCCCCGAGGACGCCGGGTCCAAGGCCGCGCTGGTGGCGCGCGCCGACGCCTGCCTCTACCACGCCAAGCGCCACGGCCGGAACCAGAGCGTGGCGGCCTCGGCGCTCGACGGGCCGCGGCGCGCCCCGCCGGCTCCGGGCGCCTGAGCGCCGTCCCGCCGCGCCCACGCCGACGGCGCCGCCCCGCCCACCGCCGCATCGCAGGCCGCGGTGGCCGCGCCCCGCCGCCGCCTGCTAGAGTCCCTCGCGCCGCCCTCCCGGCGGCGCGAGGAGCCGCCCCGGCGTGAAAAAGAACTTCGTCCTCGACACCAACGTCCTGCTGCACGACCCCCGCAGCCTCTTCGGCTTCGAGGACAACGACGTGGTGGTCCCCATCCACGTCATCGAGGAGATCGACAACTTCAAGCGCGACCTCTCCTCGCTGGGCCGCAACGCCCGCCAGGTCTCGCGCACGCTCGACGAGTTCCGCATCGCCGGGAAGCTGCGCGAGGGCGTCTCGATCGGGCCCGGCAAGGGCACCATCCGGGTGCTGACGGCGCCGCGGCGGCTGCCGCCCGAGGTGGGCGATGGCCACGTCATGGACGACAAGATCCTGGCGGTGGCGCTCGACGTCCTGGAGAAGGAGCCGGGCAAGCCCTGCGTCTTCGTCTCCAAGGACACCAACCTGCGCATCCGCGCCGACGCCCTCGGGCTGCACGCCGAGGACTACGACGTGGAGGGTGTCCAGCTCGACGAGCTGTGGAGCGGGGTGGCCGAGCTCGACGTGGACCCGGAGGTGGTCAACGAGTTCTACGCGGCCGGCGCGGTGCCATGCCCGGCGGGCATGGAGCCGCCCCCGCCCAACGCCTTCGCGGTGCTGCGCGATCGCCAGAACCCGCAGCACAGCGCGGTCGGCAAGTACTCGGCGGCCCGCGGCTCCTTCGTGCAGCTCATCAAGACGCCCAAGGAGGGGGTCTGGGGCATCCGGCCGCGCAACAAGGAGCAGTCCTTCGCCCTCGACCTGCTGCTCAACGACGAGATCCGGCTGGTCACCATCGTGGGCAAGGCGGGCACGGGCAAGACGCTGCTGGCCATCGCCGCCGGCCTGCAGAAGACCATGGAGGAGTCCGTCTACCAGAAGCTGCTGGTCTCGCGGCCCATCTTCCCGCTGGGGCGCGACATCGGCTTCCTGCCCGGCTCGGTGGAGGAGAAGCTCAACCCCTGGATGCAGCCCATCTTCGACAACGTCGAGTACCTCATGAACCTGTCGCGCTCGGAGAAGAAGGCCGGGCGCGGCTGGCACGAGCTGATGGACCTCGGCATCCTGGAGATCGAGCCGCTCACCTACATCCGCGGGCGCTCCATCCCCAACCAGTACATGATCGTGGACGAGGCGCAGAACCTCACCCCGCACGAGGTGAAGACCATCATCACGCGCGTGGGGGACGGCACCAAGATCGTCCTGACCGGCGACCCGTACCAGATCGACAACCCCTACGTGGACCAGACCAACAACGGCCTGATCCACGTGGTCAACCGCTTCAAGAACGAGCGGCTGGCCGGGCACATCACCATGTCGAAGGGCGAGCGCTCGCCGCTGGCGGAGCTGGCGGCCAACCTGCTGTAGCGCGGCGGGCGGCGGGTCCCTGCGGCGGGGCGCGGGTCCCGCGGATCCGACCGATCCCGCGCTGGCGCCCGTGGTCGGGCCGGCCTGCAGGCCGGCCGGTCAGGCCGCGGCGGTCCCGAAGTCGACCAGCTCGACCGGCGCCGACGCCATGCCGAAGGTCACCTCGTCGCGCCAGCCCTCGGCGTCGCCGCCCACCTGCAGGGGCATGGGGCGCTCGAACCGGAGCGCCACCCGCTCGGCGTGGAAGTCGAGCAGCCCCTCGTGGGCGAAGTCCCCCGACCAGATGCGGTGGAGGTTCAGGATCATGGTGGCCACGCCGATGGTGCTGGCCACCCGCACCTGCATCAGCCCGGCGCTGCGGTCGGCCCAGGGGAAGGCCTTGAGCCCCAGCCCGTAGTAGGGGACCGTGCTGGCCGCCGCCATCAGGCAGGGGCCGGCGTAGAGCAGGTCGCCCTTCTCGATGGCCGGGCCGGTGCGGCGCCCGGCGGCGTCGAGCCGGAAGGCCTGGCGGCCGGCGTTGACGATCTCGCAGTAGGAGGGGCGCCGCTCCAGCAGCGCGCGCGGCGCCGAGCGCAGGGCGGCCGCCAGCCCGTACCCGGTCACGCCGAGCCCGAGCGGCTGCAGCGGGGTGCCGGCCAGCCGCTCCTTCAGCCAGATGTAGTCGTTGAGCACCGCGGCGTCGACGCCCACGCCGGCGAAGGGGGTGCGGCGGCCGTCGCAGGTGACCAGGTCGAGCTGCCGCGAGCCGGGCACCTGCCCGGCGACGAAGCGCGCCAGGTCCTCGGCGTGGCGCCGCGGGGTGGCGCCGACCATCTCGGCCACGGCGTTGCCGGTGCCCAGCGCCAGCACGCCGAAGCGCGGCGGGCGGATGCGGCGCCGCTCCGACGACTCCAGGATGCGGTTGACCCAGCCGACGAAGGTGCCGTCGCCGCCGCCGGTGAAGACGGTGCGGTAGCGGCGCGCCACCACCCGGTCGGCGATCTCGGCCGCCTCCTCGTGGCTGCGGGAGAGGTAGAGATCCTCGGGGGGCACCACCTGCGCCAGGGCCCGCCGCACGTCCTCGTTCACCGACTTGGCCCGGGCGTTGAGCAGCACGGCCACCCGGCCCGACAGGTCGGTCGGGGCGGTGAAGGCGGCCTGCTCAGCGGCGGAGACCAGTCGAAGCATGAACACCCCTTGGGGTCCTGTGACGCGTATGTCGCGATGATGGAGCAAGTGGGGTGCCACGGCGCGTCAGAGGCGAAATCGCCCTGATTTCAAGGCCGGCGTACCGCGGTCGGGTGACGCGTCACCGGGGCGTGGCGGGAAGCGCGGGTGCCAGCTGCGAACCTGGCTACGCACCTCGCCCACAGGCCACGGGCCCTGGCGCCGGCGCTCCTCGAAAAGGCGCCTGGGCCATTTGACAGGTCGTGACGCGATCTTAGGTTCGGTCGAGACCAGGAGGGTCACGACACCATGGGCAAGATCATCGGCATCGACCTCGGAACGACCAACTCGGTGGTGGCCGTCATGGACGGCAGGGATCCCATCGTCATCTCCAACGAGGAAGGGTCGCGCATCACGCCCTCCGTGGTGGGGTACGCCAAGGACGGCGAGCGGCTGGTCGGGCAGGTGGCCAAGCGGCAGGCCATCACCAACCCCGAGAAGACCATCTACAGCATCAAGCGGTTCATGGGCCGGCGCTTCGACGAGGTGACCGAGGAGACCAAGCGGGTCCCGTACAAGGTGGTGGAGGGGCCCAACGGGGACGCCCGCATCGAGATCGACGGCAAGCAGAACAGCCCGCCGGAGATCAGCGCCCAGGTGCTGCTCAAGCTGAAGCGGGCCGCCGAGACCCACCTCGGCGAGAAGGTCACCGACGCGGTCATCACCGTGCCGGCCTACTTCAACGACGCCCAGCGCCAGGCCACCAAGGACGCCGGCGAGATCGCCGGCCTCAACGTGCGGCGCATCGTCAACGAGCCCACCGCGGCGGCGCTGGCCTACGGCCTGGACCGCAAGAAGAACGAGAAGATCGCGGTCTACGACTTCGGCGGCGGCACCTTCGACATCTCGGTGCTCGAGGTGGACGAGGACATGGTCCGCGTGCTCGCCACCAACGGCGACACCCACCTGGGCGGCGACAACATCGACCAGGTGCTGATCGACTGGCTCATCGCCGAGTTCAAGAAGGAGAGCGGCATCGACGTCTCCAAGGACAAGATGGTGCTGCAGCGCCTCAAGGAGGCCGCCGAGAAGGCCAAGATCGAGCTCTCCTCCACCATGGAGACCGAGATCAACCTGCCGTTCCTCACCGCCGACCAGACTGGCCCCAAGCACCTGGCCATCAAGCTCACCCGCGCCAAGCTGGAGCAGCTGGTGGCGGACCTCATCGAGCGGTCGATGGAGCCGACCCGCAAGTGCCTGGCCGACGCCAAGCTGTCGGCCGGCCAGATCGACGAGATCGTCATGGTGGGCGGCCAGACCCGCATGCCGGCCATCGTGGAGGCGGTCAAGAAGTTCTTCGGCAAGGACCCCAACCGCACCGTCAACCCCGACGAGGTGGTGGCCATCGGCGCGGCCGTGCAGGCCGGCGTGCTGGCCGGCGACGTCAAGGACCTGCTGCTGGTGGACGTGACCCCGCTCTCGCTGGGCGTGGAGACCCTGGGCGGCGTCACCACCCGGCTCATCGAGCGCAACTCGACCATCCCGTGCAAGAAGTCCGAGACCTTCTCGACCGCCTCGGACAACCAGACCTCGGTGGAGATCCACGTCCTGCAGGGCGAGCGCGAGATGGCCCGGGACAACAAGCCGCTCGGCAAGTTCCACCTCGAGGGGCTGCCCCCGGCGCCCCGCGGCCTGCCGCAGATCGAGGTGACCTTCGACATCGACGCCAACGGCATCCTCAACGTCTCGGCCAAGGACAAGGGCACCGGCAAGGAGACCAAGATCACCATCACCCACAGCTCGGGCCTGGCCAAGGACGAGGTGGAGAAGATGGTGTCGGACGCCCGCGCCCACGAGGTCGACGACAAGAAGCGGCGCGAGGAGGTGGAGCAGCGCAACCGGGCCGAGAACCTGGCCTACCAGATGGAGAAGCTCCTCAAGGAGAACAAGGAGAAGCTCACCCCCGAGACCGCCAAGGAGGTCGAGGAGGCCGTGGCCGCGCTGCACGCGGTGCGCGAGAAGGGGACCGCCGAGGAGGTCAAGGCGGCCGCCGAGCGGCTCGAGAAGGCCAGCCACAAGGCCGCCGAGGAGCTCTACAAGACGGCCGCGCCCGGGGCCGCCCCCGGCGCCCCTCCCGAGGCCGGGCCCGAGGCCCCGCCGGCCGGCGAGGCCAAGAAGGACGACGTGGTGGACGCGGAGTTCAAGCAGGTCTAGGCGCCGCCGCGCGCTCGTCTCCGTCGGCCCGCGTCCTCGCTTTCCGGGGGCGCGGGCCGTACCATGCCAGGCCCCGTGCGGCTCACCATCCTCTCCCGGTCGGCCCGACTGCCCACCACCCGCCGCCTCCTCGAGGCGGCGCGGGCCATGGGGCACCACGCCCGGGTGGTCGACCCGCTGGCCGTGGAGATGGGGCTGGGCGGCGAGCGCCCCACCGTCTCCTGGCGGCGACGCCGCTTCCCCCGCACCGACGTGGTGGTGGCCCGCATCGGCCCCTCCATCCACCAGTACGGCCTCTCGGTGGTGAAGCAGCTCGAGCTGATCGGCCTGCCGGTCCTGAACGGCGCCGCCGCCCTGGCGGCCAGCCGGCACAAGATGCGCAGCCTGCAGCTGCTGGCGGCGGGCGGCGTGCCGGTGCCGCGCACCGTCATGGCGGCCGACGCCTCCGGCCTGCAGGAGATGGTGCGGCTGGTGGGCGGCGTGCCGGTGCTGGTCAAGCTGCTGGCGGCCGGCGGCAAGAGCGGCGTGATGGTGTGCGAGACCATGCAGTCGCTGGAGGCGGCGCTGGAGGCGGTGCTGGGGCTGGGCCAGAACATCGTGGTGCAGCAGGACCTGCGCGGCGCCGGCGGGCGGGACCTGCGGGCGCTGGTGGTGGGCGGCGAGGTGGTGGCGGCGCTCAGGCGCGAGCCGGCCCCGGGGCGCGCCGGCCGCGGCGCCCGGCGGGGCGCCCGCTTCGCCGCGGCCACCCTGCCGCTGGAGCACGGCCGCATCGCGGTGCAGGCCGCCCGGGTGCTGGGCCTGGAGGTGTGCGCCGTGGACATGCTCGACGTGCCGGGCGGGCCGCTGGTCTTCGAGGTGAACGGCACGCCCTCCATCCGCGAGGCCGAGCAGGCCTGCGGGGTGGACGTGGCCAGCCGCATCGTGGCCTGCGCCGCGGCGCTGGCCCGCGGCGCGTGAATCGGTGGTCGCCCCGGGCCGTCCCTGGTATGGGAGGCCCCTCCCGAGGAGGTTCCACGTGACGCTCGCACTCACCGCCGCCCTGGCGCTGCACGCCCTGCTGGCCCAGGCCGCCGACCCCGGCGCCGAGGCGGCCCGCAGCTACCAGCTCGAGGTGGTGGCCGTCCCGCCCGCCCTCCCGGTGGGCGGCGCCGGGGCGCTGCGCATCGCCATCACGCCGGTGGCCAAGACCCATGTGCACCCGCAGGCGCCCCTCAAGGTGACCCTGGCCGCCACCCCGGGCCTGACCCTCTCCAAGGTCAAGCTGGGCCGCGCCGACCTGGCCGATCCCAAGGCCGAGGCGCCGCGCTTCGAGGTGCCGTTCACCGCCGCCGCCGCGGGGGCGCAGGCGGCCACCGTGGTGGTCGACTTCTTCATCTGCAGCGACGCCTGGTGCGTCAAGCAGGTGCGAGAGGTGAAGGTCCCGGTCGAGGTCAGATGAGCGAGGCGCGCGCGTGAGGGTGGTCTACGGCGTCAACCCGGTGAAGGAGCTGCTCCGGGCCGGCGCCCAGGGGCTGTCGGAGCTGTGGGTCGCCGAGGGGGCCCGCTCGGCCGCCCTGGCCGACCTGGCGCGGCAGGCCGAGGCGGCCGGGGCGCGGGTGAAGCACGCCCCCCGCCAGCGGCTCGACCGGCTGGCCGGGGTCGACAAGCACCAGGGGGTGGTGGCGGTGGTGGGCGCGGCGTTCCGCTATGCCGAGGTCCGGGAGATCCTGGCGGCAGCCGAGGCCCGGAACGAGCCCCCCCTGCTGGTCATCCTCGACGGGGTGGAGGATCCGCACCACCTGGGCGCCATCGCCCGGTCGGCCGTGGCCATGGGCGCCCACGGGGTGGTCATCCCGCAGGATCGCGCCGTCGGGGTCACCCCGGCAGCGGTCAAGGCGTCGGCCGGCGTCCTGGAGCGCTGCCTGGTGGCGCGGGTGGTCAACGTCTCGAGGACCCTCGATGACCTGAAGGGGGCAGGCGTCTGGTCGGTGGCCCTGGCGGCCGACGGTGAGCAGGAGCTCGCCCAGGTCGACCTGAAGGGGCCGACGGCCCTGGTGGTCGGCAGCGAGGGGGAGGGGATCCGGGCGCTGGTCCGGAAGACCTGCGACCACGGGGCCCGCATCGGGATGGCCGGAGGGGTGGAGAGCCTCAGCGTGTCGGCGGCGGCCTCGGTCGCCCTGTATGAAGCGGCGCGTCAGCGGCGCGGCCGGAGCCCGGAAAAGAACCGTCCGCTCAGCCCTTGACAGTCGCCCGGGCCTCGTCTACAAGACGCGGCTCCACTCGGCGAGGGTGGGTGGCGGTCGCACGGAGCGCGGCCGGCATGGATCCGAGGAACTTCGGAAGTTTGGGCTGGCGTAGCTCAGTCGGCAGAGCAGCTGCCTTGTAAGCAGCAGGTCGCGGGTTCGACTCCCACCGCCAGCTCCAGGTCGTGGGACCAGAAAGTCGAACGAGAAAGATCCGGAGGGGTTCCCGAGCGGCCAAAGGGAGCAGACTGTAAATCTGCCGGTTCACGCCTTCGGTGGTTCAAATCCACCCCCCTCCACCACTTCGACCGCAGCTTTGAGAAGCAGGGACGCCGGGCCGGGAAGAGGAGCAGCAGAGAGTTGCGGGAATAGCTCAGTTGGTAGAGCGTCAGCCTTCCAAGCTGAATGTCGCCGGTTCGAATCCGGTTTCCCGCTCCAGCGACGTCGTGGCAGCAGGGCAGCACCGAAAAGATCAGCCTTCGTAGCTCAGTCGGTAGAGCGCGTCCTTGGTAAGGACGAGGTCTCCAGTTCAATCCTGGACGAAGGCTCCATTCTTCAGTACCGCGCCGGAGTGGGTCGACCTCCGGCGCCGTCACAGGGAGCGACACCATGGGCAAGGAGAAGTTCGAGCGGAACAAGCCGCACGTGAACGTCGGCACGATCGGGCACGTGGACCACGGGAAGACGACGCTCACCGCGGCCATCACGAAGGTGGCGGCGCAGAAGGGCCTGGCGTCCTTCATGGCGTACGACCAGATCGACAAGGCGCCCGAGGAGCGGGAGCGCGGCATCACCATCGCGACGGCGCACGTGGAGTACCAGACGGCGGCGCGGCACTACGCGCACGTGGACTGCCCCGGCCACGCCGACTACGTGAAGAACATGATCACGGGCGCGGCGCAGATGGACGGCGCCATCCTGGTGGTGTCGGCGGCGGACGGCCCGATGCCGCAGACGCGGGAGCACATCCTGCTGGCCCGGCAGGTGGGCGTTCCGTACATCGTGGTCTACCTGAACAAGTGCGACATGGTGGACGACTCGGAGCTGCTGGACCTGGTGGAGCTGGAGGTCCGCGAGCTGCTGACCAAGTACGAGTTCCCGGGCGACAAGACCCCGATGATCCGCGGCTCGGCGCTCAAGGCGCTGGAGGGCGACAAGGGCGACCTGGGCGAGCCGTCGATCGGCCGGCTGATGGACGCGGTGGACGCGTACATCCCGACGCCGGTGCGTGCCACGGACAAGCCGTTCCTGATGCCGGTGGAGGACGTGTTCTCCATCTCCGGGCGCGGGACGGTGGCGACGGGCCGCGTGGAGCGCGGCATCGTCAAGGTGGGCGAGGAGGTCGAGGTGGTGGGCCTGCGCCCGACGCAGAAGACGGTGGTGACGGGCGTGGAGATGTTCCGCAAGCTGCTGGACGAGGGGCGTGCGGGCGACAACATCGGGGCGCTGCTGCGCGGCCTGAAGCGCGAGGACGTGGAGCGCGGGCAGGTGCTGTCGAAGCCGGGCTCGATCACGCCGCACACCAAGTTCAAGGCGGCGGTCTACGTGCTGACGAAGGAGGAGGGCGGTCGTCACACGCCGTTCTTCAACGGGTACCGGCCGCAGTTCTACTTCCGGACGACGGACGTGACGGGGACGCTGAACCTCCCGGCCGGGGTCGAGATGGTGATGCCGGGAGACAACATCGGCGTCGAGGTGGAGCTCATCACCACCGTGGCGATGGAGAAGGAGCTGCGCTTCGCCATCCGCGAGGGTGGGCGCACCGTCGGCTCCGGCGTCGTCTCCGAGGTCATCCTGTAGCACCGGGAGAGGAACCCAGCCATGGCGTCCAGCCGAAGCATCATCAACATGGAGTGCACCGCTTGCAAGGAGCGGAACTACTCCACCACGAAGAACAAGAAGAAGACGCAGGACAAGCTGTCGCTCTCCAAGTACTGCCCGCGGTGCCGCAAGCACACGGCGCACAAGGAGACGAAGTAGTCCCGTACGCCTTAGGCCAGTAGCTCCAATTGGTAGAGCGGCGGTCTCCAAAACCGCATGTTGGGGGTTCGAGTCCCTCCTGGCCTGCCACCGACCCGGGGAGACGAGGGCGCACCAGCCGCGGTCTCGTCTCCCCGAAAAGAAAAGGCACGTAGACCCATGGATACCGCAGCCGGCGTCGAGCAGCCGAAGCGCTACGTCGCGATCTTCTACGTCCTCGCGGCCATCGCCCTGGGCATGACCCTGGAGAAGATCTTCCAGGGCGTGTTCTCCTACGCGCGGTGGAACGACGCCACGGTGCTGGTCGAGGGCTGGACCGTCGCCTCGGCCCTCGGGTTCCTGGTGGCGGCCGCCGTCGCGGTGGTGGTGTGGCGCCTGCCCCGGACGCAGACCCTCTCGCTCGAGGTCGCCCTGGAGCTGAAGCGGGTGACCTGGCCGAGCATGCGGGAGACGCGCGCGGCCACCATCGCGGTCGTGGTGGCCAGCTTCATCGCCTCCATCATCCTGGGTGCGTTCGACTTCATCTGGGGCAGCCTGAGCGCCCTCGTGTACTAGGGCGCCGCGCCGGCGAGGCTCGCCGGCACGAGTTGCCAGCCGGGGGGCGCCGGCGCACCGAACGGAGATCTGGCATGGCGAAGAAGTGGTACGTGGTCCACACCTACTCGGGGTTCGAGAACAAGGTGAAGAAGTCCCTGGAGGAGCGCGTCAAGCAGGAGGCGCTCCAGGACTTCTTCGGCGAGGTTCTCATCCCGATGGAGGTGGTCCAGGAGATGGTCAAGGGCGAGAAGAAGACTTCCAAGCGGAAGTTCTTCCCCGGCTACATCCTGGTCAACATGGAGATGACCGACTCGACCTGGCACCTCGTCAAGGGGACCTCCAAGGTCACCGGCTTCGTGGGCTCGGCCAAGAACCCCCGCGACGTGCCCTCCATCACCGACGCCGAGGTCTCCCGCCTGACGGCGCAGATCTCCGAGGGCTCGCTCAAGCCGAAGCCCAAGGTCCAGTTCGAGGAGGGGGACCAGGTCCGCGTCATCGACGGCCCGTTCTCCAACTTCAACGGCACCGTCGAGGAAGTGAAGCCGGACAAGGGCAAGGTCCGGGTGCTGGTGTCGATCTTCGGCCGCGCCACCCCGGTCGAGCTGGACTTCATGCAGGTGGAGAAGACCTAACCGGGCGGGCTTCAGCCCGCCCAGGCCTCTCGTCAGCACCAAACAGCAGCGTGGAAGAGCCAACGGGGCTCGCCAGACCACGCAGGGTCGGAAGAAGGACCCGGAAGGAAGGAACCGATGAAGAAGATCACAGGTCAGATCAAGCTGCAGCTCCCGGCCGGCAAGGCCAACCCGGCGCCGCCGGTCGGCCCCGCGCTCGGCCAGCACGGCGTCAACATCATGGAGTTCTGCAAGCAGTTCAACGCGGCCACGCAGGCCCAGGCCAAGGAAGCGCTCATCATCCCGGTGATCATCACCGTGTATGCCGACCGCTCCTTCACCTTCCTGCTCAAGACGCCGCCCGCGGCCATCCTCATCAAGAAGGCCGCCGGCCTGCACACCGAGAAGAAGAAGGGCTCCGGGGCGCACAAGCCCGGCAAGGAGAAGGTGGGCCAGATCAGCAAGAAGCAGGTCGAGCAGATCGCCAAGCTGAAGATGCAGGACATGACGGCTGGCTCCGTCGAGGCCGCGATGCGGACCGTCGAGGGCACCGCGCGCTCCATGGGCATCGACATCGTCGGCTAACGCCGCCTTCAGCGAGGAACGACCAAATGGCTACGATCGGCAAGAAGTTCAAGGCGGTGTCGGCGAAGGTGGACCGGACCAAGCGCTACAAGCTGGACGAGGCGCTCAAGCTGGTGAAGGAGACCGCCTCCAAGAAGTTCGACGAGACGGTGGACGCGGCCATCAACCTGGGCGTGGATCCCAAGCACGCCGACCAGGTGGTGCGCGGCGCCGTGGTCATGCCGCACGGCATGGGCAAGGCCGTCAAGCTGGCGGTGTTCGCCAAGGGCGACAAGGCCAAGGAGGCGGCCGAGGCCGGCGCCGACGTGGTGGGCGCCGAGGACCTGGCGGAGAAGATCCAGGGCGGCTTCATGGACTTCGACAAGGTGCTGGCCACCCCCGACATGATGGGCGTGGTGGGCCGCCTCGGCAAGGTGCTGGGCCCCCGCGGCCTGATGCCGAACCCCAAGGTCGGCACGGTGTCCCTGGACATCGCCCGGGCGGTCAAGGAGCAGAAGGCCGGCAAGGTGGAGTTCCGCGTCGAGAAGGCGGGCATCGTGCACGTCCCCTTCGGCAAGGCCTCCTTCGACCCCCAGAAGCTCCGCGACAACTTCACCGCCATCATGGAGATCATCTTCAAGGCCAAGCCCCAGACCGCCAAGGGCGTCTACCTGAAGAACGTCACCATCTCGTGCACCATGGGGCCCGGCATCAAGATCGACACCGCCGAGCTCTCGTCGCACCACGCCTAGCATCACAGCCTTCGTGTTGAGGAGTTCCCGGCGGCATGACGCCGCCGGGGTTCCTGGTCCAAGACAGCGGGCCCGCCCGCCCCCGAGTGCGAGACGTCAAAGGGGGCAGCGGCCAAGCGACGCCGGGAGGCGTCGACCCGCCGAGACGGAACCTGCGAGTTCAGTACGCAGCGTCCCCTGCTTGGCCAGGGGGTTTTGGTACCGGCCGTCCGGCCGTCCGAAGCCCGAACCAAGCCGCCCGGCGAACGCGCCGGCGGCATGAAAGGTGGTGAATCGGAATGAATCGGACGGAGAAAGAAGCGGTCATCGGCGAGTTGCACGCCAAGATGGCCAAGGCCCGGGCCGCCATCGTGGCGGAGCCCAGGGGACTCGACGTGGAGACGGTCACCGCCCTGCGCAAGAAGCTCAGGGACAACAAGGTGGAGTACCGCGTCGTCAAGAACACCCTCGCCGCACGCGCCGCCAAGGGCACGTCGGTGGAGGTGGTCGCCGACAGGTTCGTGGGGCCGACCGCGCTCGTCATGAGTTACGACGACGTGGTGGCGCCGGCGAAGCTCCTCGCGGAGTTCATGAAGGACCGCGAGAACTTCACCATTCGCGCGGCAGTCGTGGAGGGGAAGCTGGTGGACGCCAAGGGCGTCGCCGCTCTCGCCAAGCTGCCCGGCATCAACGAGCTCCGCGCGCAGATCCTGGGGATGATCACCCAGCCTGCGACGAAGCTTGCCCGCGTCATCGGAACCCCGGCCCAGCAGCTCGCCCGCGTGCTCGGCGCGCGGAAGGAGCAGCTGGAGAAGCAGCCGTAAACGGTACCTGAACCCACGGGGCCGCGCGGGTGCGCGACCTCCAACACGCTGCGGGGCCCGCCGGAGAGGCGAACGCCCCGGACAAGAAAAGGAAGAGAGAACATGGCCGATCTGAATGCCATCGTGGAGCAGCTGTCCGGTCTCACCATCCTCGAGGCCGCCGACCTGGTGAAGCAGCTCGAGACCAAGTGGGGCGTCTCCGCCGCCGCGGCCGTTGCCGCGGCCGGCCCGGCCGCCGCCGCTGCCGCCGCCCCCGCCGAGGAGAAGACCGAGTTCTCGGTCGTCCTCGCCGAGGCCGGCGCCAACAAGATCAACGTCATCAAGGAGGTCCGCGCGGTGACGGGCCTCGGCCTGAAGGAGGCCAAGGACCTGGTCGAGGCCGCCCCCAAGGAGGTCAAGGGTGGGGTGAACAAGGACGAGGCCGCCGAGATCAAGAAGAAGCTCGAGGCCGCCGGCGCCAAGGTCGAGATCAAGTAGGTGGCTGCGGCGTGGGGCGGACCTGGTGGTCCGCCCCGCGCCACCGCTCACAGGGTTCTTTGACGCAGGGGACCGGCGCCGTTACAACCTGCCTCCCCGTCCAGTGACCAGGTGAGCCCGGCCCGAAAGGGCCGCCGATGTGATGGAGCCGGCCGCGAGGCCGGCTAGACGCTTTTCAGCGGCAGCTTCGATCGAAAGAGGTCCGTTCTCGATGGCGACGACGATCCAGAGCAACTTCCGAGTCCGCAGGAACTTCGGGAAGATCAACAAGATCGCGGAGATCCCCAACCTCATCGCCATCCAGAAGTCGAGCTACGACAAGTTCCTCCAGGCCGAGGTCGGCCCGGAGAAGCGGGATGACACCGGCCTGCAGGGCGTCTTCAAGTCGGTCTTCCCCATCAAGGACTTCAACGAGACCAGCTCGCTCGAGTTCGTGAGCTACCACCTCGAGAAGCCCAAGTACGACGTCGACGAGTGCCACCAGCGCGGCATGACCTACTCGGCGCCCATCAAGGTGGTGGTCCGCCTGGTGGTCTGGGACAAGGACGAGGAGACCGGCGCGCAGTCGATCCGCGACGTCAAGGAGCAGGAGGTCTACTTCGGCGAGATCCCGCTCATGACGGAGAACGGGACCTTCATCATCAACGGCACCGAGCGGGTGGTGGTCAGCCAGCTCCACCGCTCCCCGGGCGCCTTCTTCGACCACGACAAGGGCAAGAGCCACGCCTCGGGCAAGCTGCTCTACAACGCCCGCATCATCCCGTACCGTGGGTCCTGGATCGACTTCGAGTTCGACCACAAGGACATCCTGTACGTGCGCATCGACCGGCGCCGCAAGCTGCCGGCCACCGTGCTGCTGCGCGCCCTGGGCGGCGTGCCGGACACGGCCAAGAAGGACCCGGTGGACTTCCGCGGCTCGCCCGAGGAGATCCTCAAGTACTACTACGACGTCGAGACCGTCCGCATCGAGGGCAAGGGGAAGTACGAGAAGGACCTGAACCCCGAGCTCCTCAAGGGCCAGCGCGCCACCCGCGACATCAAGGATCCGCGGACCGGCGAGGTCATCGTCAAGAAGAACCGCAAGTACACCGAGGGCGCCATCAAGAAGCTGGTGGCGGCCAAGATGAAGTCGCTGCCCATCGAGGCGGACGAGGTCTACACCAAGGTCTCCGCCGAGGACGTGGTGGACGAGGCCACCGGCGAGGTCCTGCTGGAGGTCAACGAGGAGGTCACCGAGGCCAAGGTCGAGGAGCTGCGCAAGCGCGACATCGGCCAGTTCAAGGTCCTCTTCATCGACAACCTGAACGTCCTGCCGTCGCTGCGCGACACCCTCATGCAGGACAAGATCGCCTCCCCCGAGGAGGCCATCATGGAGATCTACCGGCGCCTGCGCCCGGGTGATCCGCCGACGCCGGACACGGCCGGCACGCTCTTCCTCAACCTGTTCTTCAACCCGGAGCGCTACGACCTCTCCAAGGTCGGCCGCCTCAAGCTGAACTACAAGTTCGGCATCGACGAGCCGCTCGACAACACCATCCTCACCAAGCGCGACATCCTCGAGGTGGTGCGCTTCCTCATCGACCTCAAGAACGGCAAGCCGAACAAGGACGTCGACGACATCGACCACCTCGGCAACCGCCGCGTCCGCGCGGTCGGCGAGCTGCTGGAGAACCAGTACCGCATCGGCCTGGTCCGCATGGAGCGCGCCATCAAGGAGCGCATGAGCCTGCAGGAGATCGAGACGCTCATGCCGCACGACCTGATCAACGCCAAGCCGGTGACGGCGGTGATCAAGGAGTTCTTCGGCTCGTCCCAGCTCTCGCAGTTCATGGACCAGACCAACCCGCTCTCGGAGGTGACCCACAAGCGGCGCCTCTCGGCCCTCGGGCCGGGCGGCCTGACCCGCGAGCGGGCCGGCTTCGAGGTGCGCGACGTCCACTCCACGCACTACGGCCGCATCTGCCCCATCGAGACGCCGGAAGGCCCGAACATCGGCCTGATCGCGTCGCTCTCCACCTACGCCCGCGTCAACGACTACGGCTTCGTCGAGACCCCCTACCGCAAGGTCGAGAAGGGGCGGGTCACCGACGACGTGACCTTCTACTCGGCGCTCGAGGAGGAGAAGCACATCATCGCGCAGGCCAACGCGCCGGTGGATCGTCGCGGCCACTTCGAGGGCAACAACGTCTCGTGCCGCAAGGAGGGTGAGTACATCCTGGCCCGCCCGGACGAGGTGGACCTGATGGACGTGTCGCCGAACCAGCTGGTCTCGGTGGCCGCCTCCCTGGTGCCGTTCCTGGAGAACGACGACGCCAACCGCGCCCTGATGGGCTCCAACATGCAGCGCCAGGCGGTGCCGCTGCTGCGCACCACCGCCCCGCTGGTGGGCACCGGCATCGAGGCCACCGTGGCCCGCGACTCCGGGGTCACCGTGGTGGCCAAGCGCGACGGCGTGGTCCAGTCCGTCGACGCCGCCCGCATCGTGGTGAAGGCCGACGTGGCCACCGCGACCACCGACGTGGCCAACGAGGTGGACATCTACAACCTCACCAAGTACCAGCGCTCCAACCAGAACACCTGCATCAACCAGAAGCCCATCGTGAAGCCGGGCGAGCGGGTCAAGAAGGGCGACGTCATCGCCGACGGCCCGGCCACCGAGCAGGGCGAGCTGGCCCTGGGCCGCAACATCGTGGTCGCCTTCATGCCGTGGCAGGGCTACAACTTCGAGGACTCCATCCTCCTCTCGGAGCGGCTCATCAAGGAGGACGTGTTCACCTCGGTGCACATCGAGGAGTTCGAGTGCGTCGCCCGTGACACCAAGCTCGGCAAGGAGGAGATCACCCGCGACATCCCCAACGTCGGCGAGGAGGCCCTCAAGGACCTCGACGAGTCGGGCATCATCCGCATCGGCGCCGAGGTCAAGCCGGGCGACATCCTGGTGGGCAAGATCACGCCCAAGGGCGAGACCCAGCTCTCCCCCGAGGAGAAGCTGCTGCGCGCCATCTTCGGCGAGAAGGCCGGCGACGTCCGCGACAGCTCGCTGCGGGTGCCTCCCGGGGTGACCGGCACGGTCATCAACGCCAAGGTCTTCAGCCGCAAGGGCGTCGAGAAGGACGAGCGCGCCAAGGCCATCGAGGAGATGGAGGAGGCCAAGCTCCTCAAGGACCAGAACGACGAGATCAAGATCATCCAGGACTCGGCGTTCCAGAAGATCCGCCGCCTCCTGCTGGGCAAGGAGGCCACCGCCCGGCTGGTGGACGACCGCGGCGAGCAGCTGCTCAAGAAGGGCGACGTCCTCTCGGACGAGCTGCTGGACGGCATCCCGCAGCGCTACTGGGGTGAGCTGGCGGTCGAGGGCGACGTCTCCGACCTGGCCCGCAAGATCGTCGAGAACTTCGAGGAGCAGAAGGAGCTGGTGAAGCTGCTCTTCGGCGAGAAGATCGGCCGCCTCAAGAAGGGCGACGAGCTGCCCCCGGGCGTCATCAAGATGGTGAAGGTGTACGTCGCCATCAAGCGCAAGCTGGCGGTGGGCGACAAGATGGCCGGCCGCCACGGCAACAAGGGCGTGGTGTCGCGCGTGCTGCCCGAGGAGGACCTGCCGTACCTCGAGGACGGCACCCCGGTGGACTTCGTCCTCAACCCGCTCGGCGTGCCCTCGCGCATGAACGTGGGCCAGATCCTCGAGACCCACCTCGGCTGGGCGGCCCGCAACGTGGGCCTGCGGCTGCAGGAGATGATCGAGAAGAACTTCGGACCCGACGTCCTGCGCAAGAAGCTCAAGAAGGTCTTCGACGGCCCGGAGAGCCCGGGCAACGACCGGCTGACGTCGCTCATCGACGATCTGCCCGATCGCGAGCTGCCCAAGCTGGTCCAGAAGCTCAAGAACGGCATCCACATCGCCACGCCGGTCTTCGACGGCGCCCGCGAGGACGAGATGCGGGAGCTGATGGCGCAGGGCGGGGCCACCATGCAGTCGGTCCTCTTCGACGGCCGCACCGGCGAGCCCTTCGACCAGGACGTCACGGTGGGCGTGATGTACATGCTCAAGCTCCACCACCTGGTGGACGAGAAGATCCACGCCCGCTCCATCGGCCCGTACTCGCTGGTGACGCAGCAGCCCCTGGGCGGCAAGGCGCAGTTCGGCGGGCAGCGGCTCGGCGAGATGGAGGTCTGGGCCATGGAGGCCTACGGCGCCGCCTACTCGCTGCAGGAGTTCCTGACCGTCAAGTCGGACGACGTGGTGGGCCGCACCCGCATGTACGAGGCCATCGTCAAGGGCGAGAACACGCTGGAGTCGGGCCTGCCCGAGTCCTTCAACGTGCTCATCAAGGAGCTCCAGAGCCTGGCGCTCGACGTGGAGCTGCTGGAGTCGCCCGAGGCCAAGGCGCAGCGCGAGCTGGAGGCGGCGGCGGCCAGCACCGACCCGCTGGCGCCACGCCCGCCCGGCGGCGGCGAGAAGAAGACGGCCTAGCCGCCGGGTGGCACGCCTCACCGACGAGCAGACGGCCCGATCAGCGGATCAACGGATTTCGAGCAGCGAGGAGTCGACGTGAAGGACATCTTCAATTTCTTCGAGAAGCCCAAGGACCCGCTGTCGTTCTCGGCCATCCGCATCTCGCTGGCCAGCCCGGACAAGATCCGCCAGTGGTCGCACGGCGAGGTGAAGAAGCCGGAGACCATCAACTACCGGACCTTCAAGCCGGAGCGGGACGGCCTGTTCTGCGCCAAGATCTTCGGCCCGGTGAAGGACTACGAGTGCAACTGCGGCAAGTACAAGCGCATGAAGCACCGGGGCGTGGTCTGCGAGAAGTGCGGCGTCGAGGTCATCCAGTCCAAGGTGCGGCGCGAGCGGCTGGGCCACATCACCCTGGCCACGCCGGTCGCCCACATCTGGTTCCTCAAGTCGCTGCCCTCGCGCATCGGCAACCTGCTCGACATCACGCTCAAGGACCTGGAGAAGGTCCTCTACTGCGAGTCGTTCATCGTCATCGACCCCAAGACCACGCCGCTGCTGCGCGGTGAGCTCCTCAGCGAGGAGCGCTACCACAAGGCCATGGAGGAGCACGGCGAGGACGGCTTCTCCGCCGGCATGGGCGGCGAGGCGGTGCTGGAGCTGCTGCGCGCCGTCGGCCCGGCCGACGGCAGCTACGGCGAGGGCATCCGCGGCCTGGGCGAGGAGCTGCGCGCCGAGATGCGCGTGGCCACCAGCGACGCCAAGCGGAAGAAGATCGCCAAGCGGCTCAAGGTGGTCGAGGCCTTCCTCGACTCCGGCAACCGCCCGGACTGGATGATGCTGGAGGTCATCCCGGTCATCCCGCCCGACCTGCGCCCGCTGGTGCCCCTGGACGGCGGCCGCTTCGCCACCTCGGACCTCAACGACCTCTACCGCCGCGTCATCAACCGCAACAACCGGCTCAAGCGGCTGCAGGAGCTGAACGCCCCCGACATCATCATCCGCAACGAGAAGCGGATGCTGCAGGAGGCGGTGGACGCCCTCTTCGACAACGGGCGCCGCGGCAAGACCATCACCGGCCCCAACAAGCGCCCCCTCAAGTCCCTCAGCGACATGCTGAAGGGCAAGCAGGGCCGCTTCCGCCAGAACCTGCTGGGCAAGCGGGTCGACTACTCCGGCCGCTCGGTCATCGTGGTGGGCCCGGAGCTCAAGCTCCACCAGTGCGGCCTGCCCAAGATCATGGCCCTCGAGCTCTTCAAGCCGTTCATCTACAACAAGCTCGAGGAGAAGGGGTACGTCACCACCATCAAGTCGGCCAAGAAGATGGTGGAGAAGGAGCGCCCCGAGGTCTGGGACATCCTCGACGAGGTGATCCGCGAGCACCCGGTGCTCCTCAACCGCGCCCCCACGCTGCACCGCCTGGGCATCCAGGCCTTCGAGCCGGTGCTCATCGAGGGCAAGGCCATCCAGCTCCACCCGCTGGTGTGCACCGCCTTCAACGCCGACTTCGACGGCGATCAGATGGCCGTCCACGTGCCCCTCTCCATCGAGGCGCAGATGGAGGCCCGCGTGCTCATGATGAGCACGAACAACATCCTCTCGCCGGCGCACGGCAAGCCCATCATCGTGCCGTCGCAGGACATCGTCCTCGGCATCTACTACATGACCCGCGAGCGGGCCTTCGCCAAGGGCGAGGGCAAGGCGTTCGCCAGCCCGGAGGAGGTCCGGGCCGCCTACGACCAGGGCGAGGTCGAGCTCCAGGCCAAGGTCTGGGTGCGCATGGAGGGCGTGCGCGTCGAGACCACCATCGGCCGCGTGCTGCTCTACGACATCGTGCCGAAGCGGCTGCCCTTCGACACGGTCAACAAGGTCATGGACAAGAAGCAGCTCCAGGGCCTCATCGACCAGACCTACCGGCTCTGCGGCGAGAAGGAGACGGTGCTGCTGGCCGACCGCGTGCGGTCGCTGGGCTACGGCAACGCCACCAAGGCCGGCATCTCCATCGCGCTCGACAACATGGTGATCCCGCCCAAGAAGCAGGAGCTGCTGGAGGGCGCCACCCGCGAGGTGGACGACATCCAGACCCAGTACGCCGAGGGCCTGATCACCGACGGCGAGCGCTACAACAAGGTCATCGACATCTGGGCGCAGGTCACCGAGAAGGTGGCCCAGGAGATGATGGGCCAGATCGGCACCGACCTGGCCCACGGCGTCGGCAAGGACGGCAAGAAGGAGGAGCGCCGGCAGCCCTCCTTCAACCCCATCTTCATCATGGCCGACTCCGGCGCCCGCGGCTCGGCGCAGCAGATCCGGCAGCTGGCCGGCATGCGCGGCCTGATGGCCAAGCCGTCCGGCGAGATCATCGCCACGCCCATCACGGCCAACTTCCGCGAGGGCCTGAACGTCCTGCAGTACTTCATCTCGACCCACGGCGCCCGCAAGGGCCTGGCCGACACGGCGCTCAAGACCGCCAACTCCGGCTACCTGACCCGCCGCCTCGTCGACGTGGCCCAGGACGCCATCATCACCGAGTACGACTGCGGCGCCATGGACGGCATCACCCTGGGTGCGCTGGTCGAGGGCGGCGAGATCATCGAGCCCATGGGCGAGCGCATCCTGGGCCGGGTGGCCCTGGACGACATCTACGACTCCTTCAGCGGCGCCGTGGTGGTGCAGGCCAACGAGGAGATCGACGAGAACAAGGTCAAGGCCGTCGACGCGGCCGGCATCGACAAGGTGCGCATCCGCTCGGTGCTGACCTGCCAGGCGCGGCGCGGCATCTGCGTGGAGTGCTACGGCCGTGACCTGGCCCGCGGGCGCAAGGTGTCGGTCGGCGAGGCGGTCGGCGTCATCGCCGCCCAGTCCATCGGCGAGCCGGGCACCCAGCTCACCATGCGGACCTTCCACATCGGCGGCGCCGCGTCCCGGCGCGCCGAGCAGTCCAGCCTGGAGAACCGCAACGCCGGCGTGGTGAAGCTGCTCAACGTGACGGTGGCCAAGAAGAAGGACGGCACCATCATCGTCATGAACCGCAACGGCGAGCTGCTCGTGACCGACGAGCAGGGCCGCGAGCGGGAGCGCTACAGCCTGGTCTACGGCGCCAAGCTGCAGGTGGTGGAGGGGCAGCGCCTGCCCGGCGCCGTCCTGCTGGCCGAGTGGGACCCGTACTCCTCGCCCATCATCACCGAGGTGGCCGGCCGCCTGAAGTTCGGCGACCTGGTCGACGGCGTCACCATCAACGACTCGGTGGACGAGGTGACCGGCCTGTCGCGCAAGACGGTCATCACCTCCAAGGATCCGGACGCCCGGCCCCGCATGTCCATCAAGGGCGAGGACGGCCAGACCCGCAAGCTGGCCAACTCGGAGGCCGACGCCCGCTACATGCTGCCCGAGGGCGCCACCCTGGTGGTCAACGACGGCGACGAGGTGGACGCCGGCGACGTCATCGCCAAGATGCCGCGCGACTCCGCCAAGACCAAGGACATCACCGGCGGCCTGCCGCGGGTGGCCGAGCTCTTCGAGGCCCGCAAGCCCAAGGAGCACGCGGTCATCTCCGAGATCGACGGCGTGGTGGCCTTCGGCAAGGACACCAAGGGCAAGCGCAAGCTGGTCATCACCCCCGAGGTGGACGGCAAGCTGCGCCCCGACCTGGCCAAGGAGTACCTGATCGCCAAGGGCAAGCACATCAGCGTGCACACCGGCGACCGGGTGCGCGCCGGCGAGGCCCTGATGGACGGCTCCTCCAACCCGCACGACATCCTCCGGGTGCTGGGCGAGAAGGAGCTGGCGCGCTGGCTGGTGGACGAGGTGCAGGAGGTCTACCGGCTCCAGGGCGTGAAGATCAACGACAAGCACATCGAGACCATCGTCCGCATGATGCTGCGCCGCGTGCGCGTGCTGGACGTCGGCGACGCCAACTTCCTGGCCGACGAGCAGGTCGAGAAGTGGGTCTTCGAGGAGGAGAACGACCGGGTGCTCAAGGCGGGCGGCAAGCCGGCCCAGGCCGAGCCGCTGCTCCTCGGCATCACCAAGGCGTCGCTGTCGACCGAGTCCTTCATCTCGGCCTCGTCCTTCCAGGAGACCACCAAGGTGCTCACCGAGGCCGCCATCAGCGGCAAGGTGGACAACCTGCGCGGCCTCAAGGAGAACGTCATCATGGGCCGGCTCATCCCCGCCGGCACCGGCCTGCACCACTACAAGCACCTCGACATCGAGGTGGAGACCCCCATCGACGCGGTGGAGGAGGCCGAGGAGGCCTTGGCCGTGGCGTCTGGCGGCGAGGAGTAGGCACCTCTCGTCCGGTCTTTGTCCGGCTGTTTTCCGCTTAGGGTCCGGTCCCACTTGGGGCCGGACCCTTTCGTTGTTTGCGGACCGAGGATCGCCCTCGTTCCGCCAAGCAGTTGATTCCACTCAACTCGACCGATGAGAGTAAGTCGCAATAGAGACCCATTCGGGACTTGAGACGCGTCAATCTGACCGCTCCCGGATGGACCTGTGCCGTTGGGGGAATGGCAGATGTGCGCAAATGTTCTAGGTTGTGGGCACGGAGACGGGAGTCCGTTCGAAGATCCGGAACTCCCCTTATCCAGGCAGCATTTGTCTGTAGTTGACCAACTCGGTCCAGATTGCTAACCTGACGTTACGTAAGCTCCATCGACTGAACACCACGACGGCGAACTTCAGCCGAACGGCAGAGAGGCAGACTCAATGAGGACGGCGACGACGCAGCGCGGAAGCAGGGAGTTCGATGAACTCGCTCCGTACCTGAAGGCGGTGCGGGACTACCCGCCGCTCTCCCGGGAAGAGGAGCACGTGCACGCCCTGCGGGCGCGCAAGGGCGACGTCCGCTCGAAGCAGAAGCTGGTGCGCCACAACCTGGCCTTCGTGGTGGCCATCTCGCGGAAGCAGCGGCGCGGCACCGTCCGGCTCGACGACCTCATCCAGGAGGGCAACGTCGGCCTGATGCGGGCCGTCGAGAAGTTCGACCCGCACGCCGGCACCCGCTTCTCCACCTACGCCGTCTGGTGGATCCGGGCCTACGTGGGCAAGTACCTCAAGGAGGCCCGCAGCACGGTGCGCCCGCAGAGCGGCACCGTCGCCCAGCCGGACCTCTCCCTCGACAGCTCCATCGACGAGGAGGGTGACGCCACCCACCTCGAGCGGATCGAGGACGACGGACCGGGCCCGGAGGAGCTGTACCTGATGACCGAGGGCGACCGCGACGTGCGGGACGCGCTCGGCAAGGTGCGCAAGCGCATCGGCGAGCTCGGCTGGGACATCGTGCACAACCGGCTCGAGCAGGACCAGCCGCGCACGCTGGAGGAGATCGGCAAGCGCTGGGGCGTCTCGCGTGAGCGGGTCCGCCAGGTGGAGCTGAAGACCAAGCAGTTCCTGGAGAGGTACCTGACGCCCGGCGAGCGCGACGCCGCCTAGGGCCGGTCCACCGTCCACCCGCCGCACCGAAGCCCTCCACCCCCACCGGTGGAGGGCTTCTCCGTTCCGGTGGGGGGCGCCGCCGTCCTTCGGGAGCGGCACCGTCCTTGCTCTGCCGCTCCCACGCAGCCTGGCTCGAGGGGCGGGCCGGCCATCGGCACGGCCGGGGCCGGCCGCGCGGCGGGCCAAGGTCCGCGACGCGGTCGCCCAGGGCGGGCGGGGAGGTGGGACGTGGAGCGGATCCTGAAGGCGGGCGTGGCCGCCGCGGCGTGGCCGCGCCGGCGCATCGACGCGGCGACCTGGGTGGCCGGCGAGCAGGCCGCGGCGCTGGTGGCCGAGGCGGCGGCGGCGGTGGCGGAGCTGCGGCGGGAGGCCGTCGCCGAGGCCGAGGTGATCCGCGCCGAGGCGGCGGCGCGCGGTCGCGAGGAGGGGCTGGCGGGCGCGGCGGCGGCCGTGCTGGCGGCGGAGGCCGGCCGGGCCCGGGCCCTGGCCGAGGCGGAGGGGGAGGCGCTGGCGCTGGCGGTGGACCTGGCCAGGCGGCTGCTGGGCCGGGAGCTGGCCCTGGCGCCGGGCGCGGTTCGGCTGGCCGCGGGCGAGGCCCTGGCGGCGGCGCGCGGGCGGCGGCGGGTGGTGCTCCGGCTCCACCCGGCGGGGGCCGCGGCGCTGGCGGGCGAGGCGGGGGCGCTGGCCGAGGCGGCGGGCCTGCCCTCGGTGCGGCTGGTGGCCGACGCGGCGCTGGCGCCCGGCGACGCGGTGGTGGAGACCGAGGCCGGGGTGGCCGACGCGCGGCTGGAGGTCCGCCTGGCGGAGCTGCGGCGGGCGCTGGCGGCGGCCTCGCAGGAGGGCGCCACCCAGGCGGGCGCGGCGGCGCCGGACCTGGTGACCGGCGGCGCCGACGGGGGGTGGGCGTGATCGCCGGGGCGGACCGGGCCGCGGCCCTGGCGGGCGCCCGCGTCCAGCTGCGCGGGCGGATCACCCGCCTGTCGGGGCTGGCGCTGGAGGCGGCGCTGGGCGGGGTGCGGCAGGGGGAGGTCTGCGCCATCGACGCGCCGGGCGGCCCGCTGCTGGCCGAGGTGGTGGGGCTGCGGGAGGGGCGGGCGGTCCTCCTGCCGCTGGGCGACGCCGCCGGGGTGGCCCTCGACGCCGTGGTCTCACCCACCGGCGCGCCGCTGGTCGTGCCGGTGGGCGAGGGGCTGCTGGGCCGGGTGCTCGACGGGCTGGGCCGGCCCCTCGACGGCCGCCCCCTGCCGCCCGGCCTGGCCGCCTGGGCCGTGGACCGCCCGCCGCCGGGGCCGCTCTCGCGCCGCCGCCTCTCGGTCCCGCTCCCCACCGGCGTGCGGGTCCTCGACGGGCTGCTGACGCTGGGGCGCGGCCAGCGGCTCGGCCTGTTCGCCGGGGCCGGGGTGGGCAAGTCGGCCCTGCTCGGCCAGGTGGCCCGGCAGGCCGTGGCCGACGTGGTGGTGGCCTGCCTGGTGGGGGAGCGCGGCCGCGAGGTCCAGGAGTTCCTCGAGGACGCGCTCGGGCCGGCGGGGCGCCGGCGCGCCGTGGTGGTGGCGGCCACCAGCGACGCCCCGGCGCTGGTCCGGCTGCGCGCCGCGCAGGTGGCCACCGCCATCGCCGAGTGGTTCGCCGAGGCGGGCCGGGAGGTCCTCTTCCTGTGCGACTCGCTGACCCGCTTCGCCCGGGCCCAGCGGGAGGTCGGCCTGGCCGCCGGGGAGCCGCCGGCGCGGCAGGGCTACCCGCCCAGCGTGTTCCAGGCGCTGCCACGCCTGCTGGAGCGGACCGGCGCCCGCGCCCGCGGGAGCATCACCGCCATCTACACCGTGCTGGTGGCGGGCGGCGACCACGACGAGCCCATCGCCGACGAGGCGCGCGGCCTGCTCGACGGCCACGTGGTGCTGGAGCGGCGGCTGGCGGAGCGTGGCCACTTCCCGGCGGTGGACGTGGCGGCCAGCGTGTCGCGGGTCATGGGGCAGGTGGCGGCGCCGGCCCACCGCGCCGCGGCGGCGCGGGTGCGGGCGCTCCTGTCGGCCCACGAGCGGAGCCGGGACCTGGTGCTCATGGGCGCGCACCGGCCGGGCGCGGACCCGGAGGTGGACCTGGCGCTGGCGCGCTGGCCGGCGCTGGAGGCCTTCCTGCGCCAGGCACCCGGCGAGGCGGAGTCCTTCGGGTCCACCCTGGAGCGCCTGGCGGCGCTGGCGGCATGAGCGGCTGGCGGCTTCAGGCGCTGCTCCGGGTGCGGCGGGGCGGGCGCGAGGTGGCCCGGGCGGCGCTCGCCGAGGCGCTGCGGCGCGAGGCGGCGGGGCGCGAGGCCCTGGCGGCGGCGGCCGTGGCGGTCCGGGAGGCGGCAGCGCGACGGGACGCCGCCTGGGCGGCGCCGGGGCAAGCGGGCCCTGGCTGCGCGGCGCTGGGCGCGGCGGCGGCCTTCGCGGCCCGGGCGGTGGAGGAGGCGCACCTGGCGGTGACGCAGGAGGCGGCCTGCCGGGGGGCCTGCGCGGTGCTGGCGGCCGAGGCCGACGCCGCGGCGGCCTCGGCGGCCGGCGCCGCGGCGGGCGTGGCGCGGCTGGAGGCGGCCGAGGCGAGCTGGCGCGAGGCCAGGCGCCGGGAGAGGCTGCGGCTGGAGGAGGCGGAGGCCGACGACCGGGGCCGCCCGGCCGGCCCCTGGCCCTAGTGGGCCGCGGCTGCGATCCGCCCGCGCAGTCGGGCCACCAGCTCGGCGTTGTCGAACGGCTTGCGCACGAACTCGTCGGCGCCGGCCTCGGCGGCCTGGCGCGCCAGCTCCGGCCCGGGCCGGGCCGACACCATGACGATGGGGGACGTGAAGCCTGCGGCGCGCAGCCGGCGGCAGAGCGAGAAGCCGTCCTGGCCGGGCATGGCCACGTCGATCAGCGCCAGCGCGGCGCCGGGCGCCAGGGCCACGGCCGAGTCGGCATCCGACGCCACCCGCGGCTCCAGCCCCTCCAGGTCGAGCAGGGTGGCCAGGAACGCGCAGATCTCCGGGTCGTCGTCCACCAGCAGCACCAGCGGCCGGGCGGTCGCGGTCACGGTCGGGCGGCCCCGAGCGCCGCGGTGGCCTTGCCCTGCTGGCACTCGATGGTGAGGTGGCGCGGCCTGAGCTCGCTCGGGGCCGCCTGTCCGGCCCGGCTGAAGGCGGCCACCGGCAGCACCAGCTTGTCGCCGGGGCGCACGGTGGGGCGCCGCAGCATCCAGCCGCCGTCCAGGGTGAGGATCACGTCGGTCCACAGCTCCGGGCCGTCGTTCTGCACCAGCACCTGCGCCCCCATGATGCCGCCGGCCTCCAGGCGCGCCACCGCGCCCAGCGAGTTGGCCGGGCCGGAGGACGGGCAGGCGATCCAGAAGGAGACCAGCGCCAGCACCACCCAGGTGCCGATCACGGCGGCGCGGAGCTTCACCGAGCGCTCCGACTTGCGGATGCCGTCGGCCAGGTCGGTGGCCAGGTCCCTGGCCGCGCTGGTCACCCGGGTGGCGGCGGCGAGCGGCTCTGGCCGGTGGGGGGGCGTCGTCATGCGGGCGCCGAGGGTAGCGCCGGCAGGCCGGGCCGGACAAGGCGGAAGGGGGACCGCGGCGACGACGCCTGGGCCGGGATGTGGGGAAAGGGGGGACACGACCGCCGGCGCGGCGACCGGCGGGCCTCCGGAGGCGAGCGGAGTAAGCTGTGCGCCGTGATCGACCTGCTCAGCGTGGCGCCCGAGGTGGCCGAGGCGCTGGCCGCCGGGCGGCCGGTGGTGGCCCTGGAGAGCAGCGTGGTGGCCCAGGGGCTGCCGCCCCCGGCCAACCTGGAGGCGGCGGCGCGCTGCGCCGCGGCGATCCGGGCGCGCGGCGCCGTGCCGGCCACGGTGGCGCTGCTCTCGGGCCGGGTGGTGGTGGGCGCCAGCGCGGCCGAGCTGGCGCGCCTGGCCGACCCGTCGCGGCGGCCGGCCAAGGCCGGCGCGCGCGACCTGGCGGCGCTCCTGGCGGCCGGCCGCGACGCCGGCACCACCGTCTCGGCCACCGCCGCCGTGGCCGCGCTGGCCGGCATCCGGCTCTTCGCCACCGGCGGCATCGGGGGCGTGCACCGCACCCTGCCGGGCCAGGTCCCGGCGGCCGGCGACGTCTCGGCCGACCTGGCCGAGCTGGCGCGCTCCCCGGTCTGCGTGGTCTCGGCCGGCCCCAAGGCCATCCTGGACCTGGCGGCCACCGCCGAGGTGCTGGAGTCGCTGGGGGTGCCGCTGCTGGGCTTCCGCACCTCCGAGCTGCCGGCCTTCTACTCGGACGGCAGCGGCGTGCCGCTGGCGCACCGGGTGGAGTCGGCGGCCGAGGCCGCGCTGGTGCTGCGGCTGCACTGGCTCGGGCTGGGGCGGCGCGAGGGGGTGCTGCTGTGCGTGCCGCCGCCGGCGCCGCTGCCCCGGGCCGAGGTGGAGGCGGCGGTGGCCGCGGCCCTGGCGCGGGCGCAGGCGCTGGGCGTGGCCGGCCAGGCCGTCACCCCGTTCCTGCTGGGCGCCGTGGCCCAGGCCACGGCCGGCCGCGCCCAGGCGGCCAACCTGGCGCTGCTGGAGCGGAACGCCGAGGTGGCCGCCGAGGTGGCGGTGGCGTTCTCGGCGGCAGGGTAGACTCCGCCGGTGAGCCTCCTCCACCAGACCGCCCCCGTGCTGGTCGCCGATCCCGCCGCGCTGGAGCGCCTCCTCGCGGCGCTCCGCCCCGAGCCGGTGGTGGCGCTCGACACCGAGTCCAACAGCTTCCACGTCTACCGGGAGCGGGTCTGCCTGCTCCAGCTCTCCACGGCCGCCCAGGACTGGGTGGTCGACCCCCTGGCGGTGGACGTCCGGCCGCTGGGCGCGCTGCTGTGTGACGGGCGCGAGCTGGTGCTGCACGGGGCCGACTACGACGTGCGCTGCCTCAAGCGGGAGTTCGGCTGGCGGCTGCCCCGCCTCTTCGACACCATGCTGGCGGCCCGCCGCCTGGGACGGACCGGGCTGGGGCTCTCGGCGCTGGTGGAGGCCCGCTTCGCGGTCAAGCTCTCCAAGGCCCACCAGCGCTCCGACTGGGGCCACCGCCCGCTCTCCCGCGACCAGCTGGCCTACGCGGCGCTCGACACCCACTTCCTGCTGCCGCTGGCGAGCGAGCTCTCGGCGGAGCTGGAGGAGAAGGGGCTGGCGGCCCAGGCCAGGCAGGAGTTCGAGCGCACCGCGGCCGTCGAGCCGAAGGAGCGGGTCTTCGACGAGGAGGGGTGGCGGCGTCTCAAGGGCGCCCGCGAGCTCGACGCCACCGGCAAGGCCGTGCTGCGGGCGCTCTGGATCGCGCGCGAGGCGCGGGCTCGCGAGGCCGACCGGCCGCCCTTCAAGGTGCTGGCCGAGCCCTCCATGGTGGAGGTGGCGCGCACCCGGCCGGCCACCGCCGAGGGGCTGGCCCGGGTGCCGGGCATCACCTCGCAGGTGCTGCGGCGCATGGGCGACGACCTGCGGGAGGCGCTGCAGGCGCGCCCCGCCGGGGCCTGACGCCCCGGGCCCCGTGGTCAGAAGGCCACGCCGTCGCCGGGCGCGGGCGCCCGCCGGGCCGGGTCGAGGGAGGGCGCCAGGCCGCCGAGGCGGCGATAGGCCTGGCGCTCGGCCAGCACCACCTTCACGTAGGCCCGGGTCTCCTTGTACGGGATGGCCTCGATCCACTCGTCGAGCGGGAGCCCGGCGCGGTCGCGCGCCCAGGCCGATGCCGCCGCCGGCCCGGCGTTGTAGGCCGCCAGCGCCACCGCCTCGTCACCGAACCGGTCGAGCAGCAGCCCCAGGTAGTGCGCACCCAGCCCGAGGTTCACCGCGGGGTCGGCCAGCCGCCGGGCCGGGTCCTGGGAGAGGCCGGCCAGGGCGCCGAGGCGCGAGGCGGTGGCGGGCAGGAGCTGCATGAGCCCGATCGCGCCGGCGCCGCTCCGGATCCCGGCGCGGAAGCCCGACTCGCGCCGGAGCACGGCGCGCACCAGGTCCGGGTCCACCGCGGCCGCGGCGGCCAGCGGGGGCAGCAGCGCCGGCTGCGGCGACGGGTAGAGCCAGCGCCGGGTGCGGGCGCTCGCCCCGAGCCGGTCGCGCGCCACCCGGAAGGCCAGCTCGTCCTCCCCGGCGAAGGTGGCCAGCTCCGCCAGCGGGCCGGCCACGGCGCGGACCTCGCCGCCGCGGGCCACCTCCTCGAGCGACTCGAGGGCCAGGCCGCGCAGCCCCAGCCCGAGCAGCGCGGCGGCGGCACGGAGCGCCGGCGCTGCGGGCTGGGCGGAGAGCTCCAGCGGCGCGAGCGGCCCGGGCTCGACCTGGGCGGCCGGCGCCCCGGCGGCGCGGGCGGCGGGCGCGGTGGGCGCGGTGGGCGGCCGCGGCGGGGCGGAGTCGCCCCCTGGCCCCGGCGCCCCGGGGAGGGCGCCCAGCCTGGCGCGCGCCGCCAGGCCGTACCAGCCCTCGGATCCGGCCGCGCTGGCCTGCAGGTAGAGCGGCCTGGCCTTGGCTGGGCCCGGCGCCAGGCGCGCCTGCCAGTAGAGGGCCGCGGCGCGCAGCGGCCCCGCCTCCAGCTGGCGCAGGGCGCGGGCCGCCTCGGCGCGGGCGCCCAGGCGCACCAGCGCCCAGGCCGCGAACCAGCGGGCGTCCTCGGCCCGCCGCGAGGCCGGGTGGGCGCGGGCGAACGCGGTCAGCTGACGGGAGGCCTGGCGCAGCGCGCCCGCGTCGTAGGGCAGCCAGGCGGCGAGGTAGGCCGCCTCGTCGCCGAGGTCGCGCCAGCGCGCCTCGGTGAGCCAGGGGATCGGCTCGGCGGTGGCGGCCACCCGTCGGTACAGGGCGGCGGCCTCGGCCTGCCGCCCGGCGCGGGACGCCACGCGGGCCAGGACCCAGGTGGCGCCGCGGCGCACGCCGGCGGGCTGCGCCGCCTCCCGGAGCGGGCCGGCCAGCGCCGCGGCGTCGGCGTGGCGGCCCAGGGCGAGCAGGGCGAAGGCCCGGAGGAGCGTGGGCTCCGGCGTCGGGCCGGCGCGGGCCGCCGCGGTGGCCGCACCAGGCTGGGCCGCGCCCTCGGCCAGGTCGAGCTCGGCCAGGGCCTCGCCCGGGCGGCCGCGGGCCAGCAGCCGCTCGGCCCGGGCCCGGTGGTCCTCGGCGCCCAGGGGCGGGACCTGGTCGCCCTCGCCGCGCCACCGCTCCAGCGTCGCCAGGGCGGCGGCCGCCTCCTCGCGCTCCGGCTGGTCCAGCGCCAGGGCCCGGGCCAGGCTCCAGGCCCGCGGGGCCCGTCCGAGCAGGCGGCTGGCCTCGGCCAGCTGCAGCTGCAAGGCGGCGCCGTCCTGGCCGGGCGGCGCCGTCGCCAGCAGGGGCTCGAGCCGGTCGGCCGCCTCGGCGAACCGACCCGAGGAGAGCAGGGCCCGGATCTCCAGCCGCCGGGCGCGCGGCTCCACGCCCGGCGCGGCCGACTCCACCGCCGCCGCCAGGTGGGCCGCGGCCTCGGCGGCGCGGCCGCCCTCCAGGAGCGCCTGGCCCAGGGCGAGCTCGAGGCAGGGCGCCAGCCCGGCCGGAGGCGCGGCCAGGGCGGCGCCGAGCGGGCCGGCGGCGTCGGTGGCGCGCCCGAGGGCCAGCAGGGCCAGGCCGGCCGCGGCCTCGGCCCGCGCCCCGGCGGCTCCGCGCGGCAGCGCGGCGCTGGCTCGGCGAGCCGCGGCCAGGGCGCCGGCCGGGTCGCCGGCGTCGAGCGCCGAGGCCGAGTCGCCCAGCGCGCCGAGCCAGTCGGACAAGGGCTCGCTGGCGCGGCTGGCCGGCGCCCAGATCAGCGCGACGACCAGGGCGAGAGCGGGGAGGGTGGGCGGGCCGGGGTGCAGGGGGCGCATGGCGCTGGCTCCAGAGTACCCGGAACGCGGGACGGTGACCCGGCCCGAGGTCGTGGCGCCGCCGCTGGACGACGGGGGGCTTCTCAGGGTCGCTTGGCCCCGACCCTGACGTCCAGGCCGAGCGCCGCCTGCCGGCCCAGCCGCTCGTTCAGCTTCTGGCAGAGCTGCGGCGCCAGGTCGCGCACCTGCTGGGCCCAGTCCTCGCCGGTGGCCACCACCAGCACCAGGCCGTCCCGGGTCAGGCCGCGGCAGGAGACCTGGCGCGCCAGCTGCGGACCACACGCCTCCGCCAGCGCCGCCGCCAGGGCCGCCGGGGCGGCGTCACGGCGCCGGGCCAGGGTCTCGGCCAGCAGGCTGGCCACGGAGCGGCGTTGGCCTCGCATGGGCGGCGCAGGCTAGAGGTCGGCCAGGGCAGCGTCAAGGCGTGCCGGATGGATCTGGCCGGCCCTCCCAGGGCGGCCGCAGAGCCTCCTCCATTCCGGGGGCTTCATGTGGCACGTGGTCGCGCCTGCCGCGGCCCTTCCGGGCTGTGCTACCTTCGGGTGCGGTCCTGAACCAAATGTCGGCCCCACCCGCACTCCCGGTCGAACCGAGCCGCGGCGCGCCGCGGCCGCCCAGCGTCAGGGTCGGCGCGGCGCCCCTGCTGGAGGATCGCGGCCGGCTCAACCTCAACTGGCTGGTGCAGCTCCACTGGTGGGCCATCCTCGGCCAGATCCTGATCATCGGCGCCGCCGAGCTCTGGAGCGAGATCAGCCTCCCCATCGCCACGCTGATCGGGTTCATCGCCCTCGAGGCGCTGGGCAACCTGGCCCTCGGCTTCATGGCGCAGCGGGTCCGGGTGACCGACGCGGTGGTGGCCGCGGTCATGCTGCTCGACGCGGTGGTGCTGACCGTCATCCTGGACCTGACCGGCGGCGCCACCAACCCCTTCTCGACGCTCTACCTCGTCAACGTGGTGCTGGCGGCCGTGCTGCTGCCGCGGCGCTGGTCGTGGGGGCTGCTGGCGGTCAGCCTGGCGGGCTACGGCTCGCTCTTCGTGCACGAGGGGCTCACCTCCAGGCACCACCACGTCACCATGCACATGGAGCCGGGCGAGGTGATGGGGGCGCACCTGCGCGGCATGTGGATGGCGTTCGGGCTGGCCGCGCTCTTCATCGTCTACTTCGTGCGGCGGGTGGCGGCGGCGCTGGCCGAGCGCGAGCGCGAGCTGGGCGAGGCGCGGGCGCTGGTGCAGCGGCGCGAGAAGCTGGCGTCGCTGGCCACGCTGGCGGCCGGGGCGGCGCACGAGCTCTCCACGCCGCTCTCCACCATCGCGGTGGTGGCCAAGGAGCTGCAGCGGGCCCTGGCCGACGACACCTCGCCCGAGGTGCGGGCCGACCTGCAGCTGGTGCGGGATCAGGTTGGCCGGTGCCGCGAGATCCTGGACCGCATGAGCGCCAACGCCGGCGAGGCGGCCGGCGAGCCCATGGCAGCGGTGGCCCTGCCGGCCTGGGTGAGCGGGGCGCTCGACGGCTTCCCGGCGCGCGAGCGGATCAAGGTCGAGTACCAGGACGGCGCCGAGGGGGCCGCCATCGTGGGCCCACCGCGGGCGCTGGCCGACACCCTGCGCGGGCTCCTCAAGAACGCCGTGCAGGCCTCGGGCCCCGGCCTGCCCGTGACGCTGCGGCTGGCCCTGGCTGGAGACCTGGCCACCGTCACGGTGGTCGACCACGGGCGCGGCATGCCGGCCGAGGTGCTGGCCCGGGCGGGCGAGCCCTTCTTCACCACCAAGGTTCCCGGGGAGGGCATGGGGCTGGGCCTCTTCCTCACCCGGACCCTCGCCGAGCAGCTGGGCGGCGAGTTCCACATCGCGTCGCGCCCGGGCATCGGGACCGAGGCGCGCATCGAGCTGCCGGCTGCCAAGGCCGGCGAGAGGAGCTACATATGAGCACCATCGAGGCCGGGAGAGACACGTTGCCGAGCATCCTGCTGGTGGACGACGACGAGATCCTGCGCGAGCGGCTGGCTCAGGCCATCCGGTCGCGCGGCTACGAGGTGAAGACGGCCGGCAGCGCCGAGGAGGCGCTGCGCGAGGTCGCCAAGGAGTCGCCCGAGATGGCGGTCCTGGACCTGAAGATGCCGGGCATGTCGGGCCTGGAGCTGCTGCGCGAGCTGCGCCAGCAGGACCCCTCGACCCGGGTGCTCATGCTGACCGGCTACGGCTCGATCGCCACGGCCGTGCAGGCGGTGCGGGAGGGGGCGGTGGGCTACCTCCCCAAGCCGGCCGACGCGGACGAGATCCTGGCGGCCCTGAACGGCAAGGAGGCCGAGGCCCCCAAGGCCGGTGAGACGCCCTCGCTGGCCCGCGCCGAGTGGGAGCACATCCAGCGGGTGCTGACCGACTGCAGCGGCAACATCTCGGAGGCGGCCCGGCGGCTCGGCATCCACCGCCGCTCGCTGCAGCGCAAGCTGCACAAGTACCCGCCGGCCCGCTGAGCGGGGCGGGCGCCCTCGCCGCCAGGAGCGAGGCCATCGCCGGGCGGCCACTGCCGCCCTCGTCGCGGCGCCTTCCCAGCGGGAGGCGCCGCGCCGCGTCTTCACCCACAGCGCACCACGGCACCCCTCATCAGCGTCGGCGTGCGTGCGGGTGATCCGAAAAACCATAGGGCTCTCGGTGGGTTGGATGGGTCGTCGGCTCGCAGGGTCCGGGCGGACCGGCGCGGCCGAGGAGGCAAGCGCCTGATATTGCTACCCGGCAGTTTCGGCACGGTCCTTCCAATGACGTCGTGGCGAGTCGGTCGTCTTCGGAGGAAACGCCATGATGCTCAAGCTCGCCATCGCCCTCGTCCTCACCGTCGGAACCGCCCAGGCCGCCGAGTCCATCCGCCCGCTGCGGGGCGAGACCACCGCCTCGTTCCAGTGCCGGGCGGCGCACGTCCCCGAGGTGCGGCAGTGCGTCCGGCAGTGCGACGCCTCGGCCTCCGGCGACGCCAACTGGGAGTGCATCCACGCCTGCTCCACCAAGGGGCTCTGGACGATGGCGCAGTGCCGCGAGCAGGGCCCGGCGACCGCGGCCGTCGCCGTCCGGTAGCTCCGCTGGCGTCGGGCCTGGCGCCCGCCCCGGCCGAGGCCCCGCCGAACCGGTTTCCAGGGGGCGGGGTCATACCCGGTGCAGGGCGCCGAGCGAGCCGACTCCACGGCGGGCGCCGAGGACCGCGAGAGATGGCCACCGCCACCGTCGAGATCACCCAGCACAACTTCAAGCAGGTCGTCGAGAAGGACGGGATCGTCCTCATCGACTGGTGGGCCCCGTGGTGCGGCCCGTGCCGCGTCTTCGGGCCGACCTACGAGAAGGTCGCCGCCAAGCACCCGGATCTGGCCTTCGGCAAGGTGGACACCGAGGCGCAGCCCGAGCTGGCCGGCTCCTTCGACATCCGCTCCATCCCCACGCTCATGATCCTGCGCGACAAGGTGCTGCTCTTCTCGCAGGCCGGGGCGGTGCCGGAGGCGGCCCTGGAGGACCTCATCGCGCAGGTGCGGGCGCTCGACATGGACAAGGTCCGGGCCGAGATCGCCGAGCAGGAGAAGCAGCAGGCGGCCAGCGCGTAGGCCGGCCCACCTCGGCAGGGCCCGCGGCGGGCCCGGTGACCTGCTGCGCCGCCGTCAGCGCCGCGCCTTCGCCCCGGACCAGAGGCTGGCGGCGAGCCCGGCCTCGGGCGCCTAGCAGCCGTCGGGAGAGGCGCAGGTCATCGTGTCGGCGAGCCTGCCGGTCGCCCCGGTGTCGCCGAAGTTGCCCGGTGGGGTGGTCCCGCCGAGCGCGGGGGTGCCGCCGCTCCCACCGGGGCCGGCCACGCCCCCGGCGAAGGTCGAGCTCGACAGCTGGAGCGAGCCGCCGGAGGTGAGGATGCCGGCCACCCAGCCGCCCGCGCCGCCGCCGCCCCCGCCGCCGGGGCCGCCGCTGCCGCCGGCGCCGCCCGTGCCCCCGAAGCCGGCGCCGCTGGCCAGCCCGCCGCCGGCCTTGCCCTGGCCACCGGCCTGGCCGAACGCCCCCAATCCGCCGGGGCCGCCGCCGCCGCCCTGGCCCAGCTGGAAGGTGCAGCCCTCCACCACCAGCGCGCTGCCGACGCCGAAGAGGCCGAAGCTGCCGCCGCCGGAGGCGCCGCCCTCTCCGCCCGCCGGAGCACCGCAGCCGCCGGCCCCGCCGCCCCCGCCGCCGGCGCCCCAGGCGTCGACGCCGGTGTCGCAGCCGCCCCCGCCGCCGCCCCCGCCGCCGCCGTGGCCGGGGCCGCCGGGCGCGCCGGCGCCGCCCGACTGGCCGTACCAGAAGCCGCCCACCAGGAGCCCGCCGCCGCCGGCGCCCGCGCCGCCCGCGCCGGCCAGGCCGTTCGCTCCAGGTTGTCCGCTGCTGCCGTTGGTGCAGACCGGGCCGGCGGGGCCGCCGAAGCCGCCGCCCACGGGGCCCAGGCCGTCCACGCCGGCGTCGCCAGGCCGGGCGGCCAGATCGTTCGGGATGGCGCAGGAGGTGTCCATGGTGCCGCCGCCGCCGCCGGCGCCGCCGCTGGTGACCACCCCGCCGCAGGAGCCGATGCCGCCGGCGCCGCCCGCGCCCCTGGTGGTGGCGTCGCAGACGGCGACGGAGGACTCCGAGGGCGCCCCGACGTCGCCGGGCAGCGCCGGGGTGCCGGACGCCGGCGTGCCGGAGCGGCCCGCCAGGCCGTTGGCCCCGGCCCCCTGGAGGACGAAGACCCGGCGCAGCGTCACGGTGGAGGAGGAGGCGTACACGCCGTGGGAGCTGCGGCCGCGCCCCAGGGCGTCCTGGCCTGAGGCGTTGGGGGCGACGACGCGCAGGTCGGCGAGCGTCGCGGTGACCCCGCTGGCGCGGACCGCCACGTACTCGCCGCCGGCGCCGGCCCCGCCGCCGATCAGGCTCACCTGGTTGCCCGGGCCGCGGCTCCAGTCGACCGCGTAGCCGCCGAAGATCGAGACGCCGTCCCGGAGCTCGACGTTGCCGACGTAGCTGCCGGCCTGGAGGTAGACGTGGGGCCTGCCAGCCGCCGCGGCCGCGGCCAGGGCGTAGGGCAGGGTGGCGCAAGGGGCCGCCATGGTGCACGGGCCGCCGTCGGTGCCGGCGGCGCTCACGAAGACCGCCAGGGCCAGGTCGCCGTCGAGCCCGTCGCAGTTCTCGTCGGCGTAGCTGGCGTCAGGCGTCTCCGGGAGGCCGTAGCCTGGCGCGCCGGCGTAGGCGTCCACCCAGCCCCCGGCGCCCGTGCAGGCCTGCAGCGTGCCCTGGCAGGCGCCCAGCTGGTTGGCGTTGGGCGGCGCGGCCAGGCCGTCGTCCGCGGCCCCGCTGCAGTCGTCGTCGAGGCCGTTGCAGGTCTCGGCCACCGGGAGCTCCTCACCGGCGCAGGGGCCCCACTGCCCGATCGCGCAGGTCTGGCTGCCGGCCGCGCAGCGCCCGACCCCTGCGGTGCCGGCGGGCCCCGAGTAGCAGCCCTGCTGCTGGCCGTCGAGGCAGCTGCAGCCCTCGTCCACCGTGCCGTCGCAGTCGTCGTCGAGCCCGTTGCAGGTCTCGGGGAGGGCGCCGGGCAGCACCGCCGGCACGCAGGCCGTGGCCCCGGCCTGGCAGTGGAGCACGCCGCGGTCGCAGCGCCCGGCCAGGCCAGTGGCGCAGCTCGAGCCGCCGCCCGGGTCACCCTGATCCGCCGCGCCGTCGCAGTCGTCGTCCACGCCGTTGCAGGCCTCGGCCGTCGGCAGCACCGCCCCGGCGCAGGCGCCCCATTGGCCGCCCACGCACGGCTGGCTCCCGGCGGCGCAGCGCCCGACCCCGGCGGTGCCGGCGGGCCCCGCGTAGCAGGCCTGCTGCTGGCCGGGCAGGCACACGCCCGCCGGATCGCCGCCGCCGCCACCGCCGCTGCAGCCGGCCAGGCCGGTCGAGAGGGAGGCCACCGCCGCCAGCCAGGTCTTCCAGGACGCCATGGTCTCCCCCGAGGACGCCGGACCAGGTGCCGCCGGCCGGAACGGCGGACGGTGCCACAGCGATCCGGCCCGCACAAGGCGTGCGTCCTCCTCCGTGCGTCCTCCGGGCGCGCGCCGCCGCGCCTGTCAGACCGGGTTGATACCTGAACGTGCGAGCAGTATGGTCCGCCCGAGGGAACGCCCCGCATGTCATCGGCAGTCACCCAGCACGACGTCCTCGCCCGGCTCCGCGACGAGATCCGGCGCATCGAGCGGCGGCCCGCCCGGCGGGTCGGGGCGCTCCCGTGCGGCGTGCCGGCGGTGGACGGGCTCCTGCCGGGCGGCTTCCCCTGCGGCGCCCTCTCCGAGCTGCGGGGCGGGCCGGCCAGCGGCAAGACGGCGGTGGTGCTCGCGCTGGTGGCCCGGCTGCGGCGCGGGGCGCTGGCGGCCTTCGTGGACGGGCGCGGGGAGCTCTACCCGCCGGCCGCGGCGGCCATGGGGGTGGAGCTGGATCGGCTCCTCATCGTCCGGCCGCCGGCGGGCGAGGAGGGGGGCCGGCTCGCCCTCTGGGCGGCCGAGGCGCTGCTCGGGTCCGGGGCCTTCGCGGTGGTGGCCATCGACGCCGGGCTCTCCCGCCCCTGGCGCGGCATCGACGCCTCGCTCCGGCGGCTGGTGACGGCGGCCGAGCAGGGGGGCGCGGCGGGGCTCTGGCTCTCGACCCCCGGCGCGGCGGTCCGGCCGCCGGCGGTGGTGCGGCTCGACCTCTCGGTCGAGGGGCGGCGCGTCGTGGCGGCCCGCGCCGACGGCCAGGCCGGGCCGGCGCGCGCCGTCGCGGCCCCGGCGGGCGCCTCCCTCCGCGGCGCGGCGCGGGGCGAGGCGGCTCCGGAGCCGAGGCCATCGCCGCGCCGGCTGGCGGGGGGCAGCCATGCGGCCTGAGCGCGGGGCGCGGGGGGTGCGGGCCAGCGGCGCCGGCGAGCCCGGCCTGCCGGGCCTGTCGGGCCTGGTCGTCCCCTCGGGGCCGCGGGTGCTGGCGCTCCACCTGCCGGGGCTGCCGCTGCAGCGGCTGGAGCGCTCCCGCGAGCGCGGGCTCCGGGCGGGCCCGTCAGCCGGAGCCCTCGGCGACGGCTCTGCAAACACGGCCGGAGCCCTCGGCGACGGCGCTGCAAGCACGGCCGGCGCCCACGGCGGCGGCGCGGCCAGGCAGGACCGCCCGGTGGCGGTGGTGGAGGAGGGGCGGGTGGTGGCCCGCGACGCGGCGGCCGCGGCGGCCGGCGTCCGGCCCGGGGACACGCTCGCCCAGGCCCTGGCCGCCTGCGGGCGGCTCCTCCCGGTGGCGCACGCGCCGGCGGCCGACCTCGCCGCGCTCCGCGGGCTGGCCGAGGCGCTGCTCGGCCTCTCGCCGGCGGTGGAGGTGGTGGCGCCCGATACGCTCCTGCTCGACGCCAGCGCGGCCCACCTGCTGGGCGGGGTGGCCGCAGCGGCAGCGCCGTCGCCGGGGGCGCCGGCGGCCGTACTTGCAGAGCCGTCGCCGGGGGCTCCGGCTGTGGCGGAGCGGCGGCTGCTGGCGCGGGCCGTGGAGGTGGCGGCCGGGCTCGGCTACGCGGCGCGCGCCGCGCTGGCCACCGGGCGCGGGCCGGCCCGGGCGCTGGCCCGCCACGGCGACGACGGGGCGCTCGTGGTGGCGCCGGGCCAGGAGGCGCGGGCGCTGGCCGGGCTGCCGCTCGAGGCGCTCGGGCTCGGCGCGGCGGTGGAGGCGCGGCTCCGGGCGGTGGGGGTGGACGGGGTGGGGGCGCTGGCGCGGCTGCCGGCCGAGGGGCTGGCGCTCCGCTTCGGCGTGGCGGGCGCGGCGGCGGCCCGGCTGGCCCGCGGCGACGATCCCACGCCGCTCGTCCCCTGGCAGCCGGAGACGCTCCCCGAGGAGGCCATCGAGCTCGAGGGGCCGGCCGAGAGCGTCGAGCCGGTGCTCTTCGTCCTCGCGCGGCTGGCCGAGCGGGTGGCGGCGCGGCTGGGCGGGCGGGGCCTGGGGGCCAGCCGGCTCAAGCTCACGCTCAAGCTCGACCCGCGCGGCGAGGAGCGGCTGCTCGTGCCGCTGGCCCGCCCCTCGGCGGCGGCGGCCCGCTGGCTCCCGCCGCTCCGGGAGCGGTTGCTGGGGGTGCGGCTGCCCGGGGGCGTCACCGGGGTGCGGCTCACCGCGGCGGAGGTGGCGGCCTGCCCCGTGGCGCAGCTCGCCTTCGGCGACCGGCCGGAGGTGGCGGCGGCGCTCGACGTGGTGCTGGCGCGGCTGGCCGGCCGGCTCGGGGACGGCGCGGTGCTGGCGGCCGCGCCGGCCGACCGGCACCGGCCCGAGGCGGCCTGGCACAGCGTCCCGTTCCGGCCGCCGGCCGGGGGCGGCGGCTGGGGGGAGGCGGCCCCGCCGGCGGGTGCGGGTGGTGCGGGGCCGGACGGGCCGGATGGCGCCGGGGCGACGGCGGGGGGTCCGGGCGGCGCCCGGCTGCCCGGCCCGGGGGCCGAGGCCGGGCCTGGCCGCCCGGGGCCCGACGGTCAGGAGCGGCCCACCCGGCTCCTCGCCACGCCGCTGCCGGTCGTCGCGACGGGCGACGGGGGACGGGTGGCCACGCTCCGCATCGGGGGGCAGGCCCACGCGGTCCTCTCCTTCGAGGGACCGGAGCGGCTCCGCGGCGAGTGGTGGAGCGCCCCCTTCGATCGCGACTACTACCGCGCCCGGGTGGCGGGGCTGGGCGAGTGCTGGCTCTACCGGGACGGGGCCGACGGGCGGCTCTGGCTCCACGGCTTCTTCGACTGAGGCCCGAGGCGCCCATGGCCACCCCCCGCTACGCCGAGCTCCGCTGCCGCTCCTGCTTCTCCTTCCTGGAGGGCGGGAGCCACCCCGAGGAGCTGGTGGCCCGCGCCGCCGAGCTCGGGCTCACCGGCCTGGCGCTCAGCGACCGGAGCGGGCTCTACGGGATGGTGCGGGCCCACGCCGAGGCCCGGAAGCGCGGCTTCCCGCTCATCGTCGGGGCGGAGGTGGCGGTGGAGGACCTGGGGCGCGGCCGGCCCGGCTGGCTCACGCTGCTGGCCCAGGACCGCGAGGGCTACGCCAACCTCTGCCGCCTCCTCACCGTGGCCCACGGGGGAGATGTCCCGGCGGCCGCCGCGGCCCAGCCGGGCGGCCTGGCGCCGGCCCGGCGGGAGAAGGCGGCGGTGCGGGTCCCGCTGCGGACGCTGGGGGAGCGGGCGCGCGGCCTCTTCGCCCTCCACGCCGGCGCCGACGCCGAGGAGGCGGCCCGGCTCCGCGAGCTCTTCGGCCGCCGGCTGGCCATCACCGTGGCGCGCCACCACGTGGCCGGGGAGGAGGCGCGGCTCGCCGCGGCCCGGGCGGTGGGGGGGCGGCTGCGCATCCCGGTGGCGGTGGTCAACGACGTCCACACCCACACGCGGCGCCGGCAGGTGCTGCAGGACGTGCTCACCTGCGTCCGGCTCGGGGCCACGGTGGAGAAGGCCGGGCGCCGGCTCTTCCCCAACGCCGAGCGGACGCTCAAGGGGCCGGAGGAGATGGCCCGGCTCTGGCCCGACTTCGAGCAGGGGCTGGAGGCGGCCGCCGCCATCGCCGAGGAGTGCCGCTTCCGGCTGGAGGAGATCCGCGGCGAGCACCCGCTGCCGCCGGTGCTGGTGGAGCGGGCCGGCCTGGCCGCCGGCGCGGCGAGCGCGATGTCGAGCCCGGGGCAGGGGGCGCGGGTGGTGGCGGCGTCGGTGGCGCCGCGGCTGCGGACCAGCAGGCCGGCGAACGATGCCTGGCTGCGGCGGGCGGACTCCTCCGCCTCCGCCGCAGGGGCCCCGGCCCCGGCCCCGGCCGCGCCCGAGGCCGAGGTCCGGGCCATCCCGATGACGGGGATGCAGCTCCTCCGCGAGCTGGTCCGCGAGGGGGCCCGCTGGCGCTACGGGGGCGACCCGCCGGAGGACGTGGCCCGGCAGCTCGAGAAGGAGCTCGAGCTGGTGGACCGGCTCGGTTACGCCAGCTACTTCCTCACCGTCTGGGACGTGGTCCGCTTCGCCCGCGAGCGGGGCATCCTCTGCCAGGGGCGCGGCAGCGCCGCCAACTCGGCGGTCTGCTACGTGCTGGGGGTCACCTCCATCGACCCGGTGCGCATGGGGCTGCTCTTCGAGCGCTTCATCTCGGCCGAGCGGGGGGAGCCCCCCGACATCGACGTGGACTTCGAGCACGAGCGGCGCGAGGAGGTGCTGCAGTACGTCTACCGGCGCTACGGCCGCGATCACGCCGGCATGGTCTGCGAGGTCATCACCTACCGCACCCGCTCGGCGCTGCGCGACGTGGGCAAGGCGCTCGGGCTGTCGCTGCCGCAGGTGGACCGGCTCGCCAGGCTGGTCTCCTCCCACGACGACCCGGTCGCCGTGGCCGACGCCACCCTGGCGCAGGCCGGGCTCGACCCGCGCACGGCCCCGCGGGTGCGCCAGGTGCTGGAGCTGGCCCGCGAGCTCCAGGGCTTCCCGCGCCACCTCTCCATCCACGTGGGCGGCTTCGTGGTGACGCGCCGGCCCCTCTGCGAGACGGTGCCCATCGAGCCGGCGGCCATGCCCGGGCGCACCATCGTGCAGTGGGACAAGGACGATCTCGCCGAGCTCGACCTGCTCAAGGTGGACCTCCTGGCGCTGGGCATGCTCACCGCCCTGTCGCGCGGGCTGAGCATGCTGGCGGCCCACCGCCCCGCGCCGGCCCAGCCGCGCCCCGGTCTTCCGACCCCGACATCTACCAGCACCGCGGCCCCCCCCCCCCCCCCCCCCCCCCCCCCCCCCCCCCCCCCCCCCCCCCCCCCCCCCGCCCCCACCCCGACCCCGACCTCGACCCCGACCTCGGGCGGCAGCCTCCGCGTTGAGTCTCCCTCTCCCCTCCGGGGAGAGGGCCGGGGTGAGGGGCGCCCAGTCATCGATCCCGGCCCCCGCTGGCCAGTGGGCCTACCCGGACTCGCTGGCCACCATCCCGGCCGAGGATCCGGCGGTCTACGCGCTGGCCAGCCGGGCCGACACCATCGGCGTCTTCCAGATCGAGTCGCGGGCGCAGATGGGGCTCCTGCCGCGCCTCAAGCCGCGCTGCTTCTACGACCTGGTCATCTCGGTGGCCATCATCCGCCCCGGGCCCATCCAGGGCGGCATGGTCCACCCGTTCCTGCGCCGGCGCGACGGGCTGGAGGAGGTGGTCTACCCCTACGAGCCCCTGCGGGCGGTGCTGGCCCGCACCAACGGGGTGCCGCTCTTCCAGGAGCAGGCCATGCGGCTGGCGGTGGTGGCGGCCGGCTTCACGCCGGGGGAGGCCGACGAGCTCCGCCGGGTCATGACGCACCGGCGCTCCCACGAGAAGCTGGCCGCCATGAAGGCGCGGCTGGTGGCCGGCATGGCCGAGCGGGCCATCTCCGGCGCGGTGGCCGAGCAGATCTTCAAGCAGCTCCTCGGCTTCGCCGGCTACGGCTTCCCCGAGTCGCACGCCGCCTCCTTCGCCCTGCTGGTCTACGCCTCGGCCTGGCTGAAGTGCTACCACCCGGCGGTCTTCACCGCGGCGCTGCTGGACAGCCAGCCCATGGGCTTCTACGCGCCCCACACCCTGGTGGAGGACGCCAAGCGCCACGGGGTGGAGGTGCGCGGGCTCGACGTGGCGCTGAGCGGCTGGGGCACCACGCTGGAGGGGCCGGTGGCGGGGGTGGCGGCGGCACCCGGGGAGGCGCCGGCCCTGCGCCTCGGGCTCCAGCTGGTGCGGGGCCTGCCGCGCCAGGTGGGCGAGCAGGTGCTGGCGGCCCGGCGGGAGCGCCCCTTCGCCTCGGTGGCCGACCTGGCCCGGCGGGCCGGCCTGTCGCGGGCCTGGGTGACGCGCCTGGCCGAGGCCGGGGCCCTCGGCGGCCTGGCGCCGGAGCGGCGCGAGGCGGTCTGGCGCAGCCTGGCGCTGCCGGCGCAGGGGGGCGGGGCCGGGGAGCTCTTCGCCGGCCAGGCGCCGCCCGAGCCCGCCGCTGTCCTCGAGGCGGCCGGCGCCGCCGAGCTGGTGCAGGGGGACTACGCCACCACCGGGCTGTCGGTGCGGGCCCACCCCATGGCGGTGGTGCGGCCGGCGCTCTCGGGAGGGCAGGTCCGCACCGTGCGCGAGGTGCAGCGGCTGCCCGACCGGGCGCCGGTGGAGGTGGCGGGCCTGGTCATCGTGCGCCAGCGGCCGGAGACGGCCCACGGCATCGTCTTCGTCAGCCTGGAGGACGAGACCGGCATCGCCAACCTGGTGGTCATGCCCGACGTCTACCAGCGCTGCCGCGCCGTGCTGAAGGGCTCGCCGTTCCTGGTGGCGCGCGGGCGGGTCGAGCGGAACGGGCAGGTGGTGAACGTGCGGGTGGAGGGCCTGGCGCCGCTGGCCTTCGCCCCGGCCGTGGGGGATCGGTCGCGGGACTTCCACTAGGCCGGCGGCGCCTGGTCAGTCCAGCCGGATCCAGCCACCCACGGGCCGGAAGCTCCGGCGCGCCAGGTCCACCGCCACGACGTAGCCGCCCTGGGCTCCGACCCGGCGCCGCGGGCCGAAGCTGACCGGTGACCCGAGCCCGGTCTCGACCTGGTACAGCCCCTCCAGGCTGGCCACCAGCCGCGCCCGCGAGAGCTGCCGCCCGGTGCGCCGGAGCGCCTCGGCCAGCACCGTGGTGGCGGCCGCCGCCGAGGCGCGGGCCGACAGGTGGCGCTCGCCGGCCCCCGGCGCCAGGCGGGCGAGCCGGGCCCGACCGCTCGCCTCGCCCTCGGGCAGGGCCGGGTAGGCGAGGAGGACGCGCCCGTCGAAGCCGGCCGGCGCCTCGGCGGCGCCGCGCGCCGCCAGGGTCCCGGGCGCCATCACCCAGGGGGTCCACCCGGCCGCCAGCGCCTGGGAGAGGAAGCCGGCCAGCGCCCGGTCGTCGCCGAGCAGCAGGACCACCTCGGTGCCCTGGTCGGCCAGCCTCGCCACCTCCTCGCGGCTCGGCCCGTCCGGCCCGAGCGCCACGGTCTCCACCTTGCGCCAGCCGCGGGCTGCGGCCTGCTCGAGCGCCCCCCGGGCCGCGGCCTCCAGGGCCGGCGCGCCCTCGGGGCGCAGCACCGCCAGGCGGGGATCGGCCAGGCCGGGCTGCCGGGCCGCGTGCTCGACCAGCACCCGGGCCAGCTCCCGCGGCCCGGGCTGGAGGTAGAAGGTGTAGTGGCCGGCGCCGGGTGGCCGCGCGACGGGGGAGAACGGCCCGACCTGCGGGATCAGCTCGGCCTCCGCCCAGGCGGCCAGCTCCTCCTCGCCGCCGGGCGCGAAGCCGGACACCATCGCGAAGACCGGCTCCTTCGTCGACAGGCGCCGCGCCGCCGCCGCCGCCGACTCCCGCCCCGGGTCGTAGCCGGCCACGGCGAGGGAGAGCCGCCGGCCGTTGAGCCCGCCCGCGGCGTTCACCTCCTTCACGGCGGCCTCCAGCGTGGCCCGCATGGCGCGCCCCACCTCGGCCGCGGGTCCGGCCTCGGGCAGCACCGTGCCGAGCCGGATGAGCGTCGGCGTGAGCCCCGGGTCGAGCTGGAGCTCCAGCACCTTCATCCAGGCCACCAGCGCGTCGAGGTCCTCGCGGGACATGGAGTAGCGCGGCATGGCGCCGTCGAGCCGCTGCCCGTCGGGATCGACGCCGTCGGTGATGGAGCGCGCCAGCGTCCGGGCGTCGAAGGGCCGGTGGCGGCGCCCGGGGTGGACGTGGCCACCGGCCCGCGTCAGCTCGCTCCAGGTGACGATGGAGGGGTCGACGGAGCCCTCGGGCCGGCCCAGCCCGTCCTCGCCGTGGCAGGAGCCGCAGGTCAGGACAGAGCCAGGGATCGGCGACGCGTCGACGCCGACGGTGGCGGTGATCCCGCCGCCGCTCGGGCTCTCGCCGGTGAGGTAGATGGTGCGGCCCGCCTGCTGCTGGGGCGTGAGGGGCCTGGGGGCGGCCCCGGTGGCCAGGCCTGGCGCCAGCAGGAGCCACAGCGCGCCCGCGCAGCCGGTGAGGCCGCCGAGCGCGCCGCCGCCGCGGGCCGAGCGCCGGGTGGCGCCGCTCACGGAGGGACGGCCGGGCCGGTCACGGGCCCGGCCGGGGAGGGCGCCGCGGCGGGCCGCTCGTCGGCCAGCCCGCGGAGGATCTCGGCGGCGCCCTCGGCCGGCGCGTCGGGACGCACCTTGGTCCAGTGGTAGGACCGGGCGTTGCCGGCGATGAAGGCCGTGGTGTGCTCGTCCGGGCTCTCGACCCAGGTCCCCAGCTTCCTCAGCACGCTCGCCACGTCGGCCCGGCTGCCGGTCAGGAAGGTCCAGCCAGGCCCGGTGGCCCCGTGCTTCGAGGCGAAGGCGCGCAGGGCCTCGGGCGGATCGTTGTCGGGATCGACGCTGACGGAGACGAACTGCACCTCGGCGGCGCGCGGTCCGAGCGCCTGCCGGACGCGGTGCAGCTTCTGCATGATGAGCGGGCAGGCGGCGCCGCAGTTGGTGAAGATGAAGGTCATGCAGACCACGTTGCCCTTGAGCACGTCGCTGTAGAAGCGGCGCTCCTTGCCGTCCTGGTCGAGCAGCACGGTGTCGGTGAAGTAGGCGCGCGCCTTGGCCTCCTTGGGGTCCTCTGGCGCCGGCGCGCTCGGCGCGCTCGGCGCCTCGGCGGCGAGGGCCGGGCCGGTGGCCAGGAGGCAGGCCAGCCCGGCCAGCAGCAGGCGGGAGGAGGTCACCCTCAGGGCCTCGAGGCCGTGACGGCCGGGCGCGCCGCCTCGAGGGCGTCGATGGCGGCCTCCAGCCTGGCCGGGTCCGGGAAGCCGTTGAAGCGGGCCCAGCGGCCGGTGCGGCCGTCTCCCACCAGCATGATGGGGGTGTGTTCGTTGAAGTTGGGCGTGTAGGCGCCCAGCCCCTTCAGCACCTTGTTCACCGTCTCGGGCTCACCGGTCAGCCAGGTCCAACCCGGGCGCGCCTTGAACTTGGCGGCGTGGGCCTTGAGCCGCTCCGGCGTGTCGCGCGCCGGGTCGATGGACACCGACACCAGCCCGACGCCCTTCCCCAGGCGATCGCCGAGGCGGCCCTGCAGCCCGGCGAGCTTGGCCGAGAGGATGGGACAGATGGTGGTGCAGGTGGTGAAGACGAAGTCCACCACCACGATCCGGTCGCCCACCACGTCCCTGGCGAAGCGGACCTCGCGGCCGTCCTGGTCGAGGAGCGGCGCGTCCACCAGCGTGACGCTGACCGGCGGAGGGAGCGCGCCGGCTCCCGCGGCGGGTCCGGAGGCCGGCGCCGCCTGGTCCGGATCGTTCATGCCCGCGGGCAGCGCGGCCTCGTCGGCCGGCTTCTTGTGGCAGCACGGCTTGTCGTCGGCGGGCGGGGCTGCGGCTTCCGAGGCCGGCTCCCCGGCCAGGGCCGGAGCCGACAGGAGCGCCATCGCCAGCGGGGCACCGAAGAGGAGACGACGGGCTGCTGCGTGCATGTGCTGCCTCCAGGACGGGCTGGGACGCCACCCGCCGCGTTCCAACCTGCGGACGACGAGCGCAGGAAGGGAGTCCTTGGAGGATGTCACACCCAGGCGGGGCGGTGCCGTGCGACCTGTGGAGGCCCATCTCGGCCTGGACGGCGCGGCCTCCCAGAGACCGGAGCTCCGATCGCCGCCCCCCGCGGCGCGCGCAGGTGCTTCCTCCGACTGACCCGACTAGGACCTCCAGATGACCTATGCCCTGCTCTCGTTGCTGCTCGCCGCCGATCCCGTCGCCGCGCCGCCCGCCCGGGCGCTCGAGATCGCGCACGCCACCATGCCCCGCACGACCTGGGACGGGTTCCGGGACCAGGCGGCCCCGGCGCTCGGCGCGCAGCTCGAGAAGGAGGCCACCGCCAACGGCCTGGCCCTGAAGCGGCCCGGCCGCGAGGTCGTCGTCCAGCTCTGGGACCGGGCGCTGCCCTACGAGGAGTTCACCAGCTTCTACGCGGCCACGCTTGCCAAGGGGCTCACGGAGACCGAGCTCGGCGAGGTGGCCGCATTCCACCGCTCCGCGGCGGGCCGCAGGTTCTCCGCCCTGCAGCGGCAGCTCGAGGCCGAGGCGCAGGGATGGATCAAGGAACGGCTGCCGCGCCTCGGGGCCCTGCTGAGCGACCGCAAGGCCGACCTCGTCGAGCCGGTGCAGGCCCCGGCGCCCCGCCGCTAGGCGCCCCGCCGGCGGGTGGGGGCCCTCTCGCTTGGACCACAAACCAACGCCGCGGGGCCGGCGTGTGCCATGGCCCGGTGACGGGGGCCCACGGGAAGCCCATCTGGCCGCGCTTCCGCACGACGGTCGGCGCGCGCCGCGATCCTGCGCCCCGGTCGCATCCGTCCGAGGCGCTCGGCGGCCGTCCAGGACGCTCCCCCTCGGCGCTGGGCGCGGCAACTCGCCGCACCTTTCCGCCGTGGCGACGGTGGCTTCGACGCGTCCCCTGCCCAGCCCCACCCTGCGTGTCCCGCGATCGCCAGACGCCGAGTCGCGGGACGCCGCGCCTGCCCCGGCGAGTCGCCCGGGCTCCATCACCATCTCCTTTGTGCACAAATCAAACGCTGGCGACCTGCAAGGGCACGTTGCCGCTCCACCAGGGGGTGCGCAGATGTGCTGCCAGGGAGTTGGGACGGGGACGTCAAGCAACAAGCGCGGGGAGATCGGGCGCCGGTCAGGCGAACCCTCCACCCCGGCGGTCCCCTGTACTTGCAGTCGACCTGGGGTGAGGCGCCATGAGAGTCCGTCGCAGCGAAGTGGTTCCGTTCGAGGCCGCATCGAGTCCCTCCCTCTCGCCGCGGTGGCTGGGCGCCGTGCTCGCTCCGCTGGCGCTCCTCGGGGCGCTGGCGCCAGCCAGCGCCGCCGCCGCGCCCGTGGCGTGCGCGCGCACCATCTCGGCCAACGTGGTGGCCATCGACTCGCCCATCCTCTTCAACCGGCTCGGGGCCCAGAACCCCAACTGGATCATCTACGCCCTGGCCCACGACGTGGTGCCGGTCGCCTCCACCGACCCGACCGCGCCGGCCTTCTGCGCCGCCGCGGCGCCCGGCGTGTTGACGCCCGGCTGCGTCCGCCTGCGCGACGACAAGCGGCCTCGCCCCATCACCATCCGCGTCGCGGCCGGCGACTGCCTCGACGTGAACTTCACCAACCTGCTGGCGCCGAACGCCAACCCCAACAACGCCATCAACCCCGCCAACCCGCGCCTCAAGATCGACGACCAGGTGGCCGAGCGGCGCGCCGGCTTCCACGTCCAGGGGCTCGAGCTGCGCGGCAGCATCGCCAGCGACGCCTCCAACGTCGGCAACAACGTCCCGAGCCTGGCAGCCCCTGGCGCGAGCGCGATCTACCGGTACTTCGCCCCCAAGGAGAGCACCCACCTCATCACCAACCCGGGCGCGACCTTCGGCGGCGACGCCTCGGCGGGCAACAGCGGCAGCGGCATGTTCGGCACCATGGTGGTCGAGCCGGCCGGCGCGAGCTTCTACCGCGGCCAGCTCACCGAGGAGGAGATGCGCCTGGCCTCCACCGGCACCACCCCCGGCGGCCACCCCGTGCTGGACTACGAGGCCCGCTACCCCAGCGCCGAGCCCTGGATCACGGAGGGGAAGGCCGGCCGGCCGATCGTCAACATGCTCGACGGCACGACCCTCTGGCACACCGACATCAACGCCATCGTGGTCGGGTCGGGCCCCAACGGCTCGTTCCCGCCCAGCACCTATCCGCTGGAGAGCGTCGGCAAGATCATCCCCTCCTACCCGAACCGCCTCGAGCCGTTCCGCGAGTTCGTCTCGGTGTTCCACGACGAGAACTCGGTGGGCCAGGCCTTCCCCGCCTTCTACCTGCACCCGGTGACGGGCTTCACCCTCCACGGGGTCCGCGACACCTTCATGATCAACTACGGGTCGGGCGGCGTCGGCTCGGAGATCATCGCCAACCGGCTGGGCGTCGGCCCCATGCACGACTGCCTCGACTGCTCCTACGAGGAGTTCTTCCTCACCTCCTTCGCGGTCGGGGACGTGGCCCTGCTGGTGGACGTGCCGGCCAACATCGGCCTGGAGAACGTGGGCCCGGGCGCCGCGCCGCCGGCGGGCAGCGTCGGCCCGAAGGCCACCAAGGCCTTCTATCCGGACGACCCGTCCAACGTGCACCACAGCTACACCGGCGACTTCGCCAAGTTCCGCAACGTGCACACGGGGAAGGAGCACCACATCTTCCACCTGCACAACCACCAGTGGCTCTTCAACCCGAACGACGACAACTCCAACTACGTCGACGCCGAGGCCCTCGGGCCGGGCTCCGGCTACACCTACGAGATCGCCAACGGCGGCGGCGGCAACCGCAACAAGTCCTCGGGCGACGCCATCTTCCACTGCCACTTCTACCCGCACTTCGCCCAGGGCATGTGGTACATGTGGCGCCACCACGACGTCTTCGAGGCCGGCTCGGCGCTGGCTGCGAGCGACGCGGCCTGCCCGGCGGGAATCCAGGGCAACTGCCACTCCGCTCCCTTCGCGCTCAAGGACGGCACGCCGGCCCCTGGCGCCCGTGCCTTGCCGGATCCCGAGATCGTGGCCGGCACCCCCATCCCGGCGCTGGTGCCGCTGCCGGGCAAGCCGCTCCCGCCCATGCCCGGCCGGGTCACGGTGGTGGCCAACACCATCACCACCACGGCCTCCGCCTTCCACGCCACCAGCCCGGGCGCCGTGGTGCCGGTCGGCAGCCTCTCCCTGGTCGATCGCACCGACCGCGACCCGGAGTGCGTGCCCGGCTCGCAGCTCGCCAAGTGCGACCCGGCCCTCAACCCGACCGGCCTCAAGAACCCGGGCTACCCGTTCTGGATCGCCGGCATGGAGGACATGGTCGGCCAGCGCCCGCCCACGCCGCCCATGGACATGGATCCCGCGGCGGGCGGCTTCGACGGCGGGCTGCCGCGCCACGCGCTGCTCGGCTACGCCTCGGGCGGCAGCACGCTGGTCAACAACGTCAGCCGGCTCGACTTCACCAAGATCATCGCCAAGGCCAAGCCGGTCTACTACCCGGAGGAGGGCACCGACCTCGAGCGGGTGGGCATGGCCTTCCACGCCCAGCGCCGGCACCCCGGCCCGGTGCTCAACCTCTCCGGCGCGGCGCCGGGCAGCGGGGACTTCATCCTGAACGGCGTCAAGCCGGTCCCGGGCGCGCCGTTCTCGGATCCCTGCGTCGACGACAACGGCGTCGGGCTCGCCGAGGGGCAGACCTGGCAGTCGACCGGCGGCTCCACCGGCATCGGCAACTTCCGCACCTCCGACGGCGGCACCGGCTTCACCGGCGCCGGGACCAAGCGGGCCTACAAGGGCGCCAACGTCCAGTTCGACGCGGTCCTCAACAAGGCCGGCTACCACTACCCGCAGCAGCGCATCATCGCGCTGTGGGAGGACGTCATGCCGACCATCCTGAAGACCCGCCCGCCCGAGCCGCTGGTCATGCGGAACAACACCCTCGACTGCACCATGTTCAGCCACACCAACCTGGTGCCCGAGATCTTCGAGCTCGACGACTACCAGATCCGCACCCCCACCGACATCATCGGCCAGCACATCCACCTGCCCAAGTGGGACCTCACCACCGCCGACGGCGCCGCCAACGGCTGGAACTACGAGGACGGCACGCTCTCCCCCGGCGCGGTGCGCGAGCGCATCGAGGCCATCAACCACTTCAACGACGAGGCGGTCGCGGCCGGAGGGACGGCCATCGGCCCGAGGCTCGAGGCCGCCGCCCACCCCTACTTCGGCCAGTTCCGGCAAGGCCGATTGGCTGGGCGCCCGCACCACCCTGCAGCGCTGGTTCTTCGATCCGCTCCTCAACGCCGAGGGGGTCGACCGCGGCCTGGGCGTCGTCTTCACCCACGACCACTACGGCCCCTCGACCCACCAGCAGATCGGCCTCTACGCCACCGTGCTGGTCGAGCCGGTCGGCTCGACCTGGGTCCACAACGAGACCGGCGCGCCCCTGCACACCCGCGGCGACGGTGGCCCGACCTCCTGGCAGGCCGCCATCCTGACCGGTGACCTCGACGCCGACGGCCACGACGACAGCTACCGGGAGTTCTACCTGGAGTTCTCCGACTTCCAGCACGCCTACCTGCCGGGCGTCTACGTCGGCCGCGACCAGGCCGGCGACCTCCTCGGGCCGCACATCACCAGCGCGGCGACGCCGCCCCCCAGCGACGCCACCACGTTCCGGTCGGCCATCAACCCGCCCTACCGCCAGTCGCTCGCCGGGGCCAGCGCCTTCCCCGACGTCTCGGTCTTCCCGCCGACCTGCCCGGGCGGTGTGCCGCGCCCGTGCCCCGAGGCCATCACGGCCGACGACTCCGGCATGCTGGTGGTCAACTACCGCAACGAGCCGGTGGGGCTGCGCGTCTTCGACCCGGCGGCGCTCGGCCCGGACGGCAAGCCCGGCCGGCAGGCGGCCGGCAAGGCCGGCGACCTGGCCTACGCCCTGCAGAGCCGCACCGACCGCAAGATCGCGGCCATGAACGTGCAGCCGACCGCCGCCACGGCGCTGGCCGGCTTCCCGCCGGTGGCGAGCGCCACCGGCACCAGGTTCCCACCCCCCATCAACGCCGGGGGCGTGCTGCCCGGCGACCCCTTCACGCCGATGCCGCGCGCCTACTTCGGGGATCGCCTCCGCTTGAAGGTCCAGGCCGGCGCCCATGAGCACTCCCACGCCACCAGCATCCACGGCATGAAGTGGCTCCAGGGCGGCTCGGGCTTCGGCTTCGCCCCCGACTCCGGCTGGCGCAACTCCCAGCACGCCGGGATCTCGGAGCAGTTCTCCCTGGCGGCCCCGGTGCTGCCGGCCCTCGGCCTGGCGGCCCTCCGGCAGCGCGCCGACTACCTCTACACCATCAACCCCGGGCACGACGGCTGGTGGAGCGGGACCTGGGGCATCATCCGCACCTACGGCCAGCCCCAGCCCAACCTCTTCACGCTGCCCAACACGCCCACCCAGCTGACGACCAACATGACGAACTTCTTCTCGTTCGCCGGCGTCTGCCCCATCAACGCGCCGAACCGCAGCTACGACATCACGGCGGTGCTGGCCAACCAGGTCCTCCCGAACGCGCTGGGAGTCGCCATCGTCCCGGCCGACCGCTCGGGCACCGGCCACGTGGGCGGCCCGCTCAACGCCGCCGGCGGCACCCTGGTCTACAACCCGCTGAACACCCAGGTGTTCACCCCGGCCGTCGCGGAGCCGCTGCCCGGGCAGCCTCCCCTCCCGCCGGTCCTGGCCGGCCAGGGCCCGCTCCACGACCCGACCGCGATGATGTACGTCCGCACCTCCGACCTGGACGCCGTCAACCCCCGCAGCGCCGGGTGCTTCCGCGCCTTCCTGGGGCGGCAGATCTTCGACCCCACGCTCGCGACCTGCGCCGTCCGGCTCAAGCCCACGGCGCCGGTGGAGCCCATCGTCCTGCGCGCCGCGGCCGGGGAGTGCGTCACGGTGATCCTGCGCAACCGGCTGCCGGCTTCGGCGCCCGACCTGGGCGGCTACACCGAGTACCTCCGGATGGTCCCGCGCGACCGCAACGGACCGCAAGGCATGACCAACTTCAACGGCAACCTGGTCCAGCCGTCCAGCCAGGTCGGCCTGCACGCGCAGCTGGTCGCCTTCGACGTCACCACCGACGACGGCGCGCCCGTCGGGGAGAACCCCGAGGCCCAGTCGCTGGTGGCCCCGGGCCAGCGCGGCCAGGTGCGGTTCTACGCCGGCGACCTCTCGCTGGCCCCCACCGGCGCGGGGAGGTACCAGCTGGTCGCCACCCCGGTGGAGTTCGGCGGTGCCAACCTCGGCCCGGCGGACAAGCTGAAGCAGGCCGCCAAGGGGCTGGTGGGCGCAGTGGTCATCGAGCCGCCCGGCTCGACCTGGGTCGAGACCGACCGGGCGCTGGATCGCCAGACCCTCGGCACCGGGACCCGGCTCACCCGGGCCTCCGCCACGGTCAACGGCACCACCCGGTCGTTCGCCCACATGATCCAGAAGGGGCAGAACCACCGCTACCGGAACGGCAGCCCGGTCCCGAACATCGCCGCCGAGGGCGGCACCATCCCGGAGGACTCGGAGGACGCCGGCCAGGTGTCGATCAACTACGGCACCGAGCCGATGTGGTTCCGCTTCGGCCTGGCACCCAACGTGCCCTTCGGGGGGGCCGGCCTCGGCGGCGTGCCCAACGCGGGCGACGCCTACGCCACCAGCCTGACGGGGCGGGACCCGGCCACGCCGGTCTTCACCGCGGCGCCCGGCCAGCAGGTCAAGCTCCGCCTGCTCAACCCGAGCGGCGTGGGTCGCGGGTCGGTCATGACGCTCCACGGACACGTCTGGCAGCGTTCGCCGTACGTCTGCCCGGGTGACAACCAGTACGGCCTGATCGGCGCCTGCAAGCCGACCGGCTGGTACCCGACGCTGCCCGGCCAGTCGGTGGGCTCGCGGGCCATCGGCGACAGCAAGCTGTCCTTCTACCTGGGCGCGCAGGATCAGGTGCTGCCGGGCAGCCACTTCGAGCTCTTCCTGCCGAGCGCCGGCGGCTCGGAGGCCGTGCCGGGCGACTACCTCTTCAGGGACGTGGGCTCGTTCGGCAACACCTCGGGCATCTGGAGCCTCATGCGGGTCAAGTAGACCAGTGGCCGAACGACGACCCGGCGGTTAGTTGGAACGATGGGTGCGGCCGACCTGGCCGCATCCATCGGCATTTCAGGGGGACCTGCTCATGACCACACCTCGCAAGGCCCGGCCTCGCACCGGCCACCTCGCGGCGCTCGCCGGGCTCCTCCTGGCCGGCGCCGCCGCCGCCCAGCAGGCGCCAGCGGCCGACGTGCCGCTGGTCCCGGCGGCAGGCCTCGTGTCCGGGCTGCCGCCCGCGGCCGCGGCGCCCGGCACCGCCGCCCAGCAGTCCGGCGCCACCCGGCTCGTGAGGGACGGCCTGGCGGTGGAGTTCACCTTCACCGCCACGGAGGGCGGCGGGGCGCCGCGCGAGGGCGACCAGGCCGAGCTCCGCTTCCGCATCACCGACGCCGGCAGCGGCGAGCCGGTCCGCGGCCTCTCGCCGGCGGTCTGGATGGACGTGGCCGGCGGCCTCTCGGGCGGCGCGGGCGGCCACGCCGAGTGCAAGGAGAAGGTCGCCCTCTACCTCAAGGGGCTGGTCGGCATCCGGCCGGTGCTGGATCTCAACAGCTACTACCTGCTGGTGCTCAACCAGGATCCCAGCATCGCGGTCATCGACCCGGTCGTGAGCATGACCGGGAAGACCAGCCTCTTCGCCACGGTGCTCCTGCCCCGCCCCGGCGCCGACTGGGTCAAGGCCCGGGGCGACAAGCGCCTCTTCGTGTCCATCCCGCTGGTCGGCCAGGTGGCGGTGGTGGACACCGAGACCTTCCACCTCATCACGACCGTGCCGGCCGGCGAGGCGCCGACGCGCCTGGCGCTCGCGCCGAGCGGCCGGACGCTCTGGGTCGGCAACGACGCCCGGGGCAAGGGCCAGGGGGGCGTCACGGTGATCGACGTCGAGACCCTGAGACCCCTGGCCAGCATCCCGACGGGGCCAGGGCACCACGAGATCGCCTTCTCGGGCGACGACCGGTACGCCTTCGTCACCAACCGGGGCGCCGGCACCGTGAGCGTCGTCGAGGTGGCCAGCCTGAAGAAGGTGAAGGACCTGCCCGTCGGCCCGACGCCCATCTCCATCGGCTGGTCGAGCCTGTCGCAGCGGATCTACGTGGCCGACGGCAAGGAGGGGCGCATCACGGTGATCGATCCGGCCACCCTGGCGGTCGCCGCGCGCATCCAGGCCAAGCCGGGGCTGGGCCCCATGCGCTTCAGCGAGGACGGGCGCTGGGCCTTCCTGGTGAACTCGGTGGAGCACGTGGTCCACGTGGTGGACGCGGCGCAGGACCGGCTGGCGCACGCCGTCAAGGTACCGGGCAAGCCGTACCAGCTGGCCATCACCCGCGCCTTCGCCTACGTGCGCCTGATGGACTCGGAGAAGGTCCAGATGATCAACCTCCTCTCGCTCGGAAAGCAGGAGCCGCCCATCGTGAACAGCTTCCCTGCCGGCGAGCGGGCGCCCCAGGCCGCTGGCGAGCTCTCGCTGGCCGACGCCATCAGCCCGGCTGCCACCGACGCGGCGGTCTACGTCAACAACCCGGCCGAGGGGCTCACCTACTTCTACATGGAGGGGATGAACGCCCCCATGGGGAACTTCTCCAGCTACGGCCACCGGACCAGGGCGGTCACGGTGGTGGATCGCAGCGTCAAGGAGCTGGAGCCCGGCGTCTACGGCGGCACGGTGCGGGTGCCGGCCGCCGCCAGCTACGACGTGGCCTTCCTGCTCGACAGCCCCCGCGTCCTCCACTGCTTCCCGGCCGAGGCGGCGGAGAACCCGGCGCTGGCGACGGCCGCCAAGGCGGTCAAGGTCGAGTTCCTCGGGACGCCCGTCTCCATCCCGCTCGGCACCCCGATCGACCTCCGGCTCCGGCTCAGCGACGGCAAGGGGCGACCCAGGGCCGGGGTGCGCGACGTCCAGGTGACCTCCTACCGGCCGCCCGGCTACGGCCGGTCGCAGGTGACGGCGGTGGATGCGGGCGACGGCGTCTACCAGGCCAGGTTGACGCTCCCGGCGGCCGGCGCCTGGTACCTCCAGGTGACGGTGCCGTCGCTGGACGCCAGGCCGGACGAGATCCCGTTCCGCTCGCTGGTGGTGACCGCCCCGGCTGCCGGCGCCCCGGCCAGGTGAGGCGGGTGGCCCGCCCCCCGCGCCGTGTGGAGCGCCCGCTCCAGCTCCTCGGCCTGCTGGGGCTGCTGGGGCTGCTGGTCCCGGCGGCCCCGGCCGCCGCCCAGGACTACGGCACGGCAGCCCGGGTCAACGGGGTGGCCATCTCCAGCGAGCGGCTGACCCGCTACTTCCAGGAGTTCCTGGGCGACAAGGGGCGCAGCACGGTGGCCATCCGGAGCCCCAGCGCCTTCAAGGAGCTCAAGCGCGAGGCGCTCGACCGGCTCATCGAGCAGGAGCTGCTCTGGCAGGAGGCCCGGCGGCGGAAGCGGGTGGCCACGGACGCCGAGGTGAAGGCGGCCGTGCGCCGGTTCGAGGCCCAGTTTCCCGACGAGCGTCGCCGGCGGCTGGCGCTCGAGCGGGGCGGCTTCACCGACGAGTCCTACCGGGGGTGGGTGAGGCAGCAGCTGTCGATCGCCTGGCTCGTCGAGCGCGACATCGCCCCCACGATCCGCGTCGGCGCCGCGGAGGTGCGCGCGGACTACCAGGCCACCCTGCACCGCTACACCCGGCCGGCCGAGGCGCGGGCGCGCCAGGTCCTGGCGCGCCTCCCGGCCGGCGCCGGCGACGAGGCCCGGGCCGTGGCCCGGGCGCGCCTCGAGGCGGTGCTGGCGCAGGCCCGCGCCGGGGCCGACTTCGCCGCCCTGGCCCGGTCCCACTCCGACGACCCGTCCGCCGCCTCCGGCGGCGACCTCGGCTGGTTCGGGAGGGGACAGCTGCCGGTCTCGCTCGACGAGGCCGCCTTCTCGCTGGCGCCCGGGCAGGTCTCCGACGTGCTCGAGTCGCCGGAGGGGCTCCACCTGCTCCGGCTGGAGGAGCGGCGCGCCGAGACCGTCACGCCGCTCGAGGAGGCCAGGCCGGGCATCGAGGAGCGGCTCCTCCAGGAGCGCCGGCGGGAGGCGGTCGAGGCCCGGGCCGCCGCCCTCCGGAAGGCCGGCACGGTCGAGGTCCTGATCCCCCTCTGAAGGAGCACCCATGCGGAAGTCCATCGTCCTCGGCGTCGTCCTCCTGCTCCTCGTGGCCGGGGCCTTCCTCGCGGTGTACTGGCTGGTGCCCGCAGAGGCGCCACGGACGGTCCAGGCGCCCCCGGTCGCCGTGCCGGATCCGCCGACCCAGGGGCTCGTGATGGCTCCCGCGCCGACCGACCCCGCCGAGATCGATCGGCTGGGGGCGCTCGAGGAGGCGCGGGCCCGCTACGCGGCCCTGCGCGATGCGTTCGGCTCGGCCAGGCCGTCCTCCGCCAGCCGGTCCCGTCTCGAGCCAGCGCTGCGGTCGCTGTGGCCCACCGGGCGCCGCTGGGAGCTGGCCTGCGCCGGGCTGGTCTGCCGGGTGACGCCGCGGGACGCGCCGGAGCGCTGGGGCGCCGAGCTGGCCGAGGATCCCGGCGTGCGCCAGGTGACCGAGCGGCTGGTCTTCGACCCGGAGGCCGCGATGGCGCCGGCCTACCTGCTGCTGTTCCCCGAGACGGCCCGGCCGGAGCCGGCCGAGAAGGCCGACCAGTTCCTGCGGGAGATCGAGGCGGCGGTGCGCGAGTCGCCCGAGGTGGCGCGCTGCCTGGCCGACATCGAGCCGGGCCGGGCCCTGGTGCTCGACCTGCGGGTCGACGGGACCGGGCTCACCTATCGCATGGGCGCTGGGCTGGGCCCCGGCCCGTCGCTCTGCGCCAGCATGGCCCTCGGCGAGTTCATGGCCGTCCCGGTGCCTCCGGGGACCCGGGCAGGCTCCCGCACGGTGACCCTGCAGCGCCCCTGAGGGGCCGCCGCCGGGCCGAGACGACGAGGGCCAGGCCGATCCGTCGAGGATGGCGCGCGGCCGCCGCAGCCTCCGGTCACGGCGCGCCATGGCCCGGCGCGGGCAGCGTGGTGAGGCCGGCCCCGGGATCTCGCGGTTGACCGGGCCAGCGCCGTGGTCCACGCTCGCCGCATGCGCCTCGCCATCGTCCGTGCCGCCCTCGCGCTGGTCACGCTCGCGCCCGTCGGCGCGCGCGCCGAGGACCCGCCCACGCTGATCCTCGAGGTCGGCGCCACGCTCCGCCTCGAGGGCTTCGCCGGCCTGTGCGACGACCTCTCGATCGTCACCATCACGCCCGGCAGCTCCGCCACCCTCACCGGGCTCAAGGTGGGCAGCACCCTGTGCTCGGTGAGGCTGGTGGGCGGGCGGCAGGTCTACCGGGTGAAGGTGGTGGCGCCGCCGGCCTTCACTCCGGCCGTGGGGGATCGGTCGCGGGACTTCAGGTGAGTGGGAGGGGCGGGCTAGGCTCCGGCCATGTACCTGCCCAGCCACTTCGCCGAGCACCGGGTCGAGGTCCTCCACGAGGCGCTTCGCGGCGCGGGGCTGGTGACCCTCTTCACCGCGGGGCCGGAGGGGCTCGACGCGAGCCACCTCCCGATGCTCCTCGAGCCGGGACCCGGGCCGCACGGCCGGCTGGTCGGTCACGTGGCGCGCGCCAACCCGCAGTGGAGGGCGACCCCAGCCGGCTCGGCGGCGCTGGCCGTGGTCATGGGGCCGGACGCCTACGTGACGCCGTCCTGGTACCCGTCGAAGCAGGCCACCGGCAAGGTCGTGCCGACCTGGAACTATCTCGCCCTCCACGTCCACGGCGAGGTCCGCTTCTTCGAGGAGCGCGCGCCACTGCTCGAGCTGGTGACGCGCCTCACCGACCGGCACGAGGGCAAGCGCGCGGCGCCCTGGAAGGTGGCCGACGCGCCGCCCGAGTACGTCGACGGCCTGCTGAAGGCCATCGTCGGGGTGGAGCTGGTCATCAGCCGCCTGGAGGGGAAGTGGAAGGCCAGCCAGAACCGCGACGACCCGGATCGCCTGGGAGTGGCCGAAGGGCTGCGCCAGGAAGGCGACGAAGTGATGGCCCGCCTGGTCGAGGGCAAGGGAGCCTGAGGCGACCTGCCGGCCCCGCACCGGCCCCGCACCGCTCCCTTCGGGCGCCCAGAGCGATATCGGTTCGGACGCCCGAACCATCCTTCTTGGGGGGGCAGAGGGAGGGCTACTCGCCACTCCACAGGCAACCGAAGAACGCGCCCCTGGGATGGAGATGGTGGGGCCGGCCGGCGCTGGTCCGAGCAGCGCCGCCTCAGGCGGAGGGAGGCGCCGCCGCCGGAGGGGCGGACCGCGCGCCCGGCTCCGGTACAGGCTCCCGCTCGAGGCCGTGAGCCCCCTCGACGAGGGCGCGGAGCGACTCGACGAAGCGGGCGGCCGGGGCCCCATCGATGAGGTCGTGGTCCACGCTGACGGTGAGCGCCAGGTACTCCCGCAGCTCGATCCGCTCGCCCACCACGCCGGGCTTGCGGGCGATGCCACCCAGCACCAGCGCCAGCGTGTGGAGCGGGACGATGCCGATGCCCCAGCCGCCGCCGCCGCCGAACATCCCAACCGACGTCACCACGGTGGTGCCCGAGGTCCGCTTCAGCCAGTGAGGGGCGCGGCCGAGGGCGCGCAGGGTGAGCCGCAGGACGGGGCCTGGCACCCAGCCGGAGAGGCGCGCCAGGAGGCCGGAGTGCTGCGCGCTCGCCGCGGGGCGAGCCTGCACCGCGCGCAGCTCGTCGTGGAGCTGGCGGATCGACCTGCGGTTGGCGGCCCGGAGGATGTGGGGGATGGCCACCTGGCCCGCCGCCGGCTCGACCAGCGTCGCCACGTCGACGTCTTCGAACAGGACGAGCCGGCCACGCCAATCCCGGTAGGCGTGCAGCCGCCGGTCGCCCTCGATGGCGCGCGCAAGGCAGTAGACGACGAAGGCGGTGAAGGAGCGCGCCTCGCCGGTGCGCTCGCGGAGCGCCCGGAGCCGCCGCCGGGGCTCGGTGACGTCCACCTCCACCAGGGCGTGGATCATGTGGCGTCGCGCCCCGACCTCCAGGGCGCCCACCACGGTCCGCCGCGCGCGGGCGAAAGGGACGAGCTGGTGCGGGGCGTCGCTCACGGCGGGGCATCTTACGGCAAGCCGGCGCAGGGCGACCACGGACCGCTCGGCGGATGGCGTCCTCAGCGGGGCGGCGTCACCAGCTGCTCGCGGGGGGCTGGGCTGCTCGAGCGGGAGGGGGGAGGACGGGGAGGGTCGAAACGACGAAGGCCCCGGGGCGACCGTGGCGGTCGTCCGGGGCCTCCCGAGAGCTCGGCGCCGCTGTGCGGTGCGGCGCCTCGGATGAGAGCTCAGCCTAGCTGCAGCCGGTGGTCGTCCCGCAGTTGTTGCACTTGTAGCAGGCGCCGTTGCGCACCGTGATCTCGCCGCAGCTGGGGCAGGGCGGCGCGTCGGTGTCGCGGGTGTAGGTCACGCCGTTGCTGCTCTTGGTCGGCTTGGCCTGGGCCGCCTCCACGGTGCGCGCCTTGGCCGGCAGGGCGGGGGAGGCCCCCGGGGTCAGGGTCCCCTGGGCCGCCACCGGGGTGGCGCCGTCCTCGCTCGGCAGGAACTTCAGCGACAGCCAGCGGAAGATGTAGTCGGTGATCGACTTGGCGATGGGGATCTCCGGGTTGCCGGTGAACCCCGACGGCTCGAAGCGGGTGTGGCTGAACTTGTCGCAGAGGACGTGCAGCGGCACCCCGTACTGCAGCGCCATGGAGATGGAGGTGGCGAAGCTGTCCATCAGCCCCGAGACCACCGAGCCCTCCTTGGCCATCACCACGAAGAGCTCGCCGGGCATGCCGTCGTCGTACATGCCGACGGTCATGTAGCCCTCGTGGCCGCCGATCGAGAACTTGTGGGTGATGGCGCGCCGCTCGTCGGCCAGCCGGCGGCGGGCCAGCGGCGGCTCGGCCGCCTGCGCCTCGGCGGCGACCTCCTCCTTGGTCTTCTCCTTGCCGGTGTTGAGCGGCTGGCTGCGCTTGCAGCCGTCGCGGTACAGCGCCACCGCCTTGAGCCCCAGCTTCCAGGCCTCGGCGTAGGCCTGCTCGATGTCCTTGGAGGTGGCCGAGTTCGGCATGTTGACGGTCTTGGAGATGGCGCCCGACAGGAAGGGCTGGGTGGCGCCCATCATGCGGATGTGGCCCATGTAGTGGATGGTGCGGGAGCCGTTGCGCGGCTTGAAGGCGCAGTCGAAGACCGCCAGGTGCTCGGCCCGCAGGGCCGGCGCGCCCTCGATGGTCTCGACCTCGTCGATGTGCTGCAGCGTGGCGCCGATCTCCTCGCCGGAGTAGCCGAGCTTCTGCAGCGCCAGCGGCACGGTGTTGTTGACGATCTTGAGGACCCCGCCGCCCACCAGCTTCTTGTACTTGACCAGCGCGATGTCCGGCTCGATGCCGGTGGTGTCGCAGTCCATCATGAAGCCGATGGTGCCGGTGGGGGCCAGCACCGAGACCTGGGCGTTGCGGTAGCCGTGGGCCAGCCCCAGCTTGAGCGCCTCGGCCCAGGAGACCTTGGCGGCGGACAGCAGCGAGGGCTCCACCAGGCGCTGGTCGATGCGGTCGACGTGGGCCTGGTGCTTGCGGATGACCCGCAGGAACGGGTCGCGGTTCTTGTCGTAGCCGGCGAACGGGCCGGTCTGGGCGGCGATGCGCGCGCTCATGGCGTAGGCCTGGCCGGTCATGAGGGCGGTGATGGCGCCGGCCGCGGCGCGCCCGCCGTCGGAGTCGTAGGGCAGGCCGCTGGCCATGAGCAGGGCGCCCAGGTTGGCGTAGCCCAGCCCGAGGGGCCGGTAGTCCTCGGAGTTCTTGCCGATGGCCGGGGTCGGGTACTTGGCGTTGGAGACCATGATCTCCTGCGCCAGGATGGTCAGGTCCACGGCCTTGCGGAAGGACTCGACGTCGAAGCCGCCGTCGATCGACCGGAAGTGCATCAGGTTGAGCGAGGCCAGGTTGCAGGCCGAGTCGTCCAGGAACATGTACTCGGAGCAGGGGTTGGACCCGTTGATGCGGTCGGTGCCCGAGCAGGTGTGCCAGTCGTTGATGGTGGTGTCGAACTGCATGCCCGGATCGCCGCACAGCCAGGCCGACTCGGTGATCCTGGCCATCAGGTCGCGGGCCTTGATCATCTCCACCGACCGGCCGTCGACCCGCGCCGTCAGGCTCCACTCGCGGTCCTCCTGGACCGCCCGCATGAAGGTGTCGGAGACGCGGATGGAGTGGTTGGCGTTCTGGAAGAAGACCGAGTCGTAGGCCCCGCCGCGCACGTTGAAGCCGCCGTCGTAGCCCGCGTCGATGAGCGCCCAGGCCTTCTTCTCCTCCTCGGCCTTGCAGGTGACGAACTCGACGATGTCCGGGTGGTCGGCGTCGAGCATCACCATCTTGGCGGCGCGGCGGGTCTTGCCGCCCGACTTGATGACCCCGGCGAAGGCGTCGAAGCCGCGCATGAAGGAGACCGGGCCCGAGGCCTCCCCGCCGCCCGAGAGCATCTCGCGCGAGGAGCGGATCTTGGAGAGGTTGGAGCCGGTGCCGGAGCCGTACTTGAAGAGCATGCCCTCGGTGTGGGCGAGCTTCAGGATCGAGTCCATCGAGTCGGCCACCGAGTTGATGAAGCAGGCCGAGCACTGCGGGTGCTCCTCGACGCCCACGTTGAACCAGACCGGCGAGTTGAAGCTCATCTTCTGCCGGTAGACCAGGTGGGAGAGCTCGGCCTCGAAGGCCGCCGCGTCCTCCTCGGTGGCGAAGTAGCCGTCCTTGCGCCCCCAGCCGGCGATGGTCTTGACCACGCGCGAGACCAGCTGCCGCACCGAGCGCTCCCGGGAGGGCGCGCCCAGGGCGCCGCGGAAGTACTTGGAGGCCACCACGTTGGTGGCCAGCATCGACCAGGACTTGGGGACCTCGACGTCGCGCTGCTCGAAGATCATGGCGCCGCCCTCCCCGGTGATGGAGGCGGTGCGGGTCTCCCACACCATCTCCTCGGCGGGATCGACGCCGCGGGTGGTGAAGTACCGGCCGACGGCGAGGCCGCGGCGGGAGGGCTTCTTGGCGGTCTTGCCGGTCTTGCGGGCCTGGCTCTGCACGTCACGCTCCATCATCTGGTGAGTCCCTCCGCCCGGCGGCCACTGGCCCCGGACAAATACAGCCCGTTCGGGTGCACGCTCGGCGCACACCCGTCGATGGTGAATGAACCCCCGGCCGGCCCGCGTCAGTGGCCGAGGCGTCTAGCGTGCTGGTCTGACAACGTGGGGAATCCCCGAGGGAACGCCCGTCGCCCGACCCGACCCGCCCCGTTCCTCCCGAGCCTCGCGCCCCCTGCGAAGCGACCGCGGACTTTATCAGCCGAACTCCGCGTGTCAATGCCGTGACCACAACCCATGGTGGTCGGCTCGCCAAAAACCACAAGATACGGGAGTTTCCACCCGGTATTCCCGGATGGGGACCCGATATCGACGCGAAAAGGTTGACACCGATCGATATCGTTCCGCCACCCCAGGCCCCTGGCATGGCGGACGCACGGGCCCCGTGATAAGAGCCGCAGCCCCCATGTCAGAGCAGAACGCGCACATCCGAAACTTCTCGATCATCGCGCACATCGACCACGGCAAGTCGACGCTGGCGGACCGCCTGCTCGACGCCACGGGGACGGTGACCAAGCGCGAGCAGCAGGCGCAGTTCCTCGACAACATGGAGCTGGAGCGGGAGCGGGGCATCACCATCAAGGCCCAGACCGTGCGCATGCGCTATCTCGCGCAGGACGGGAAGACCTACCAGCTCAACCTCATCGACACCCCCGGCCACGTGGACTTCGCCTACGAGGTGTCCCGCTCGCTGGCCGCCTGCGAGGGGGCGGTGCTGGTGGTGGACGCCACCCAGGGCGTCGAGGCGCAGACCCTGGCCAACGTGTACCTGGCGCTCGACCACGACCTCGAGATCGTGCCGGTCATCAACAAGATCGACCTGCCCAGCGCCGACGTGGCGGAGGTGCGGCGCGAGATCGAGGAGGTCATCGGCCTCGACGCCAGCGAGGCGGTGCCCTGCTCGGCCAAGGAGGGCATCGGCATCATCGACATCCTGGAGCAGGTGGTGAAGAAGGTGCCGCCGCCCAGGGGCGATCCGGACGGGCCCCTCAAGGCCATCATCTTCGACTCCTGGTACGACTCCTACCGCGGCGTGGTCATGCTGGTGCGGGTCTTCGAGGGGACGCTCAAGCCCAGGCAGAAGATCCTGCTGTGGAGCAACAAGCGCGAGTTCGAGGTGCAGGAGCTGGGCGTCTTCACCCCCTTCTCCAAGGCCGTGCCGCACCTCATGGCGGGCGAGGTGGGCATCTGCGTCGCCAACGTCAAGGACGTGCACGACGCCAAGGTGGGCGACACCATCACCGACGCCGACCGGCCGGTGACCGAGGCGCTGCCGGGCTTCAAGGTGGTCAAGCCCATGGTGTTCAGCGGCGTCTTCCCCATCGACGCCGCCGACTACGAGCAGCTGCGCGACGCGCTCGACAAGCTCAAGCTCAACGACTCGGCCTTCACCTTCGAGGCCGAGAGCTCGCAGGCGCTCGGCTTCGGCTACCGCTGCGGCTACCTCGGGCTGCTGCACATGGAGATCGTGCAGGAGCGGCTGGAGCGCGAGTACAACCTCTCGCTCATCACCACCGCCCCCTCGGTGATCTACCGCATCACCGACACCCAGGGCGTGGAGCAGGAGATCGACAACCCGGCCAAGCTGCCGCCCGTGCAGAAGATCGCCAAGCTCGAGGAGCCGGTCCTCACCTGCCACATCCACGCCCGCACCGACGACGTCGGCAACATCCTCAAGCTCTGCCAGGACCGGCGCGGCGTGCAGAAGGACCTGAAGTACATCGGCACCAAGCGGGTGCAGATCACCTACGAGATCCCGCTGGCCGAGGTGGTCTTCGACTTCTTCGACAAGCTGAAGAGCGTCAGCCGCGGCTACGCCAGCCTGGACTACGAGCTGCTCGGCTACCAGGAGGCGGATCTCGTCAAGCTCGACATCCTCATCAACGGCGAGCCGGTCGACGCCCTCTCGGTCATCGTGCACCGCGAGAACTCGTACTTCCGCGGCCGCGACATCTGCCAGAAGCTGAAGGAGGAGATCCCCAGGCAGATGTACGAGGTGATCGTCCAGGCCGCCATCGGCGCCAAGATCATCGCCCGCGAGACCGTCAAGGCCTTCCGCAAGAACGTCATCGCCAAGTGCTACGGCGGCGACATCTCCCGCAAGCGCAAGCTGCTGGAGAAGCAGAAGGAGGGCAAGAAGCGGATGAAGCAGGTGGGCAGCGTGGAGATCCCGCAGTCGGCCTTCCTGGCGGTGCTGAAGGTCGAGGACTGAGGTGGCGCCGGGCGGGCGCCCGCGCCGCCCGTGGGCCGGCCCGCTGCTGCGCACCGCCGCGGCGGCCGTGGGGCTGGCCCTGCTGCTGCGCCTGCTGGTGCTCGAGCCCTTCGAGGTGGCCAGCGGCGCCATGGCGCCCACCCTGCTGGCGGGCGATCAGGTGCTGGTCTCCAAGCTGGCCTACCAGGTCGCCCTGCCGGCGCTGGCGCGGCCGCTGCTGGCGCTGGAGCCACCGCGCCGCGGCGACGTGGTGGTGTTCGAGGACCCGCAGGCGCCCGGCCGCCGGCTGGTCAAGCGGGTGGTGGGGTTGCCGGGCGACCTGCTCGAGCTGCGCGAGCAGGTGCTGCACGTCAACGGCGTGGCCCAGCCCCGGACCGAGGCCGGGACGCTCGAGTACCTGGAGCCGGGCGGGCCGGGCCAGGAGGCGCGCCGCGACACCTGCCGCCTGGGCCGCGAGGTGCTGGACCCCGGCGGGGCCGCGGCGCTGGTCCACGCCACGCTGCAGTGCCGGCGGGTCAGGCCCAACCGGCGGGAGGGACCCTACGGCCCGGTCCGCCCGGGCCACCTCTTCGTGCTGGGCGACAACCGCGACCGCTCCGCCGACAGCCGGGACGGGTGGGAGGTGCCGGCGGCGGCGGTGGTGGGGCGGGCCGCGGTGGTGGGCGTGAGCTGGGGCGAGGGCGGCTGGCGCCCCATCCCGGGGGCCGGTCCGGGCCTGCGCCTCGAACGCCTTTTCAAACCGGTCGAGTAACGGTAGAAGCTTGCCCCTGATGCTGCCCGCCTCCTCGGCCTCTCGGCGCCCGCTGGAGCGGGGCCAGTTCTCCTGGGTCACCGCCCTGCTGGTCCTGCTGGTCGCCGGAGCCGGCTACCTCGGCTTCGTCTGGATCCCCGTCTACACCTTGCACTTCGAGGTGAAGCAGGTGACCCGCGACTTCATGAACCGGGCCATCAAGGACCGCGCCGACGAGCGCCTGGTCGGCCAGCTGTGCACCAAGGTCCAGTCGCTGGCCAGGACCGACGGGGTGGACGCCTCGGGCGAGCCGGTGCGGGTCCCCATGGTCGACCTGCAGCCGGAGATGGTGACCTGGGAGCGCGACACCTCCGTCAAGCCGGCCATGCTCCACGTGGAGTTCGAGTACGTCAGGCCGGTGGTGTATCCCTTCCTCGACCGGGTGGACGAGGTGACCCTCGCCATCGACCTGACCCAGGACCTCGAGGTCCCGACCTGGGGCCCAGAGCGCTGATGGGAGGAGCCACCGTGGACGCCACACAGATCGCCGAGGCCGTGCGGGGCCTGGCGCGACAGATCGCCGACCGCGCCCGCGCGGCCGGCGCCGCCGACTCGCTGGCCATCGTCGGCATCCGCCGCGGCGGGGTGCACCTGGCCGCCCGGCTGCGCGCCGAGCTCACCGGCCTGCTGGGGGCCGAGCCGCCGGTGGGCACCCTGGACATCGCGCTCTACCGCGACGACACGCCGGCCCGCGGCGCGGCGCCGGTGGTCGGCCCCACCGACATCCGCTTCCCGGTGCAGGGCAAGACCATCCTGCTGGTGGACGACGTGCTCTACACCGGCCGCACCGTGCGCGCGGCCCTCGACGAGCTGGTGGACTTCGGCCGCCCCCGCCGGGTCTGGCTGGCGGTGCTGGTGGACCGGGGCGGGCGCGAGCTGCCCATCGCCGCCGACTTCGCCGCCGCCCGCCTCGAGGTGGCCGACGGGCAGGACGTGCAGGTGCGCCTCCGCGAGGAGGGGGCCGCCGTGGACGCGGTCGTCGTGACCGGGAGGAAGCCGTGATCGGGCGCCAGAGACACTGCATCGCGCTGGAGGACTTCTCGCGGGACGAGCTCGAGCTGGTGCTCGACCTGGCGGTCTCCATGAAGGAGGTCCTGCGCCGGCCCATCAAGAAGGTGCCATCGCTGCGGGGCAAGTCGGTGGTCAACCTCTTCTTCGAGGCCTCCACCCGCACCCGCAGCTCCTTCGAGATCGCGGCCAAGATCCTCTCGGCCGACGCCCTCAACTGGACCTCGGCCTCCTCGTCGGTCTCCAAGGGCGAGACCCTCATCGACACCGCCCGCAACCTCGAGGCCATGCGCCCGGACGTGCTGGTCATCCGGCACTCGGCCAGCGGCGCGCCCCGGCTGGTGGCCGACCACGTGGGCTGCGCGGTGGTCTCGGCCGGCGACGGCGCCCACGAGCACCCCAGCCAGGGGCTGCTGGACTGCTTCACGGTGCGGGAGCGGCTGGGCACGCTGGAGGGCAAGACCCTGGCCATCGTGGGCGACGTCAGCCACAGCCGGGTGGCGCGCTCCGACCTGCACGGCTTCACCAAGCTCGGGGCCCGGGTGCGCATGTGCGGTCCGCCCACCATGATGCCGGCCGGGCTGGCCCAGCTCGGCTGCACGGTGCACACCGACCTGCGCGAGGCGGTGGAGGGGGCCGACGCGGTGGTCATGCTGCGCATCCAGCACGAGCGCATCGGCGACCCGCTCATCCCCAACACCCGCGAGTACTCCAGGCTGTGGGGCCTCAACTCCAAGAAGGCGGCCGAGTGGCTCAAGCCCGGGGCGCTGGTGCTGCACCCGGGCCCCATCAACCGTGGCGTCGAGCTCTCGCCGGAGGTGGCCGACGGCCCCTTCAGCGTCATCCTCGACCAGGTGCAGAACGGCGTGGCCGTCCGCATGGCCATCCTGTACCTGCTGGCCGGCGGCGACCCCGCCGAGGCCCGGGCCTGATCCTCCGAACCGGCCGCGCCCGGCGCGGCCCACCCGAGGGGCGAGCGTGTCCCCGAAAGGCATCTGCATGGCTGACGTGACGATCATCGAGGGCGGCCGGGTCATCGATCCGGCCAGCGGCACCGACGGGGTGCGCACCGTGGTGCTGAAGGACGGCCTGGTGGCCGAGGTGTCCGAGCGGGTGGAGCGCCCGTCCGGGGCCACGGTGGTGGACGCCCGCGGCCGGTGGGTCACCCCCGGCTTCATCGACCTGCACGTCCACCTGCGCGAGCCGGGGCAGGAGTACAAGGAGACGGTGGCCTCCGGGGCCCGCGCCGCGGTGGCGGGGGGCTTCACCTCGGTGGTGTGCATGCCCAACACCAAGCCGGTCAACGACACGCTGGCGGTCACCGAGCTGATCCTGGCGCGGGCCGCCGCGGCCGGGCTGGCCCGGGTCTACCCGTGCGGCTGCATCTCCAAGGGCTCCGCCGGCGAGGAGCTGGCCGAGTACGGGGAGCTCAAGGCGGGCGGCTGCGTGGCGCTCTCCGACGACGGCAAGCCGGTCTCGTCGCCGGCGCTGATGCGCCGGGCGCTGGAGTACGCCCGCGCCTTCGGGCTGCCGCTGACCGTGCACGAGGAGGACCTGTCCCTGGTGGGCAAGGGCGTCATGCACGAGGGGGCGGCCTCCACCCGGCTGGGCCTGAAGGGCATCCCCGGCCAGGCCGAGGACGTCATGGTGCTGCGGGACATCGCGCTGGTGGAGCTGACCGGCGGGCGGCTGCACATCTCGCACCTCTCCTCGGCCGGCGCGGTGCGGGCCGTGCGCGAGGCCAAGCGGCGCGGGCTGCCGGTGACCGCCGAGGTCACGCCGCACCACCTGGCCCTCACCGACGAGGACGTGGCCGCCTCCGGCTACTCCACCGACTTCAAGATGAGCCCGCCGCTCCGCTCCGCCGCCGACGTGGCGGCCTGCCGGGAGGCGCTGGCCGATGGCACCATCGACTGCATCGCCACCGATCACGCGCCCCACTCGGCGGTGGAGAAGGCGGTGGAGTTCGACGCCGCCATGAACGGCATCACCGGGCTGGAGACCGCCTTCGCGGTCTGCCTGGGGCTGGTGCGGGGCGGCGCCCTCACCGAGCGGCGCCTGGTGGAGGCGCTGACGGCCTCGCCGGCCCGGGCCTTCGGCCTGCCCGGCGGCACGCTGGCCCGCGGCGCGCCGGCCGACGTGGCGGTGCTCGACCCCGCCGCCGTCTGGACCTTCGACGCCGCCGCCACCTTCTCCAAGAGCGCCAACAGCCCGTGGCGCGGCACGCAGCTGACCGGGCGCTGCACCCACACCTTCGTGGGCGGCCGGCTGGTCCACCAGGTGGGCGGGGAGACGCGATGAGCCGCGGTCTGCTGGCGCTGGCGGACGGCGCCACCTTCGAGGGCACCGCCTTCGGCGCCCCCGGCGAGGCCAGCGGCGAGGTGGTCTTCAACACCTCGATGGCCGGGTACCAGGAGATCCTGACCGACCCGTCCTACGTCGGCCAGATGATCTGCATGACCTACCCGGAGCAGGGGAACTACGGGGTGGTGGCGGCCGACGACGAGTCGGACCGCATCCACGCCACCGCCTTCATCGTGCGCCACTTCGCCGAGGTCCCCTCCAGCTTCCGCGCCGAGCGGAGCCTGGACGCCTACCTCAAGGCCAGCGGCGTGGTGGGCCTGGCCGGCATCGACACCCGCCGCCTCACCCGGCACCTGCGCACCCACGGGGCGCAGATGGGCGTCGTCTCCAGCAGCGGCAGCGCCGCCGAGCTGGTGGCGCGCGCCCGGGCGCTGCCGGGCATGGAGGGGCAGGACCTGGCCTCCCGCATCTCGACGCCGGTGCGCTACCAGTGGACCGGGACCGGCGCCGACGCCTGGACCGAGGCCGGGCGCGGGCAGGCGGAGGCCCCGCGCTTCCACGTGGTGGCCTACGACTGGGGCCTGAAGCGCTCCATGCTCAGGCTGCTGGCCGAGCAGGGCTGCCGCATCACCGTGGTGCCCGGCCGCACCACCGCCGCCGAGGCGCTGGCGCTCAAGCCGGACGGCGTCTTCCTCACCAACGGCCCGGGCGACCCGGCCGCGGTGGCGGGGGCGCAGGAGACGGTCTCGGCGCTGCTCGGCCGGGTGCCCATCTTCGGCATCTGCCTGGGTCACCAGATCCTCTCGCTGGCGCTGGGCGCCCGCACCTACAAGCTCAAGTTCGGCCACCGCGGCGCCAACCAGCCGGTCCAGGACCTCAGCACCGGCAAGGTGGACATCACCGTGCAGAACCACGGGTTCGCGGTGGACCCGGCCTCGCTGGGCGCCCGCGCCCGGGTCACCCACGTCAACCTGAACGACGGCACGGTGGAGGGCATCGAGGCGCTCGACGCGCCCGCCTTCAGCGTGCAGTACCACCCGGAGGCCTCGCCTGGCCCGCACGACGCGCGGGCCCTCTTCGGCCGGTTCGCCGGGCTGATGGAGCGGGCCCGATGACCTTGCCGGAGCTCCACGAGCGGCTGCTCTCGTGGGCCAGCGCCGACCCCAAGGATCCGCTGCTGCTGGCCGCGCGCCAGGATCACTTCGGCCGCTACGGGGAGCCGCACGAGGAGGACCAGTCCTACGAGCGGCGCGTCAGCGGCATGCTGGAGGCCTACCTCTTCGACTTCCGGCCCACCCCCGACGCCTCCACGGCGCTGGAGCGGTTCCTGGCGGCCGAGGGCCCGGGGCTGCCCCCGGAGGAGGCGGCCGCCTTCCGCGCCCTCGGCGCCAACCGCCACGGGCTCTTCGAGGTGCGCAAGCTGGAGCCCGGGCGGGTGCGGCTGCGCGACGTCTTCACCGGCGAGGACGCCGACGTGACCGAGCGCCGCCAGGTGGCCGGCCTGGCCAAGGGCGACCTGCTCGAGGCCCGGCTCATGCCGTTCGAGGGAGAGCTCTGGTTCTCGGGGGCCTTCCTGTACCACCCGCGCGAGGCCCGCTCGAAGATCCTGGCCGAGGTGAAGCGGCTCAAGAAGGCGGCCGGCAAGGGCGGGCGTCCCGACGTGGCGGCGCTGCTGGCGCAGCTCTCGCGCATGGGCTTCAAGCTGGAGCGGTACCGCAACGTCCGGCTCGAGTCGATCTACGACTTCAGCGTCGACGCCCGGGCCATGACGCCCCGGCCCGGCAAGCCGTAGCCGGGCCGGGCGTGCGGCGGCTCGTCGTCAACGCGGACGACCTCGGGTACGACCCGGAGATCGACCGCGGCATCCTGCGCGCCCACCGCGAGGGGCTGGTCACCAGCGCCACCGCCATGGTGCTCGCGCCCTTCGCCGCCGCCGCCCTGCGGGACGCGCCGGCCACCCTGGGGGTCGGGCTGCACGCGGTCCTCGAGCCCGGGCTCCCCCCGGGGCTGGTGGCGGGGGAGCTGGAGCGGCAGCTGGCGCGCTTCCAGGCGCTGCGGGGCGCGCCGCCCACCCACCTCGACAGCCACAAGCACGCCCACGCCCGGCCTGGCGTGCTGGAGGCGGTGGCCCGCGTGGCCGCGGCGCGCGGGATGCCGGTGAGGGCACTCGACGGGCCCATGCGGGCCACCCTGCGGGCCAGCGGCGTGCGGTGCGCCGGGGCCTTCCTCGGCGACGCCGGCCTGCGGCCCGCCTGGACCGAGGCCGCGCTCCTGGTGGCGCTGGCCGCGCTGGCCGACGGGACCACCGAGCTCATGGCCCACCCGGGCTACCGGCCGTCGGTGGCCCGGACCAGCTTCGGGGTGGAGCGCGAGGTGGAGCTCGAGGCCCTGTGCAGCGGCGCGGCGCGGCGGCTCGTCGAGTCGGCCGGGATCCGGCTCTGCAGCTACGCCGACCTGTTCGCCTGACGCCCCGGACGGGCTTCTCCGTCCGCGATTGTCGACCGAACGAGTCCGAAAAACCCTAGGCGTTTCAGTCACCTTGGCCGCTGCCTGCCTTTGCCGGGCCGTGGGGCCGGTGGTATGACACCGCCTCACCCTCACCCTCGCCCAGGGGCCCACACCGATGGCCGAAGCGAAGCCCGTGCTGCCGAAGGACGGGTCGAAGATCGCGATGGTGGGAGGGGTGCTGCAGGTGCCCGACCGTCCCATCGTCCCGTACGTCGAGGGGGACGGCGTCGGCCGCGACATCTGGCGCGCCACCGTGCGGGTGCTCGACGCGGCCGTCGACCAGGCCTACCGGGGCGGCCGCAAGATCGCCTGGACCGAGGTCTACGCCGGGGAGAAGGCCTTCACCAAGTTCGGCAGCTGGCTGCCGGACGAGACCATCGAGACCTTCCGCGAGTACCTGGTGGGCTTGAAGGGCCCGCTCACCAACCCGGCCGGCGGCGAGATCCGCTCGCTCAACGTGGCGCTGCGCCAGCGGCTCGACCTGTACGTCTGCCTGCGGCCGGTGCGCTGGATCGAGGGGGTCCCCACCCCGGTGAAGCACCCGGAGCGGGTGGAGGTGGTGGTCTTCCGGGAGAACACCGAGGACACCTACGCCGGCATCGAGTGGGAGGCCGGGTCGGAGGCGGCCGCCCGCCTGCTGGCCTTCCTGGCGCGGGAGTTCCCCCGCGACCACGCCAGGATCCGCTTCCCCGCCAGCTGCGGGCTGGGGCTCAAGCCCATCAGCAAGGAGGGCACCGAGCGGCTGGTGCGGGCGGCCCTCGAGTACGCCCTGCGCCACCGCCGCCGCAGCCTCACCCTGGTGCACAAGGGCAACATCATGCGCCACACCGAGGGCGCCTTCCGGGCCTTCGGCTACGCCCTGGCGGAGCGGGAGTTCGGCGCCCGGACCTACACCCAGGCGCAGTGGGAGCGGACCAAGGCGGCCCGCGGCGACGAGGCGGCGGCGGCCGAGCTCGCGGCGGCCCGCGCCGCCGGCCGGCTGGAGGTGAAGGACGTCTACGCCGACGTGGCCCTGCAGCAGACGCTGACGCGGCCCGAGGAGTTCGACGTCATCGCCACGCCCAACCTGAACGGCGACTACCTGTCGGACGCGCTGGCGGCCCAGGTGGGCGGCATCGGCATCGCGCCGGGCGGCAACGCCAACTACCAGACCGGCCACGCCGTCTTCGAGGCCACCCACGGCACCGCCCCTCGCCTGGCCGACCTCGACCGGGCCAACCCGGGCTCGGTGATCCGCTCCGGCGAGCTCCTGCTGCGCCACCTGGGGTGGGACGAGGCGGCCGACCTGGTGGACCGCGGGCTGCGCGGCGCCATCCGGGCGCGCCGCGTCACCTCCGACTTCGCCAGGCTGATGCGCGCCGAGGGCGTCCCCGGGGTGGTCGAGGTGACCTGCTCCGGCTTCGGCGACGAGACCATCCGGCACATGCCGGGGTAGGGCGGCACCACCCGCAGCGCGACCCCAGGAGGATCCAGATGGCGACCCGCAAGAAGCTTGCCCTCATCGGCGCCGGCCAGATCGGCGGCACCATGGCGCTGCTCTGCCTGCAGCGGCAGCTCGGCGACGTGGTGCTGGTGGACATCATGGAGGGGGTGGCCAAGGGCAAGGCGCTCGACCTGCAGGAGACCCGCGGGGTCCTCCAGGCGGACGTGGCGGTGAGCGGCGGCGGCGTCAGCGACTACTCGGCCATCCGCGACGCCGACGTCTGCATCGTCACGGCGGGGGTGCCCCGCCGGCCCGGCATGAGCCGGGACGACCTGCTCAAGGTGAACCTGGAGGCCATCACCCGGGTCGCCACGGGCATCAAGCAGTACGCCCCCGGCGCCTTGGTCATCGTGGTGACCAACCCGCTCGATGCCATGGTCTACGCCATGTACAAGGTGACCGGCTTCCCGAGGCACCGGGTGGTCGGCATGGCGGGCGTGCTCGACACGGCGCGCTTCCAGTACTTCGTGGGCGAGGCGGCCGGGGTGTCGCCCCAGGACGTCACGGCGCTGGTGCTGGGCGGGCACGGCGACGACATGGTGCCGCTCCTGCGCTACAGCTCCATCGGCGGGGCGCCGCTCGGCAAGTTCCTGGACCAGGCCCGGCTGGACGCCATCGTGGAGCGGACCCGCAAGGGCGGCGGCGAGATCGTGGCCCTGCTGGGCACCGGCTCGGCCTTCTACGCCCCGGCCGTCAGCGCCGTCACCATGGCCGAGAGCTACCTCAACGACTCCAAGCGGGTGCTGCCCTGCTCGGTCATGCTGGAGGGGCAGTACGGGGTGCGCGGCCTGTTCCTGGGGGTGCCGGCGGTGATCGGCGCCGGCGGGGTGGAGCGGGTGGTGGAGGTGGACCTCGACGAGGGCGAGCAGGCCATGCTGGCCCGCTCGGTGGAGAGCGTGCGCCGGTCGGTGGCCGAAACCAACCTCTAGGCGCCCGCCCGGGGCCGGTGGGTCGGCCCCCCCTCCGCGGCAGTCGCCAAAGGCGTCGCCGAGGTTGTATACCCTGCCGCGCCACGCCGCTCCCGGCCACCACGGCCCGGGCAGCGGGCGCGGCGCCGAGAGAGTGACCCCTTGAAGATCCACGAGTACCAGGCCAAGGACATCCTTCGGAAGTTCGGGGTGGCCGTCCCGCGCGGCTACCTGGCGGCCACGCCGCTCGAGGCGGAGGGCGCGGCCCGGCAGCTGGGCGGCGGCATCTGCGCCGTCAAGGCCCAGATCCACGCCGGCGGCCGCGGCAAGGGCGGCGGGGTCAAGCTGGCCCGCTCGCCGGACGAGGCGCGCAGCCACGCCGAGGCCATGCTGGGGATGATGCTCAAGACGCCCCAGACCGGCCCGGAGGGGCAGCGGGTCAACAAGGTCTACGTGGAGGAGGGCTGCCGCATCGCCCGCGAGCTGTACCTCGGCATGACGCTGGACCGCGAGGTCGGCCGGGTGGCCATCATGGCCTCCACCGAGGGCGGCGTGGACATCGAGAAGGTGGCCCACGACACGCCCGAGAAGATCCTGCGGGAGCTGATCTATCCGGCCACCGGCATGCTGGCCTTCCAGGCGCGCCGCCTGGCCTTCGGCCTGGGGCTGCAGGGCGACTCGGTCAACGCCTTCGTCCGCTTCGCCACCGGCCTCTACAACGCCTACATCGCCACCGACGCCTCGCTGGCGGAGATCAACCCGCTGGTGGTGACGGTGGCCGGCGACGTGCTGGCGCTCGACGCCAAGATGAACTTCGACGACAACGCCCTGTACCGCCACCCGGACATCGCGGCCATGCGGGACCCGGACGAGGAGGATCCCCGCGAGACGCAGGCCAAGGAGCACGACCTGCAGTACATCGCGCTGGACGGCGACATCGGCTGCATGGTGAACGGCGCCGGCCTGGCCATGGCCACCATGGACGCCATCAAGCTGTCGGGCGGCCGCCCCGCCAACTTCCTCGACGTGGGCGGCGGCGCCGACGAGGAGAAGGTCACGGCGGCCTTCAAGATCCTGCTGTCGGATCCCAACGTGAAGTGCGTCCTCGTCAACATCTTCGGCGGCATCATGAAGTGCGACGTCATCGCCAACGGCATCGTGGTGGCGGCCAGGCAGGTGGGCCTGACCATCCCGCTGGTGGTGCGGCTCGAGGGCACCAACGTCGAGCTCGGCAAGCAGATCCTCGCCCAGAGCGGGCTCGCCATCACCCCTGCGGACGACCTCGGCGAGGCGGCCCGCAAGGCCGTGGCCGCCGCCCGTCTGGCCTGAGCGGCCCCGCCGCCCCCCGGAGCGTCCACGTGAGCATCCTCGTCGACAAGAACACCCGCGTGCTGGTCCAGGGCATCACTGGCTCGGCCGGCAGCTTCCACACCGAGCAGATGGTGGCCTACGGCACCAGGGTGGTGGCCGGCGTCACGCCTGGCCGCGGCGGCACCACCTTCCAGAAGCAGGTCCCCATCTTCCAGACGGTGGAGGAGGCGGTCCGGGAGACCGGCGCCAACGCCGCCGCCATCTTCGTGCCGCCGCCCTACGCCGCCGACGCCATCATGGAGGCGGCCGACGCCGGGGTGGCGCTGGTGGTGGCCATCACCGAGGGCATCCCCATCCTCGACATGGTGCGGGTCAAGCGCTTCCTGGCGGTCAACCCCGGGGTGCGGCTGCTCGGGCCCAACTGCCCCGGCGTCATCACCCCCGACCAGTGCAAGATCGGCATCATGCCTGGCCACATCCACAAGGCCGGCCGCATCGGGGTGGTGTCGCGCTCCGGGACCTTGACCTACGAGGCCGTCAAGCAGCTCTCCTCGCTGGGCATGGGCCAGTCCACCGCGGTGGGCATCGGCGGCGACCCGGTGCACGGCACCGACTTCGTCGACATGCTGCAGCTCTTCCAGGCCGATCCGGACACCGACGCCGTCATCATGATCGGCGAGATCGGCGGCTCGGAGGAGGAGAAGGGCGCGGCCTACGTGCGCGCCCACATGACCAAGCCGGTGGTGGGCTTCATCGCCGGCCGCACCGCCCCGCCGGGCAAGCGCATGGGCCACGCCGGCGCCGTCATCTCGGGCGGCTCCGGCACCGCCGAGGCCAAGCTGGACGCCATGCGGGAGGCGGGCATCATGGTGGTCGAGGGGCCGCACCTGCTCGGCAAGGCCATGAAGGAGACCCTGGCCCGCCGGCCGAAGGCCAGGGAGCCCGAGCGGGCGGCCCCGGCCAGGCCGGCCGCGCCAGCCAAGGCGGCCGCGCCAGCCAGGGCAGCCGCGCCGACCAAGGGAGCCAGGCCGGCGCCCGTGGCCCGGGGCGGAAAGAAGCGGTAGTCCGCAGCACCTCACCGGCCCGTCGCGCCCCCGCCCTGGCGGCGGCCGCGGTCCACCCACACTCAACAGCGAAGGAGCAGTCATGGCGAGCGAACGCACCCTGTCCATCATCAAGCCCGACGGCGTCGAGAAGGGCGTCATCGGCCAGATCATCGCCCGCTTCGGCACCTCGGGCCTCAAGGTGGTGGCGATGCGGCTGTCGTACCTGTCGAGGCGCGAGGCCGAGGGCTTCTACGCGGTCCACAAGGCCCGCCCGTTCTTCAACGACCTGGTGACCTTCATGACCAGCGGTCCGGTGGTCCTGATGGTGCTCGAGGGCGAGAACGCCGTGGCCAAGAACCGCGAGGTGATGGGCGCCACCGACCCCAAGAAGGCGGCCGAGGGGACCATCCGCAAGGACTTCGCCACCGACATCGAGAAGAACACGGTGCACGGGTCCGACAGCGCCGAGAACGCCAAGATCGAGATCTCCTACTTCTTCCCGGAGACCGAGGTCCATAGCTACGCGTGGGTGAAGCGCAGCTAAGTCACTGCAACAACTACAAAAACACGCCCCAGGCCCCGGACGGGTCCCGTCCGCGAGGCCTGGCCGGGTTAGAATGAACGAGCCCGTCCCGATCTCCGGGGCGGGTTTCGTCATTTTCGAGGGGCCTCCAGCCCCTCGAGTGGAGCGGGCAGCGTGGACGTGGTCGAGACCTGGAAGTGGCTCCTGGCGCTGGCCTTCCTGGTCAGCTCCGCCTTCTGCTCGGGGACGGAGACCGCGCTGACCGCCCTGGGCGACGCCCGGGCCCGCCAGCTGCGCGAGTCGGGTGGGCGGCGGGCCCGCCTGCTCGGCCTGTGGGTGGAGCACCCGGAGCGGGTGCTGGCCACGCTCCTCATCGGCAACACCCTGGTCAACGTCGGCGCCGGCGCCCTGGCCGGCTCGGTGGCCGTGGACCTGCTGCTGGGCCACCCCAGCTGGTCGGAGGCCACCACCGTGGCGGTGGCGACCGCCGTCACCACCGTGGTGGTCCTGTTCCTCGGCGAGATCATCCCCAAGACGGTGGCCAAGCGCCACCCGGTGCAGGTCTCGATGGCGATGATCCCGCTGGTGCAGGCGGTCACCTTCGTCATGTGGCCCATCTCGTCGGCCACCACCCGCGCCACCTCGGCGGTGGTCAAGCTCTTCGGCGGCGGCAGCGGCGCCACCCCGGCGGTCACCAGCGAGGAGATCGAGTACCTCATCGAGATGGGCACCCGCGAGGGGGTGCTCGACGAGGTCAAGGAGGAGCTCCTCAACTCGGTGCTGGAGTTCGCCGACCGGGTGGTCAAGGAGATCATGATCCCGCGGACGCGCATGGTGGCCATCGACCGCACCGCCGCGCCGGAGGAGCTGCTGCGGGTGGTCACCGAGAACCCGTACAGCCGCATGCCGGTCTACGAGGGCTCGGTGGACAACGTGGTGGGCGTGCTGATGGTGCGCGACATCGTCTCCGAGCTGCGCCGCGGCCCCATCGCGGCGGTGCGGCTCGACGGCCACCTCAAGGCGCCCTTCTTCGTGCCCGAGCAGATGAAGATCTCCCGCCTCCTCAAGGAGATGCAGCGGCGCCACGTCCACCTGGCGGTGGTGGTGGACGAGTTCGGCGGCACCAGCGGCATCGTCACCCTGGAGGACGTCCTCGAGGAGATCGTGGGCGAGATCCAGGACGAGGGCGACGCCGAGGCCGCCCCGGTGAAGCTGGTGGGGGAGGGGACCTGGCTGGCCGACGCCGCCATCCCGCTGCACGACCTGGAGGAGTACCTCAACGCGCAGCCGGCGCCCGCGGCCGCCGACGAGGAGGAGGCGCGCCGCGGCGAGGTGGGGTTCCCGGAGGAGGGCGACTACGGCACCCTGGGAGGCTTCGTCACCGCCACCGCCGGCCGGGTCCCGCCGGTGGGCGCGGTCATCACCTGGGAGGGGCTCTCCTTCACGGTGCGGGGCGGCGACGAGCGCCGCGTCACCAAGGTGGAGATCACCCGCCGCGGCGCCGGCCCCGGACCCGCGGCGCCCCAGGCCGAGCAGCCCGGCAAGGCGGCGGTGGCCTCGTGAGCGGGCCGCTGGCGCCGGGTCCGCCGGCCCGGCCGGCCGGCCCGGACCTGGGCGGCGCCGCGGCCCGGGCCGCCCCGCCCGGCGCCCCCCCGGACCTGCGCTCGCTCTCCCAGGCCGGGCTGGCCGCGCTGGTGGAGGCCATGGGGCAGAAGCCCTTCCGGGCCCGCCAGCTGCAGCGCTGGCTGCACCGCAACGGCGCCGCCAGCCTGGACGAGATGACCGACCTGCCGCGCGCCTTCCGCGAGGCGCTGGCGGAGCGCACCACCCTGACCACGCTGGAGCGCGCCAGCGAGCAGCGCAGCGGCGACGGCACCATCAAGTGGACCTGGCGGACGGCCGACGGTCGGCTCATCGAGTCGGTCTACATGCCGGAGACCGAGCGCAAGACGCTGTGCGTCTCCTCGCAGGTGGGGTGCGCCCTGGCCTGCACCTTCTGCATGACCGGCACCATGGGGCTGGCGCGCCACCTCACCCCCGGCGAGCTGGTGGACCAGGTCCACCGCGCCAACCGGCGGCTGGTGGAGCTGGGCGAGGGGCCGGCCCCGCGCCCGCTCACCAACCTGGTCTTCATGGGCATGGGCGAGCCGCTGCACAACTACGACAACCTGGTGGCGGGGCTGGCGCTGCTGCTGCACGAGGACGGCCCCAACTTCTCCCACCGGCACGTCACGGTCTCCACCAGCGGCCTGGTGCCGGCCATGGCGCGGCTCGGCCGGGACACCCAGGTGAAGCTGGCGGTCTCGCTCAACGCCACCACCGACGCCCAGCGCGACGTGCTCATGCCGGTCAACCGGCGCTGGCCCATCGGGGAGCTGCTGGCGGCCTGCCGGGCCTTCCCGCTGCGCCAGGGGCGGCGCATCACCTTCGAGTACGTGCTGCTGGGCGGCGTGAACGACAGCGACGCCGACGCCGAGCGGCTGGCCCGGCTGGTGGCCGGGGTGCCCGCCAAGGTGAACCTCATCCCCTACAACGACAACCCGGGGCTGGGCTACCGCGCCCCGGACCCGGCGCGGGTGGAGGCCTTCCACCAGCGGCTGCTGGCGCGGCAGCTCACCGCGGTGGTGCGCAAGAACCGGGGCCGGGACATCGCCGCGGCCTGCGGGCAGCTGGCCGCCGCGGGGACCGCGGTCGGGCCCGCGCCGGCCGCGCCGGCGCCGGACCCGGCGCGCGGCGATTGACCAGGCCCGCCGCGCCGGGCTAGGGAACGCAGGCGCGCCCGCGCGGTGGCGGGCGCCTTCGAGAGGGGAACACCATGTCGCTGCTGGTCGTCGGCTCGGTCGCGCTCGACTCGCTCGAGACGCCCTTCGGGCGCCGCGAGGAGATCCTGGGCGGGTCGGCCTGCTACTTCTCCACCTGCGCCAGCTACTTCGGCCCGGTGCGGGTGGTGGCGGTGGTGGGCGAGGACTTCCCGCAGGAGCACGTGGACTTCCTGGCCTCGCGCGGGGTGGACCTGGCCGGGCTGTCGCGGCAGCCCGGGCGCACCTTCCGCTGGAAGGGCCGGTACGAGTTCGACCTCAACACCGCCCACACCCTCGACACCCAGCTCAACGTCTTCGCCGACTTCAAGCCCGAGCTGCCGGCCGCCTGGCGGGACACCGAGTACGTCTTCCTCGGCAACATCGACCCCGACCTGCAGCGCGCGGTGCTCGACCAGGTGCGCGGGCCGCGCTTCGTGGCCTGCGACACCATGAACTTCTGGATCTCGTCGAAGCGGGACAGCCTGCTGCAGACCCTGCGGCGCGTCGACCTGCTCTTCGTCAACGACGCCGAGGCCCGGCAGCTCTCCGGCGAGCACAACATCGTCAAGGCGGCCCGCCGCATCCTCTCCTTCGGGCCGCGCGCCGTGGTCATCAAGCGCGGCGAGTACGGCGCGCTCTACTTCTCCGGCGAGGAGGTCTTCGCCGCCTCGGCCTACCCCCTGCCGGACGTCTTCGACCCGACCGGCGCCGGGGACAGCTTCGCCGGCGGCTTCATGGGCTACCTGGCCCGGCGCCGCAGCGAGGAGCCCCAGGTGATGCGCCGCGCCCTGGTGCTCGGCAGCGTGCTGGCCAGCTTCGCGGTGGAGCAGTTCAGCCTGGACCGGCTGCGCACCTTGACGGCCGACGAGGTGCGGGGGCGCTACGCCGAGGCGCGCCGGCTGGCGCACTTCGACGACCTCGAGGTGGACGTGCTGGCGGGGGAGCGTTGACGCTCAATCCGGGCGGCGGCTACCATCGCGGGTCACCCGAGGCCGCATGCGCATCGCCATCCTGAGCGACATCCACTCCAACCTCGAGGCGCTCACCGAGACGCTGGGCCTGCTCGATCGCGAGCGCCCGGACCGGGTGATCTGCCTCGGCGACGTGGTGGGCTACGGGGCCAGCGTCAACGAGTGCTGCCGGCTCATCCGGGAGCGGGCCGCGGTGACCCTGCTGGGCAACCACGACGCCGCCGTCTCGGGGCGGATGGACTACAGCTTCTACTACGACGCCGCCCGCCACGCCCTCGACTGGACGGCCAGCCGCATCGACCAGGATCACCTGGAGTGGCTGCGCGGCCTGCCCTTCACCTGGCGCGACGGGGAGGTCTGCTTCAGCCACGGGTCGCCCGTGCTGCCGGAGGCCTACGACTACGTCTTCGCCCTGGAGCAGGCCCGCGAGCTGCTGCCCTACGCCCGCGAGCTGTCGGCGGTCTCCTTCATCGGCCACAGCCACCTCTGCAAGACCTTCGCGATCGGCCCGGGCGGCGACGTGGTCGAGGTGGTGTCCAACCGGTTCGGGCTTCGCCAAGGCTACAAGTACGTCATCTCGGTGGGGTCGGTGGGCCAGCCGCGCGACTGCGACAACCGCGCCTGCTTCGTCATCTACGACACCAGCCGGCGCGAGGTGACCTACCACCGGGTGGCCTACGACATCGAGGCCTCGGCGCAGAAGATCTTCGACGCCGACCTGGCGCTCAACTTCGGGAAGCGGCTCTTCCTGGGCGTGTAGGCCCTCAGCCGAGCACGCTGACGTGCCCGCCCGGCCCGAGCCAGGCGACGGCCCCGTCCACCTCCAGCGCCGCCACCTCCAGCCCTGGCCCGGCCACCAGGTGGGCCGGCGAGAGGCCGGCCGCCAGGCCCAGGGGCCGGCCGGTGGCGGCGTCCAGCAGGGCCACCCCGCCCCGCGAGGCCACCACCACGCCGCGCGCCAGCAGCGGGGCCGCGCCGCCCTCGCCCTCGCCCTGGGCCGGCAGGCTCCAGGCCACCCGGCCGGCCGGGTCGAGCCCCAGCAGCGCCCCGCCGTCGCCTCCCACCACCAGCAGCGGGCCGGCGGCGGCCGGGCGGGGGGGGCCGTCGAGCGGCAACCCCACCTCCCAGCGTCGCCCGCGCGCCGCGTCCACCCGCACCAGCACCGCCTCGCCGCCGGAGCGCCCCGCCACCACCAGGCCGCCGCGGACCAGCAGCGGCGCGCCGGAGGGGCGGACGTCGAGCGCCACCTCGCCGCGCCGGGCGCCGGAGGCGGCGTCGAGGAAGAGCAGGCTCGCGCCGGAGCCCGCCGCGTGCAGGCAGGCCACCGCCCGGCCGCAGGCCAGCGGCGCGGCCAGCGCCGGACCCGGGCCGCGCACCCGCCAGGCCAGCCCGCCGTCCGGGGCGATGCCGTGGACCAGCCCGGAGGCGCCGGCCACCAGCGCCAGCGGCCCGGCGCGACCCAGCGCCAGCCCGCCGCTGCCGGGCAGGTCGAGCCGCCAGCGGGTGGCGCCGGTGGCGGGGTCGAGGGCCGTCAGCGACTCCGGCTCGCAGAGGAGCAGCGGCCCGCCCGGCCGGCCCGCGGCGCCGGTGGGGTCGGCGCCGGGCAGCGCGCGGGACCAGCGCTCCCGGCCGGTGGCGGGGTCCAGGGCGGCCAGACGGGCCTCCCGCCTCACCAGCACCAGCCCGCCGGCCAGGGCGGCCCAGTGGGCCCCGGCCGCCCGCCAGGGCCTGCGCCCGCCGTGGGCCACCACCGCGTCGCGGCCGAAGGCCAGCAGCACCGGCCCGGCGGCGGCCAGGCGCGGGGTCACCGGCGCGCCGACGTGGGCCCGGTGCCAGGTGCGCAGGGAGATGCGCCGGAGCTCGCCGTGGGCCAGCGGACGCTGCCGGGGCGGGGCGGAGGCCCGCCGGGACGCGGCCGTGGCCAGCTGGGCGTCGCCCTCCGCCTGGGCGGCGAGGTGGGCCTGCGCCGTCAGGGCCGCCGCGTGCAGCTCGAGCAGGGCCGGGTTGGCGGCGTGCGCCGGCGAGGCCCGGACCGCCAGGTGCCCCAGCACCTCCACCGCGCGCACGGTGGCGCTGGCCAGCGCCAGCGCCTGCGTCGAGCCGGCCGCGCTCGCCGCCCGGGCCGCCTCGTGGCGCAGGTCGAGCGCCACCTCGCGGGCGGGCGCGCCGCTGGCCAGCCGGAGTCGGCCGGGCGGCTCGCCGCGCCGGCGCGCCCGGGAGGCCTCCTCCAGGCCGTCCACCAGGTCGCGCAGCGTGAGGAACGGCAGGCCCTCGAGCACCGCGAGCCGGGTGGGGCCGGCGGCCAGGGTGACCCGGCCAGGGGCCAGCAGCGCGGCCAGGTCGGCCGGCTCGCCCGGCCCCAGCCAGAGCCCCGTGGCCTCGTCGGCCAGCTCGACGTGGAGGTGGAGCGGCGCGTCGCCCGCGGAGGTGTGGGCGTGGGGCCCTGGCCGCGGCCGCGCGGCGAGGAGCCAGGGCGCCGGCTCGGGGCGCGCCTCCTCCCGGTGCCCCGGCGGCCCGGGCGCAGGCTGGCGCTCCGCGGCCCTGGCCGCGAGGGCCAGGCGGCGGGACGCCGCCTCCCCGGCGGGGAGCCGGCAGAGCTCGCGGCCCACGGCGTGTGCCGCGTCCAGGGTGGCGCCGGCCAGCGCCTCCAGGTCCACCGCCACCCCGCGGACCAGCAGCCGGGCCGGCGGTCCGACCTCCAGCAGGGACAGCTCGACCCGCTCGCCGGCGCGCTGCAGCACCAGGAGCAGCCGGCCGTCGGCCAGCGGGGCCGCCGCCCGGCCTCCCCGGGCCAGGAGCCGCGCCGCGGCCGCCAGCAGCCCCTCCAGCGCGGGCAGGACCGCGCCCTCGGCTCGCCCTGCGGTGAGATCCACCCCGTCCACCTCGACCGAGAGCACGCCCACCACGTCCTCGGGCGCCGCCGCGGCGCCCTGGCCGTCCGAGGCAGGGGCGAGGCGCCAGTCTCCGGTGGTGCGGACGTGGACCACGAGCGGAAGAATGTTCGTCAAATCGAGACCTTTCAACGTTGACAGCGTTCCCATCCGCGAACATGATGTGCGCCTTCTGGCGGGCCGCACCTGGCTGGCCCCCTCCTCTTTTCTCTCAAGGAATCCAATGACTTTCACCGAAGCCGCCATCGAGGTGCTGCGGCGCGAGGGGAAGCCTCTCCATTTCAAGAAGATCACCGAGATCGCCGTCCGGGAGAACCTGCTCGACCACGTCGGCAAGATCCCGGAGGAGGTGATGGCCGATCAGGTGGCCGCCCACTGCCGGCTGCCGCGCCTGGAGCGCAAGGTCCTGTCGGTCACCACCGGCACCTTCGCCCTGGTGGAGTGGGGGCTCGACGAGGATCCGCTGGGCCTCGAGAACCTCATCGAGACGCCGCCGGTGGACGACGCGCCGTACCGGGCCCGCGAGCGCCACCCGGCGCCCATCCGCGACGCGGCCCGCTCGTCGGGGCGCGGCGAGAAGGTGCGCCGGCGCGACGAGGGCGAGGAGCGGCGCGGTCGGCGCTTCCCGCCGCCCGCCGAGGTGGCCTACGAGATCCTGGCCGGCGCCGGCCAGTCCCTGGCGCTGGCGGCCATCGCGGCGCAGGGGGCCGAGCGGCTGCTCATGCCGGAGGCCTTCGTGCGCGACGCCGGCGCCCTGGGCGCGGCGCTCGCCGAGGACAACCACCGGCGCGAGTCGGCCGGTCGGCGCGCGCTCTTCCAGCTCGACGGCGAGCTGGTCACCCTGGTGGCGCAGCCGGAGCCCGGCGAGCGCACCGCGCCGCTGGCCGCCGCCGCCGTGGTCCGGTCGGCCTCGCCGGGGGACCTGCGCCGCGCCGGGCTGGCCGGCCTGCGCCGCCGGCTGCGCGAGTGCGACGCCCCCACGGTCGAGCACCTGGTGGCCAAGCTGCTGGAGCGCACCGGGTACCGCGAGGTCAAGGTGGCCAAGCGCGGCCGCGAACACGTCATCTACACCGGTCGCCGGCGCATGGGGCTGGCCGACGTGCGCCACTGCTTCCGGGTGGTGCGCAGCGGGGCCGACGCGGCCCGCCGCGACGTGGTGGACACGCGCCGCGACCTCGGCCACTACGGCGCCCAGATCGGCGTGGTGGTGACGGCCGGCGAGGCGGCGCGCGACGCTCGCAGCGAGGCGGCCGCGGCCGGTCAGCTGCCGGTGGTGCTGCTGTGCGGCGAGGCGCTGGCCGAGGCGTTCGCCGACGCGGCCCTCGGCTGCGTGGCGGTGGTGGTGCCGGAGGTGGACGAGGCGGTCTTCGCGGCCGCCGCCGAGGTGGCGGCGCGGGAGGAGACGGCGCGGCGGGCCAGGCGCGAGGAGCGGGACCGCCGCGAGGGCGAACCCGAGGGGCGCGAGCGGTCGGACCGCCCGGAGCGCGGCGAGCGTCCCGAGCGCGGTGAGCGCCCGGAGCGCGGTGAGCGCCCGGAGCGAGGTGAGCGTCCGGAGCGCGGCGAGCGTCCCGGGCGCGGCGAGCGTCCCGGGCGCGGCGAGCGTCCGGACCGCGGCGAGCCGCGGGAGCCGGGCGCCGAGGGGGAGTCCCTGGAGGTCCCGGCGGCAGCCGAGGGGGACGAGCCGGCCAGGCAGGAGGCCGAGCAGGTGGAGGCCGGTCCTTCGGTCGATGGCCCGCTCGCGGCCGTGGCGCCGCGGCTGGCCGACGACGCCGAGCCCGACGAGGGCGACGAGGGCGACGACGAGGGCCCGGACGACGGCGACGACGGCGAGGCCGAGGCTGGTCCCGACGGCGAGGCGGCCGCGCCTGGCGCCGCTGGCAGCGGGGAGCAGCGACCGGCCGGCGAGGGTGGCCGGCGGCGCCGCCGCCGCCGCCGCCGGCGCGGTGGGCGCGGGCGCGGCGAGAAGCGCGAGGGTGGCGAGCCGGGTACGCCTGGCGCGCCTGGGCCCGAGCAAGGGGCCGCGCAGGGCTCGGCGCCCGAGTCCAGCCCGCCGCCACCTCCGCCTCCGCCCGACCAGGGCGGGGACGACGGCGCGGGCGGGGCGTGATCCCGAGCCAGGCCCGGGTGGCACCTTCCCGTGCCGGCCTGCTGCTCCTCGTGGCCCTCGCGGCCTCGGGCTGTAGCCGGACCGCACCGCCCCCCCACCTGGCGCGGCTGCAGGTGGTGGAGGGGTCGCTGTCGGGCGTGGCGGAGATGGGGCTGGACGCCGCCGCGGTCGAGGCGCTGGCGCGGGCCGCCCTCGCCGAGGCCGGGTTCCGCTTCGGGGCCGGGGAGCCGGCCTACCTGGCCCGCGTCGAGCTGACCGGGTTGCGGGTGGGCCCCTCGGCGGGTGGCCGCGGCCTCCGGGTGGACGTGCGCATCGAGCTCGAGCTCGAGGCCAGCGGCGGCGGCGAGGCGTCCCGGCGCGAGGGCGGCGCCGGCGGCGAGGCCGTGGCGGCCGGGGGCCCGGCGGCGGCGGTGCGGGCGGCCCTGGCGGCGGCCCTCGGCGAGGCCGCGCGCGGGGCCCGCCTGGGCCTGAGCGCCGAGCAGAAGCCGGCCGAGGCGCTCCTGGCCGACCTGGAGTCACCAGACGTGCGGGTGCGGGACCACGCGGTCCAGGCGCTGGGCGAGCGGCGCGAGCCCAGCGCCGTGCCCGGGCTGGTGAGGCGGCTGCAGGACTCCGACCGCCGGGTGGTGGACCGCGCCATCGGCGCGCTCACCCAGCTGAAGGACCCGCGCTCGGTGGCGCCCCTCATCGAGCTGTCGCGCCAGGGCGACCCGGCCGAGGCGCTGCGCCTGATCCCGGTGGTGGGCGACATCGGCGGTCCGGACGCCGAGGGCTGGCTGCTCACGCTGCAGCAGGCCCACCCGGACCACCGGGTGCGGGCCGCCGCCGCCGCCGCGCTGGCGACCCTGCCGGTCCCGCCGGCCCCGCCGCCGACCCCGGCACGGCCCGCGGGCGCGCCGGCGAGGTAGTGGCCACCCCCACGATCGAGGCTAGAATGCGCCCCGCCATGCCCCCCTCCGTGCGCCTCGCCCCAGCCCTCGCGCTCCTGGTCCTCTGCGCCGCCTGCGCCCACGCCCCACCCGGCGGGGCGCGCCGCGGCCCGGCCCCGGCCGACTACTTCCCGCTGGCGGTGGGCAACCAGTGGGTCTGGGAGGACCAGAGCCCGCAGCTGCCGCCCGGCAGCGCCCCCACCCGCACCGTCCGCATCGTGGAGCGGACCGCCGACGGCTTCTTCCGGGACAGCGAGCGGGGCGAGCTCCGGGCCGGACCGGACTGCCTGCGCGACCGGGTGCGCCAGCTGCTCTGCGGCCCGCTGGTGGTGGGCACCACCTGGCGGTCGGTGCTGTCCGTCAGCTCCACCGAGAAGTACGAGATCGCCGGGGCGGGCGAGGTGGTGACCACCCCGGCCGGCACCTTCCGGGGCTGCCTGCGGGTGCGGGCCATCAACGGCGCCGGCGGCGGCACCGACCTGGTCAACGAGATCACCTACGCGCCGGGCGTCGGGCCGGTGCGCATCGAGACGTTCGCGGTGGTGGACGGCGCAGCCAGGCCGCAGTTCCGGGCCGTGCTGCGCTCCTACCGCCTGGAGGGAAAGTGAGCATGCGCGAGGTAGGCATCGGCATCGCCGGGTTCGGCACCGTCGGGGGCGGCGTCCTCTCCATCCTGCAGCGCCACGCCCGCGACATCGAGGCGCGGCTGGGCGCCCGCCTGGTGGTCAAGCGGGTGGTGCGGCGCGACGAGGCGAAGGAGCGGGCGGTGGAGCTGCCGGTCGGGCTGGTCAGCACCCGGCTGGAGGACCTGCTGGAGGACCCGTCCATCGAGGTGGTGGTCGAACTCATCGGCGGCGTGGACCAGGCCTTCCAGCTGGTCACCGGCGCGCTCTCGCGCGGCAAGCACGTGGTCACCGCCAACAAGGCGCTGCTGGCCACCCGGGGCGAGGAGATCTTCCGCCTGGCCCGGCAGAAGAGCGTGGACGTCTACTACGAGGCGGCGGTCTGCGGCGGCGTGCCCATCATCCGCACCCTGCGCGAGTCGCTGGCCTCCGATCGCATCTCCTCGCTGGTGGGCATCGTCAACGGCACCACCAACTTCATCCTCACCGCCATGGCCGAGAAGGGCGAGGCGCTGGCGCCGGTGCTGGCCGAGGCGCAGCGGCTCGGCTACGCCGAGGCCGACCCCACCCTGGACGTCTCCGGCGGCGACGCCGCGCAGAAGCTCTGCGTGCTGGCCCAGCTGGCCTTCGGGGCCCGCCTGGCGCCCGCCGAGGTGCTCACCGAGGGGATCATGAAGCTGACCCAGGAGGACTTCCGCTGGGGCCGCGAGTTCGGCTACACGCTCAAGCTGCTGGCGGTGGCCCGCCGCTGCGAGGGCCAGGGCCCCGGAGGGCTCGGCCAGATCGAGGCCCGGGTCCACCCCGCCTTCATCCCGCAGGGCTCGCTGATGGCCGGCGTGCGCGGCGCCATGAACGCCGTGGTGCTGCAGTCGGAGGCGCTCGGCCCCTCCATGCTCTACGGCCAGGGCGCCGGCGCCATGCCCACCGGGAGCGCGGTGGTGTCGGACATCATCGACCTGACCCGCAACATCCTGGCCGGCAGCCCGGGGCGCGTGCCGCTGCCGCCCGACCAGCCGCTGGTGGGGCTGCGGCCGCACGCCGAGATCCGCTGCGCCTACTACCTGCACTTCGCCGTCAGGGACGAGCCCGGGGTGCTGGCGCGCATCGCCGCCACCCTGGCGGCCCGCTCCATCTCGGTGGCCGCGGTGCAGCAGCGCGAGCAGTCGGACCCGGCCGCGCCGGTGCCGCTGGTCTTCGTGACCCACCAGGCGCGCGAGGCCGACCTCAGGGCCGCCATCGGCGAGATCGACCGGCACCCCTCGACGCTGGAGCCCACCCGGTTCATCCGCATCGAGACGGTCTAGGCGGGGGCGGCCATGGTCACCACCCAGGTCCGGGTCATCTACGGCGACACGGACCAGATGGGGGTGGTCTACTACGCCAACTACCTGCGCTACTTCGAGGCCGGGCGGAACGAGTTCATCCGGGCCAAGGGGCTGCGCTACCGCGACTTCGAGGAGGCCTTCGGGCTGCGCCTGCCGGTGGCCGAGGCCGCGGTGAGCTACCGGGTGCCGGCGCGCTACGACGACCTGCTCGAGGTGCAGGTCTCGCTGGCCGGGGTGCGCCGCGCCTCGGCCCGCTTCGAGTACCGCCTGGTGCGCGACGGCACGCTGCTGGCCACCGGCCACACCGTGCACGCCTGCGTGGACCTGGAGGGGCGGGTGCAGCGCCTGCCCGCGCCGCTGCTGGCGCGGCTGTCGGCGGGCGAGGTGGCGCCGGCCGCGGCGCCGCCCTAGGAGATTCGGCGTGCCCCGGCGGGCGCGCCCGAGGAGGCAGCACATGGCCGCGGTGACCCAGGAGATCGTCTTCGACCGCTCGCCCGAGCAGGTCTTCGCCGTGCTGGTCGACTACACCCGCTACGCGGAGTTCGTGCCCGGCATCAAGTCCTGCCGGGTCCTGCCCGGCCAGGGCGACCGGAGCGTGGAGTACGAGCTCGACCTCGGCATCAAGCGGGTCAAGTACGTGCTGCGCCACGTGGAGACCCGCCCGCTGCGGATCACCTGGTCGCTGGTGTCGGGCGACATGATGAAGGTCTCCAACGGCTCCTGGGAGCTCACGCCAGAGGGGGCCACCACGCGCGGCCGGTACACGGTGGACATCCAGATCTCCAAGCCGCCGCTCATCCCCCAGGCGATCATCGACAAGGTGTCCGACGAGCTGACCCGCGTGCAGTTGCCGAAGACGCTGGAGGCCTTCAAGGCGCGGGTGGAGCGCGGGCCGAAGTAGGCGGGTGGGAGCGGCCACACGGGTGTGCCGCTGGGTGCCAGGCGACCGGTCAGGCGCCCTGGGACCGAGGAGGTCCAGGCTCACCTTGACCCACCCCCGGTCGGGTGGTAACAGGGGTCGATGAGGCCGGATTCACGGTCTTTTGTGCGGTTCCTGACGGATCGAAGCAGCGCCGGGGAGGCGGTCCGGCTCGGCGGCGCAGGAAGGCGGACACCGGGAACGGCTGTTGCACCTTCGGTGGGGTGTGAGGCTCGGAGAGACCAGGATGCTGGACGCCTACGTCATCGAGGAGATCAAGCGGCGCGAGCGGCAGCGCGAGCGCGACGATCGCCCGGTCGTCCAGGTCCCGGTGCCGTCGCCGCCGGAGCGCCGCCCGGATCGCCCCGACGACGACGCCCCCGGCGGCGACCGCGGCGTCATCATCATCGACTACCACTGACCGTCGAGCGGTCGCGGCCCGCGGCCCGCCGCGCCGGCCCGGTGTGCGGTGGCGGACGTCGCGGATCGCCGCACCCCTCTGCCCGCCCGGATTCCGGTTGACTCGCCACCGGCCGATCGGTCTGATCCGCGCGCGCCTCCCTTCCCACCCAGCGCGGCGTCCGCGCCGCCTTTCCAGGAGATTGGCATGACCGAGATCATCAACGTGACGGCCCGGGAGATCCTCGACTCCCGCGGCAACCCGACGGTCGAGGTCGAGGTGGCGCTGGCCAGCGGCGACGTGGGTCGCGCCGCCGTCCCGTCGGGCGCCTCCACCGGCGAGCACGAGGCGCTGGAGCTGCGCGACGGCGACAAGAAGCGCTACCTCGGCAAGGGCGTCAAGAAGGCCGTCAACAACGTCATGAACGCGCTGGCGCCGGCCATCATCGGCATGGACGCCTCCAACCAGGCCGACCTCGACGCCCGCATGGTCGCGCTGGACGGCACCAAGACCAAGGCCAAGCTGGGCGCCAACGCCATCCTGGGGGTCTCGCTGGCGGCGGCCAAGGCGGCCGCGGCGGCCCACGGCCTGCCGCTCTACCGGTACGTGGGCGGGGCCAACGCCCGCACCCTGCCGGTGCCGCTCATGAACATCCTCAACGGCGGCGCCCACGCCGACTCCAACGTCGACATCCAGGAGTTCATGGTGGTGCCGCTCGGGGCCCCCTCCTTCGCCGAGGCGCTGCGCTACGGCGCCGAGATCTTCCACGCCCTCAAGAAGGTGCTGAAGGGGAAGGGCGCCTCCACCGGCGTGGGCGACGAGGGCGGCTACGCCCCCAGCCTGGCCTCCAACGAGGAGGCCCTGGCGGTCATCATGGAGGCCATCAAGGCCACCGGCCTCAAGCCGGGCAAGCAGGTCGGCCTGGCGCTCGACTGCGCCTTCTCGGAGTGCTTCGACGCCAAGAGCGGCAAGTACGTGCTCAAGGGCGAGGGCAAGTCCTTCGACGCCGCCAGCCTGGTGTCCTGGTACGAGTCGCTGGTCGCCAAGTACCCCATCGTGTCCATCGAGGACGGCTGCGGCGAGAACGACTGGAAGGCCTGGAAGCTGCTCACCGACCGCCTGGGCGGGAAGATCCAGCTGGTGGGCGACGACGTCTTCGTCACCAACACCGAGATCTTCGGCCGTGGCATCGAGGCCGGCATCGCCAACTCCATCCTGGTGAAGGTGAACCAGATCGGCTCGCTCACCGAGACCCTGGAGGCCGTCCGCATGGCCCACCGGGCCGGCTACACCAGCGTCATGAGCCACCGCTCCGGCGAGACCGAGGACACCACCATCGCCGACCTGGCGGTGGCCTGCGACTGCGGCCAGATCAAGACCGGCTCGGCCTCCCGCACCGACCGCGTGGCCAAGTACAACCAGCTGCTGCGCATCGAGGAGCAGCTCGGCGCGGCGGCCCGCTACGCCGGCCGCGACGCCTTCGCGGCGCTGCGCTAGCCGCGCCCGGCGCCGCGGCGGGGCGCGAACGATCATTCATGGGGCGCTCGTTGACAACCTCGACGGGCGCCCGCTAGTTTCGCCCTCCCCGAGGGTGGGTGGAGGTGGTCGAATGCGGGCAGGATGGGTCGAGAAGCGTCGCGGGCAGGCCAACGTCACGCAGCTCCACCTGGCCCGGCAGGGGCAGATCACGGAGGAGATGGCGCGGGTGGCGGCCCGCGAGAAGCTGCCGGCCGAGCTGATCCGCGCCGAGGTGGCCCGCGGGCGCATGGTCATCCCCGCCAACCTGAACCACCCCGAGCTGGACCCGCTCGGCATCGGCATCGCCGCCACCTGCAAGATCAACGCGAACATCGGCAACTCGGCGGTCACCTCCGACGCCAGGCACGAGCTCGAGAAGCTGGCCCTGTGCCTCAAGCACGGCGCCGACACGGTGATGGACCTCTCCACCGGCGGCAGCATCCCGGAGATCCGCGAGGCCATCATCCGCGCCAGCCCCATCCCGGTGGGCACGGTGCCCATCTACGAGTGCCTGGTCCACGTCGACGAGGTGCCCGACCTGACGCCGAAGATCCTGCTCGACATCATCGAGAAGCAGGCCCAGCAGGGCGTCGACTACATGACCATCCACGCCGGCCTGCTCCGGGACCACATCCCGCTGGCGGCCAAGCGGGTCACCGGCATCGTCAGCCGCGGCGGGGCGATGATGGCCCAGTGGATGCTGGCCAACAAGGCGGAGAACCCGCTCTTCACCCACTTCGACGCCATCTGCGAGATCTTCAAGCGGTACGACGTGACCTTCAGCCTGGGCGACGGGCTGCGCCCCGGCTGCCTGGCCGACGCCTCCGACGGCGCCCAGTTCGGCGAGCTCAAGATCCTGGGGGACCTGACCCGGCGGGCCTGGGCCCACGACGTGCAGGTCATGGTGGAGGGGCCGGGCCACGTGCCGCTGGACCAGATCCCCATGAACATGGAGCGGGAGCGGGAGCTGTGCGACGAGGCCCCGTTCTACGTGCTCGGGCCGCTGGTCACCGACATCGCGCCCGGCTACGACCACATCACCAGCGCCATCGGCGCGGCGGTGGCGGCCCAGCACGGCGCCGCCATGCTCTGCTACGTGACCCCCAAGGAGCACCTCGGCCTGCCCGACCTGGAGGACGTGCGCCAGGGGATCATCGCCTACAAGATCGCCGCCCACGCCGCCGACATCGCCCGCCACCGGCCGGGCGCCCGCGACCGCGACGACGCCCTCTCGCGGGCCCGCTACGCCTTCGACTGGAAGAAGCAGTTCGAGCTGTCGCTCGACCCGGAGCGCGCCCAGTCGATGCACGACGAGACGCTCTCGGCCGAGCACTTCAAGACCGCCGAGTTCTGCTCGATGTGCGGCCCGAAGTTCTGCTCCATGCGCATCCACACCCACCTGGAGGAGGCAGCGCGCCAGGCCGAGGGGGAGAAGCGGACCGGGCCGGCCGAGATCGTCCGCTGAAGGAAGGCCCCCGGAAGGGGTCGGGGCCGCGGCCGGCCGGCGGATAGGATGCCCGCATGGCACCGCGGGTGACGGTCTACGAGGTCGGCCCGCGCGACGGCCTGCAGAACGAGGCGGCGCGCGTCCCCACCCAGGACAAGCTGGCGCTCATCCGGTCGCTGGCCGAGGCCGGGCTCTGCCGCATCGAGGCCACCAGCTTCGTCTCACCCGCCTGGATCCCGCAGCTGGCCGACGCCGCCGAGGTGGTGGCGGGGCTGCCGGCGCTGCCCGGGGTGGGCTTCGTGGCGCTGGTGCCCAACGCCACCGGCCTGGCGCGGCTGCTGGCGGCGCTCGAGCGCGGCGGCCCCGGCGCGCCCCCGGTGGCGGCGGCGGTCTTCCTCTCGTCCTCCGAGACCCACAACCGGAAGAACCTGGGCCGCGGCGTCGAGGAGAGCTTCGCCGGCCTCGCCGAGGTGGTGGGGCCGGCCCGGGCGCGCGGGCTCGAGGTGCGGGGCTACGTCTCCACCGCCTTCGGCTGCCCGTACGAGGGGGCCCAGGACCCGGGGCGGGTGGCGGAGGTGGCGCGGCGGCTGCTGGACCTCGGCTGCGCCCAGGTGTCGCTGGGCGACACCATCGGGGTGGGCACGCCGGCCGAGGTGCGCCGGGTGCTGCGGCGCCTGCTGCCCACCGTGCCGGCGGCCAGGCTGGCGCTGCACGGCCACGACACCCGCGGCACCGCGCTGGCCAACGTGCTGGCGGCGCTGGAGGAGGGGCTCACCACCTTCGACGCCGCGGTGGGCGGGCTGGGCGGCTGCCCGTACGCGCCCGGCGCCTCCGGCAACCTGGCCACCGAGGACCTGGTCTACCTGCTGCATGGGCTGGGGCTGGAGACCGGGGTGGACTTCCAGCGGCTGGTGGCCGCCGGCGCGCTGGCGCAGCGGCTGGTGGGCCGGCCGCTGCCGGGCAAGGCGCTGCAGGCCGCGCTCTCGGCGCGGCGGGGAGCCTGACATGACGTGGCTGGTGGAGCGGCTCGGGGCGGTGGAGCGCTGGACCATCCAGGGCGAGGCGCGGCGCAACTCGCTCACCATGGCGCTGCTGCAGGACGCGGCCGGCCTGCTGGAGCGGGCCGCGGCGGACCGCGCCCTCCGGGTGGTGGTGCTGACCGGGGCCGGGGGGCGGGCCTTCTGCGCCGGGGCCGACCTGAAGGAGCGGGCCGCCATGGCGGACGCCCAGGTGGCCGACTTCCACCGCGCCCTGCGCGCCCTGCTCGACGGGCTGGAGGCGCTGCCGCAGGTGGTGGTGGCGGCGCTCAACGGCGCGGCCCTGGGCGGGGGGCTGGAGCTGGCGCTGGCCTGCGACCTCCGGGTGGCCGCCGAGGGCGCCCTCATGGGCCTGCCGGAGGTGGGCCTGGGCATCATCCCCGGGGGCGGCGGGACGCAGCGGCTGCCGCGGCTCATCGGGGCCGGGCGGGCCCTGGATCTCATCCTGACGGGGCGCCGGGTGGGCGCGGCCGAGGCGCTGGCCATGGGGCTGGTCACCGCGGTGGCGCCGGCGGCGCGGCTCGGCGAGGAGGCCCTGGCGCTGGCGCGCCGGGTGGCCGCCAACGCGCCGGTCTCGCTCCGGCAGGCCAAGCGGGCGGTGGCCGAGGGGCGGCACCTGCCGCTGGCCGAGGCGCTCGACCTGGAGCACCGGCTCTACCAGGCCTGCCTGCCCACCCAGGACCGGCAGGAGGCGCTGCGGGCCTTCGCGGAGAAGCGGCCGCCGGTCTTCACCGGCGAGTAGGCGAGGAGGCCTGATGGAGCGCGACGAGGGGCTGAAGGCGGAGCTGGCGCGGGTGGCCCGCGGCGGCGCGGAGCGGTACCACCAGAAGAACCGGGAGCAGGGGAAGCTCTTCGCGCGGGAGCGGCTGGCGCTGCTGCTCGACCCGGGCTCGCTGGTGGAGGACGGGGCGCTGGCCAACGCCCTGGATCACGACCTGCCGGCCGACGGCGTGGTGACCGGCCTGGGCACCATCGAGGGCCGGGCGGTGGCGGTGATGGCCAACGACTCGACCGTCAAGGCCGGCTCCTGGGGCGCCCGCACGGTGGAGAAGATCCTGCGGGTGCAGGAGGTGGCGGCGGCCCAGCGCCTGCCGCTCTTCTACCTGGTGGACTCGGCCGGGGCGCGCATCACCGACCAGGTGGAGATGTTCCCGGGCCGGCGCGGCGCCGGGCGCATCTTCCACAACCAGGTGCACCTCTCCGGCCTGGTGCCGCAGGTCTGCCTGCTCTTCGGCCCCTCGGCGGCCGGCGGCGCCTACATCCCGGCCTTCTGCGACGTGGTGATCATGGTGGAGGGCAACGCCTCCATGTACCTGGGCTCGCCGCGCATGGCCGAGATGGTCATCGGCGAGAAGGTCTCGCTGGAGGAGCTGGGCGGGGCCCGCATGCACTGCAGCGTGTCCGGCTGCGGGGACTTCCTGGTGAAGACCGAGGCCGAGGCGCTGGACCTGGCGCGGCGCTGGTTCGGCATGCTGCCGCGCAGCTGCCGCGAGCTGCCGCCGGCAGCGCCGCCGCGCCCGCCCCGGCCCGGGGCCCGGTCCATCGAGGCGCTGGTGCCGGCCGACCAGAACCGCCCCTTCGACGTGCTGGAGCTGGTGGAGGCGCTGGTGGACGAGGGCTCCTTCCTGGAGGTCAAGCGGCTCTGGGCCGGGGAGCTGGTGACCGGCCTGGCCCGGCTGGACGGCCGGGTGGTGGGCCTGGTGGCCAGCCAGCCCAAGGTGAAGGGGGCGGTGCTCTTCCCGGACTCGGCCGACAAGGCGGCCCGCTTCGTCTGGCTGTGCGACGCCTTCAACGTGCCGCTCCTCTACCTGGCCGACGTGCCGGGCTTCATGATCGGCACCAAGGTGGAGCGGGCCGGCATCATCCGCTCCGGGGCCAAGATGATCAGCGCGGTCTCGGAGGCCACCGTGCCGCGCATCTGCGTGGTGGTCCGCAAGGCCTACGGGGCCGGGCTCTACGCCATGGACGGCCCGGGCTTCGCCCCCTCGGCCACCCTGGCGCTGCCCCAGGCCATGATCGCGGTGATGGGGCCGGAGGCCGCCGTCAACGCGGTCTACTACAACAAGATCCAGGAGCGGCCCGAGGCGGAGCGGGCCGCCTACGTGGCGGCGCTGCGGGACGAGTACCGCGAGGACATCGACCTGCTCAAGCTGGCCAGCGAGCTGGTGGTGGACGCGGTGGTGCCCGGCGACGGGCTGCGCCAGGAGCTGGTGCGGCGCTACCGGCTCTACGCCGAGGGCTACCAGCCGCCGGCCGGCCGCAAGCACGGCGTCACCCCGGTGTGAGGCGGGAGGCACCATGGACTTCGAGCTGCCCGAGGAGCTGACCGAGATCCAGCGCACCGTGCGCGAGTTCTGCCTGCGCGAGGTGGCGCCGCACGCCCGCGCCTGGGACGAGGCGGCCGCCTTCCCCCACCAGGTGGTGCGGGCCCTCGGCGAGCTGGGGCTGATGGGCATCGCCGTGCCGGAGGCCTACGGCGGGGCCGGGCTGGGGGCGCTGGCCACCGCGGTGGTGGTGGAGGAGGTGGCGCGCTTCGACGGGGCGCTGGCCCTGACGGTGGCCTCGCACAACGGCCTGGGGCAGGGCCACCTGGTGCGCTTCGGCACCGAGGCCCAGAAGCGGCGCTGGCTGCCGCCCCTGGCCCGCGGCGAGAAGCTGGCGGCCTGGGCCTTGACCGAGCCGGGCAGCGGCTCCGACGCCGCGGCGCTGCAGGCCAGCGCGGTGCGCCGCGGGGAGGGGTGGGTGCTCAACGGCACCAAGACCTTCATCACCCAGGGCACGGTGGGCGACACCTTCCTGGTGCTGGCCCGCTCCAGCCCGGCGGGCCGGCAGCACGGCATCACCGCCTTCGTGGTGGAGAAGGGGACCCCGGGCTTCAGCCAGCGCCCCATCCACGACAAGCTGGGGATGCGGGCCTCCGACACCGGGGAGCTGCACCTGGAGGACGTCGAGGTGCCGGACGACCAGCGCGTCGGGGCGGTGGACGAGGGGTTCCTCGACACCCTGCGCATCCTGGACCGCGGGCGCATCACCATCGGGGCGCTGGCGGTGGGGCTGCACCGGGGGGCGCTGGAGCAGGCCACCGGGTACGCCAGGGAGCGGCGCACCTTCGGCAAGCCCATCGGCGAGCACCAGGCCATCGCCTTCATGCTGGCCGACATGGCCACCGGCCTGGCGGCGGCCCGCCTGCTGGTGCACCGGGCCGCCGCCCTGTGCGACGCCGGGCGCCCCTTCGGCCGGGAGGCCTCCATGGCCAAGCTGTTCGCCAGCGAGGCCGCCATGCGGGCCACCGGACAGGCCGTCCAGGTTCACGGCGGGTACGGCTACACGCGGGACTTCCCGGTGGAGCGGGCCTTCCGCGACGCCAAGCTGTGCGAGATCGGGGAGGGGACCAGCGAGGTGCAGCGGCTGGTCATCTCCCGGGACGTTTTGAGGTAGGCTCCGCCCCCGCGGCGCCCCGGCGCCCGACTCCAATGGGCGAAGGCGAACACACCATCATCGGGAAGATCCCGCGGGAGCGGCTCAACCAGATCGCCTCCCGCAAGCTCTCCATCCTGGGCGTGCCGGTGCGGCTGTCGGCCGACCGCGAGACGCTGGAGGGGGAGCTGTCCTTCTCCGGCCGGCTGGCCCACCCGGTCACCGGGCAGGGGGTGGCGCGCGCCCGCTTCCTGGTCTCGGGGCACGACCGGCTGCGCTTCGTGGATCCGCCGCTCTCGGCCCTGGGCCCGGTGGACTTCTACGTCCACGAGCGGGTGGCCGGCCTGGAGGCGGCGCTGGCGGCCGGCCTGGCCGGGCTGCAGGCCAGCCTGCAGGACGTGGCGGCGCGGCTGCGGGCCCTCAAGCTGGAGGCCACCCTCGACCCGGAGCGGCTGCACGTGCGCGCGGTGGTCAAGACCCCGGGCCACGCCTTCGAGGTGCTGGGCGGGGTCGACGGGGTGCGGGTCTCGCGGGTGGCGCCGGTGGGCGGCAAGCCGTGGGAGGTGGGGCACGACTTCCCGCCGCTCGAGCTCCGCCAGTTCGCCAGCGCCACCGATCTGGAGCTCTGGCTGGTGGACCAGCTGCCCGGCATGGCGCCCCGCGCGGCGGCGCCGGTGGCGGCCGCGCCGGCCCGCGGGAGCAGCCTGGAGATCACCCCGCCCCCCCGCAACGCCTTGACGCTGCAGGCGCTGGCGCAGGTCTTCGGCGCCGACGCCATGCTGGCGCCCAACGCCATGGTGGAGCTGGTGCAGGAGTTCCAGCACGGCGGCACCCGCTACCGCTTCGTGGCCACCCGCGAGATGGGCACCCGCTTCAAGGGGCGGCTCATCGGGCCGAGCGGCGACGTCTGGTCCGACAAGTTCGACCTGGCCAGCTTCCCCGGGCCCCGCAAGGTGGTGGCGGCGGCCCTGGGCGCCAGCGACGAGCCGCCCCTGCCGCTCGAGGCGGACCTGGCGCTGGCGGGCGGCGCGGCCGGCGGGGTGGTACCCGAGCACCTGCAGCCGGTGGCCGGCGAGGTGTGGGTCATGAGCGTGGTGGTGGAGGAGGCCGGGCCGGACGAGATCCGCTACGTCGGCACCGACATCGACGGGCGCCCGTACGGCGCGGCCCGGGTGCTGGCCAAGGCCGACTTCGAGGCGGTGTTCACCCAGGAGAAGGGGGGCTGGCGCCTCCTCATCCACATCGACCAGGTGCAGGAGGGGGCGGTGATCTACCGGCAGCTCGATCGGCAGCGGCAGCCCCTGGGCGCCCCGCGCAAGATGGCGGCCGCCATCCTGGTGGCCAACTTCGTGCCAGAGGCGGCGTCCTACTGATGGCCCCCACCCTGGTGGAGCGGGTGCTGGCGGGCGAGGTGCGGGCCGGGGCGCGGCTGATGCGCGATCTCGACGATCGGCTGCCCTCCGGGGAGGCGGCGCTGCGGGCCCTGTGGCCCAGCACCGGGCGGGCCTGGGTGGTGGGCATCACCGGCTCGCCGGGCGCCGGCAAGTCCACCCTGACCGACCGGCTCATCGCCCACCACCGCCGGGCCGGCCGGACGGTGGGCGTCATCGCGGTGGACCCCACCAGCCCGTTCACCGGCGGCGCCATCCTGGGCGACCGCATCCGCATGCAGGACCACGCCACCGATCCGGGGGTCTTCATCCGCTCGCTGGGCACCCGCGGCCACCTGGGCGGGCTCTCCCGCTCCACCGCCGACCTGGTGGCCGTGCTCGACGCCATGGGCAAGGACGTGGTGCTGGTCGAGACGGTGGGGGTGGGCCAGGACGAGATCGAGATCGCCGAGTTCGCCCACACCGTGATCGTGGTGGCGGTGCCCGGCATGGGCGACGACGTGCAGGCCATCAAGGCCGGCGTGCTGGAGATCGCCGACGTCTTCGCCGTCAACAAGGCGGATCGCGACGGCGCCGACCGCACCGTGCGCGACCTGCAGGGCATGCTGGAGCTGCGCCACGCGGTGCGCCCGCCGCAGGACCACGACGCCGGCCACGCCGCCGCCGGCCAGGCGCCGGCGCCGCTGGAGCGGGACCAGGGGTGGACCCCGCCCATCGTGAAGACCGTGGCGGCCACCGGCGACGGCATCGACGCCCTGGCCGAGGCGCTGGAGGCGCACCGGACCCACCTCGACACCAGCGGCGAGCGGCGCCTGCGCGACACGGCCCGGGCCCGGGCCGGGTTCGTGGCCATCCTGCGCGAGCGGCTGCTGGCCGGCGCGCTGGCAAGGCTGGAGCTGGAGCGCGGCCGGCTCGACGAGGTGGCGGCCCTGATCGCGGCCCGGAAGGCCGATCCCTACCAGCTGGCCGAGGAGCTCTCGGCCCGGCTGCGCGGCTGAGGGGCCCCGCATGGCCGACGACCCCCAGGCCCCGCAGGCGCCCGACGAGCAGGCCCTGGTGGCGGCGCTGGAGGCGCGCCTCGGCCAGCCGCTGCGGGACCGCGCCACGGCGCTGGCGGCCCTGACCCACAAGTCGTTCGTCAACGAGCAGCGCGGCCCGGTGGCCGCCGACAACGAGCGGCTGGAGTTCCTGGGCGACGCGGTCATCGACCTGGCGGTGTCGCACCGGCTGATGGAGCGCTTCCCGGCCGCCCGCGAGGGCGACCTCTCCAAGATGCGGGCCGCGGTGGTGGACGAGCAGGGGCTGGCGGCCCTGGCCACCGCCCTGGACCTGGGGCCGCTGCTCCGGCTGGGGCGCGGCGAGGAGCGCACCGGCGGGCGCCGCAAGGCCTCCCTGCTGGCCGACGCCATGGAGGCGGTGGTGGCGGCCATCTACCTCTCGGACGGGCTGCCGGGGGTGCTCTCGCTGGTGGACCGCTGCCTGGGCGAGGCCTTCCAGCGCGCCGCCGAGGGGACCCTGGACCGCGACTTCAAGACCCAGCTCCAGGAGGTGGCGCAGAGCCGGCTCAAGGTCGCCCCGCGCTACCAGGTGGTGGCGGAGCTGGGGCCCGACCACGCCAAGGTCTTCGAGGTGGAGCTGGACCTGAGGGGCGAGGTGCTGGGGCGCGCCACCGGCCGGTCGAAGAAGGACGCCGAGCAGGCCGTGGCCCGCCTCGGGCTGGAGGTGCTGCTCGCCAAGCTGACGGCGGCCGCGGACGCGACCGCGGCGCCCCCTCACCCCGGCCCTCTCCCCCAGCAGGCTGCGGGAGAGGGTGAGCAGAGGACCGTGAACGTTGCGCCCCCTCACCCCGGCGCTCTCCCCCAGCAAGCTGCGGGAGAGGGAGCCAACTCCGGCGCCTCGGCCCTCTCGCCCGCGCCGCCTTCCCCGCCCTCCATGGCTCCTGCACTCCCTCTCCCCTCAGGGGAGAGGGCTGGGGTGAGGGGTGAGCGGCAGGCCCCCGCGAACCCGGCGGCTGCGCCTCCGCCCCCTGAGCAAGTTGAGGGAGAGGGGGAGCCGCGATCCCCGACCGCGGCCCCCCGCCGCGTCCGCAAGAAGGCCGCCGGCGCCGCGACGCCCAGGCACAGGGCCACCAGCCGCCCCGCCAAGCGCCGCCCCAAGGCCCGCTGAGCGGCCCCGGCCGGGTCCCGGGGGCGCCCCTCATTCACTTGCCGCGCAGCCGGAGCGCCGCTAGCATCCCGCGCATGAAAATCACCCTCGCGTTCGCCCTGCTGGCGCTCTCCTCGCCGGCCCTCGCCGAAACCCCCAAGGCCGCGGCCAAGGCGGAGCAGTACGCCACCTTCGAGACCTCCGCCGGCAAGATCGGGGTCAAGCTGCTCGCCGCCCGCGCGCCCAAGACGGTCGAGAACTTCGTCGGCCTGGCCACCGGCGCCAAGGAGTGGACCGACCCCACCGGCCAGAAGACCAAGCGGCCGCTCTACGACAACACCATCTTCCACCGCGTCATCCCCAACTTCATGATCCAGGGCGGGGACCCGCGCGGCAACGGCACCGGCGACCCCGGCTACCGCTTCGCCGACGAGTTCCACCCGGACGACGCCTTCCGCCCCGGCATCCTGGCCATGGCCAACTCCGGCCCAAACACCAACGGCTCGCAGTTCTTCATCACCGAGGTGGCCACCACCCACCTGAACGGGCGCCACACCATCTTCGGCGAGGTGGTCTGCGGCCTCGACCTGGTCGGCAAGATCGCCCGCGCCGGCAACGGCGCCACCAAGCTGAACCACGTGGCCATCGGCGCCACCGTGCCCACCTGCAAGTAGCGGCCCCCGAGGACCACCACATGGCCAACCCGACCGCCACCTTCGAGACCAGCCTCGGCACCTTCACCGCCGAGATCTTCCTCGACCAGATGCCCATCACCGCCAAGAACTTCCTGGACCTCGCCAAGAGCGGCTTCTACGACGGCCTGCACTTCCACCGGGTCATCAAGGGCTTCATGGTGCAGTTCGGCTGCCCGCACTCCAGGGACCCCGGCAGCGCGCGGGCCGGCACCGGCGGCCCTCCGCACGGCACCATCAAGGACGAGCACCCGCCGGCGGCCAAGCTCTCCAACGAGCCGCTGACGCTCTCCATGGCCAACACCGGCCAGCCCAACAGCGGCGGCTCGCAGTTCTTCATCAACGCCACCCACAACAGCTTCCTCGACTGGTTCAGCCCGGGCGCCTCGAAGCACCCGGTCTTCGGCAAGGTGACCACCGGCGCCGACGTGGTGAAGAAGATCGAGACCACCCCCACCAAGCCGGGCGACCGGCCGATCACGCCGGTCCAGGTGGTCAAGATCACGGTCGCCGGGTACTGACCCGAAAGGTCCGCGCAGCCCCCCCTGGCCCGGCCGGGCGCCCCAGCCGGGCGCCTCGCCGGGCCTGGGCGTGCTAGGAAGGCGCCGTGCCCAGGAAGACGACGCCGTTCCGCGCCGGGTTCGTGGCCCTCATCGGCCGCCCGAACGTGGGGAAGTCCACGCTGCTCAACCGGCTGCTCGGCGAACACATCGCCATCGTGTCGCCACGCCCGCAGACGACCCGCACCCGCATCATGGGCGTGGTGAACGGCGAGGGGCACCAGCTGGCGCTCTTCGACACCCCCGGGGTGCACGCCGCCAAGGGGGCCCTCAACAAGCGCATGGTGGAGGTGGCCCTGGGCACCCTGGCCGAGGTGGACGCGGCCCTGGTGATCATCGAGGCCGGCACCGGCCCGGGCGGGCGGGTCGAGGTCGGGGAGGGGACCCGGGCGGTCATCGAGGCGGTGGCGCGCAGCCGCAAGCCGGCGGTGCTGGGCATCAACAAGCTGGACCGCTCCCCCAAGGAGACCCTGCTGCCGGTCATGGCCGCCTACAAGGACCTGCACGCCTGGAACGCCATCGTGCCCTTCTCGGCCCTGACCGGCGAGAACGTCGAGCAGCTGGTGGCGGTGCTGGCCGCGGTGGTGCCGGAGGCCGAGGCCCCGCTCTTCGCCGCCGACGTCCTGACCGACCAGGCCGAGCGGCAGCTGGCCGCCGAGTACGTGCGCGAGCAGCTGGTGCTCAAGACCTCCCAGGAGCTGCCCTACTCGGTGGCGGTGGAGGTCGAGGAGTTCGACGAGCGCGACCGGCGCGAGGGCGGCGGGCTGGTGCGGGTGGCGGCGCTCATCAAGGTGGAGCGCGAGTCGCAGAAGGCCATCGTCATCGGCAAGAAGGGCGCCCTGCTCAAGGCGGTGGGCACCGAGGCCCGCAAGCGGCTGGAGAAGCTGCTGGGCTGCAAGGTCTTCCTGGGCCTGACGGTCAAGGTGGACGAGCGCTGGACCGAGAAGCCCAGCGCGGTGCGGAGGCTGCTGCCGTGAGCGCCCGCCCCGTCATCGCCCTGGTGGGCCGGCCCAACGTCGGCAAGTCCACCCTCTTCAACCGGCTGGTGGGCCGGCGCGCCGCCATCGTGCAGGACCTGCCCGGGGTGACCCGCGACCGCAACTACGCCGACCTGATCTGGGAGGGCCGGGCCCTCTCGGTGGTGGACACCGGCGGCTTCGAGCCGGAGTCGCGCGACCGCCTGCTGGCGCAGGTCCGGCAGCAGGCGCAGCTGGCCACCGAGGAGGCGGCCGCGGTGATCCTGGTGGTGGACGGGCGCGACGGGCTCACCAGCGTGGACCGGGCGGTGGCCGACCTGCTGCGCCGCACCAAGAAGCCGCTCTTCGTGGCGGTCAACAAGGTGGACACCGCCAGGACCGAGGAGGAGATCCCGCTGGCCGACTTCTACGAGCTCGGCTTCGGCGAGGTCTTCGCGGTCTCGGCCGAGCACGGCCGCGGCACCGGCGACCTGCTCGAGGCGGTGGTGGCGGCGCTCAACCTGGAGCCGGCCCCCCCGCCGGCCGAGGAGCAGGAGGAGCCCGAGGAGGTGGAGGAGGGCGACCGCCCCACCGGCGACATCCGGGTGGCCATCGTGGGCCGGCCCAACGTCGGCAAGTCCACCATGGTGAACTCGCTGCTCGGCGAGGAGCGCTTCGTGGTCTCGGACATCCCCGGGACCACCCGCGACTCGCTCGACAGCCTGGTGATCCACAAGGGCAAGCGCTACGTGGTGACCGACACGGCGGGCATCCGGCGCAAGGCCACCATCTCCGCCACGGTGGAGACCTACTCGGTGGTCCGCTCCATGAAGGCCATGGACGACGCCGAGGTGGTGGCGGTGGTGCTGGACGCCACCGAGGCCGGCGTGGACCAGGACGCCAAGCTGCTGGCCCTGGTGCTGGAGAAGGCCAAGGTGCTGGTGGTGGTGGTCAACAAGTGGGACATCGCCGAGCGCGAGGGCGCCACCCAGGACTGGTACCGCGCCGAGCTCGGCAAGCGGCTCCCCTTCGTCTCCTTCGCCCCCATGATCTTCATGTCGGCCAAGGAGGGGCGTGGGGTGGTGAAGCTGCTGGAGAAGGCGGCCCTGCTGGTGGAGCAGTACCGGGCCCGCTTCCCCACGCCGCAGCTCAACGAGCTGCTGGAGAACATCCAGGAGTCGCACCCGCCGCCGCTGGCGCGCGGGCTGCCGGTCAAGCTGTTCTACGTGGCCCAGGTGGCCTACGCGCCCCCCACCTTCGTCATCAACTGCGGGCGGCCCGAGGCCATCTCGGACCACTACCGCCGCTTCGTGGAGAACCGCTTCCGCGAGGCCTTCGGCCTCGAGGTGCCGATGCGGCTGGTGTTCCGGGAGCGCAAGCGCAGGAAGCGCCCGCCCAGGCGCAAGGACTGAGCGCCGGGGCGTCCGGCTTTCGCTTGACGCTGGCGCGGCGCCGCCCCTAGATTGTCGCGGTTTTTCCGCAACTTGGCCGCCCTGGCGCGGCCCCCCGAGGAGCCATGTCGAAGAGCGACGAGCTGAGCCGCAAGGACATGAAGGAGCCGGACAAGTTCCAGGTGGTGGCCGGCGAGGCGGCCTCCTGGTTGACCGGTCACCGCCGCCAGTCGGTCCTGGTCGGCGGCGCCGTGGTGGCCGTCCTGGTGGTGGCGGTGGTGGTGTCCAGCCTGCGCGAGCGCGGCGCCACCCGCGGCGGGGCGCTGCTGTCCCAGGTCTACAAGGCCGCCAGCGGCGAGATCTCCAGCGTGCCGCTGCCCGGCCTGCCCGGGCCGTTCTTCGCCAGCGACGCCGAGCGGCAGAAGGCGGTCATCACCGCCGCCGCGGCCGTGCTGGCCGAGGCGCCGGGCAGCCGCGCCGGAGCCCTGGCGGCGCTGGCCAAGGGCGACGCCCACCTCCGCCTCGGCGAGTGGGACGCCGCCGCGGCCGCCTACCAGGTCTACCTGTCGTCGGCCGGCAAGGGCGACGCGCTCCGCTTCGGCGCCCTGGAAGGGCTGGCGCTGGTGGAGGAGGGCAAGGGGCAGGCCGAGGCGGCGCTGGCCGCCTGGTCCCGCCTCGGTGCCGAGGTGCCGGCGCACGGCGATCGCGCCGACCTGGCCAAGGCCCGCCTGCTGGCGGCCGCCGGCAAGAAGGCCGAGGCCATGGCGCTGCTGGGCGGCTTCGCCGAGGCCCACAAGGAGTCGCCGCTGGCCGGCGAGGCCTCCGAGCGGCTGACCAGAATGGGCGGCAAGTAGATGACCTGGCTGGCCCTGGCGCTGGCGCTCGCGGCCACCCCGGCGCAGGGCGGCCGCCTGCCGCCGGCGCCGCGCGCCCTCTACCAGGTGGCGTGGGCCAGGCCCCTGGCCCAGAAGGCCCTGGGCGAGCTCACGCCGTCGGAGCCCGGGGGCGCCGCGGTCGACGCGGTCACCGGCCTGGTGGTGGTGGGCACCCGCGACGGCTGGCTGCACGCGCTGCGGGCCGACGGCAGCCTGGCCTGGGACTTCCAGGCCGACGGCCCCTTCGCCGCCGAGCCGCTGGTGGACGGCGACACCGTCTACGCCGGCTCGCACGACGGCCGGCTCTACGCCCTGGCGCTCGGCACCGGGAAGGAGCGCTGGCGCTACGACGCCCGCGAGCAGCTCGGCACCCGGCCGGCGCTGATCGAGGGGCTGGTGGTGGTGGCCAGCCTGCAGGACACGGTCTTCGCGGTGGACGCCCGCACCGGCGCCTGGAAGTGGCACCACCGGCGCGAGCAGCGCGAGGGCTTCACCATCCGCGGCGCGGCGGCGGTGGCGGCCGGCGACGGCCTGGTGCACGCCGGCTACTCCGACGGTACGCTCCTGGCCCTCGAGGCCGGCAGCGGGGTGGTGCGCTGGGAGCGCCAAGCCGCGCCGTCGGGCAGCTACACCGACGTGGACTCGCTGGTGGTGCAGGGCGGTCGGGTCTTCGCGGCCGCCTACTCGGGCGCGGTGGTGGCGCTGGAGGCGGCCACCGGCAAGCCGCTCTGGCAGGTGCTGGCGCCCGAGGCGACCAGGGTGACCATGGGGCCGGCCACGCTGCTGGTGGTCACCTCGACCAAGGTCCTGGCGCTCTCGCCGGTGGACGGCCGGGTGGCCTGGAGCGTGCCCCTGGAGGGCTCGCCGGGCGGCGCGCCACGGGTCAGCGGGCGCTGGCTGCTGGTGCCGGCCGAGCAGGGCGGGCTGCGGTTCCTGGAGCTGGCCAGCGGGCGGACCGTGCGGGTGCTCGATCCGGGCACCGGCGTGGGGTCCTCTCCCGGGCTGGCGCCGGGCCGGGCCTACGTCCTGTCGAACGGCGGCCTGCTGGTCGCGCTCGACCTCAGGTAGGGCGCGGTGCGCCGGGTCCTGGTGGTGGCCGCGGTGGTGCGGCGCGGGGCCGAGGTCCTGATCTCGCTGCGAAAGCCGGAGGCGGCGCGCGGCGGGCAGTGGGAGTTCCCGGGCGGCAAGGTGGAGGCCGGGGAGGGTGAGCCCGAGGCGCTGCGGCGGGAGATCGACGAGGAGCTGGGCTGCGGCGTGGTGGTCGGCCCGCTCATCACCCGCCACCGCCACCGCTACCCGGACCTGGAGGTCGAGCTGGCCTTCTACGCCTGCCGCCTCCCCGAGGGCGCCGCTCCCCGGCCGCTCGGGGTGGCCGCGCTGGAGTGGGCCGCGGTCGGGCGGCTGGCCGGCTACGACTTCTGCGAGGCCGACCGACCGGTGCTGGCCGCCATCGAGGCGTTCGAAGCCTTCGAGGGGTGACCCGGCGCCCGCGCAGGGGCAGCCGCAGTGGGGCGACGGACCCCCGCAGGAGCGGCGCCGCAGGTCGGGGCCGGTGGCTCGGGAAGTGGTCCCGTGCCGTGTCCGCGTGACGCGTGGGCAGGGGAGCCCCGTGGGGCCGGGCAGGCGGCCCGGTCGTAGGTTCCACCTCGAAACTCCTGAACGGCCTGCGGGCCAGCGTGTTCAGGTCGTCCGTCGGATGACTGGGAGCTGCGGCGGGTTGCCTCCCCCGGGCGTGGGACTGCGCCCTGGCGCGCACCCATCACACCTTCAGCGCATGGCCTCGACCTGCGACCGCGCCGACCACCCCGCTCCAGCCCCCGCCAGCGCCGGGCCCCGCTGGCCGAGCCTGTCGCGCCGCGCCGCGGTGGTCGGGCTGGCCGCCGGGCTGGGGCTGGCGGCCGCGCCCGCGGGGGCCGCCGTGCAGTGCGCCCGCACCGTGCGCGCGGACGTGGTGGTGCTCGACCAGCCGCTCATGTTCAACCGGCTCGGCTCGCAGAACGTCAACGGCATCGTCTACGCCCTGCGCGGCGACCTGGTGGACCTGACCGGCCTGCCGCTCAGCCGCGGTGGCCTGGCGGCCCCCGGGAACGTGGCGCTCCGCCCGGACAAGCGCCCCCGGCCCCTGACGCTGCGGGTGGCGGCTGGCGACTGCCTGGAGGTGCAGTTCCAGAACCTGCTGTCGCCCGCCCCCAACCCGTTCCGCGCCCCGGTGGACGGCCAGGTCTTCGCGCTGCCGCTGGGCGCGCAGGTGGTGGACCGGACCGCCGGCTTCCACCCCCAGGGGCTCGAGCTGCTCACCGGCATCCAGGACGACGGCTCCGAGGTCGGGCAGAACGCCAGCAGCCTGGTGGCGCCGGGCGCGCAGGTCACCTACCGCTACTTCGCGCCCAAGGAGGGGGCCTTCCTGGTGACCAGCCACGGCGCCACCTTCGGCGGGGAGGGGACCAGCGGCAACGGCGCCAGCGGCATGTTCGCGGTGGTCAACGTGGAGCCGCCGGGCGCCAGCTTCTACCGGAGCCAGGTGACCGAGGAGGAGCTCCGGCTGGCCACCCGGCTCGACGCCGGCGGCCAGCCCCTGCGCACCGACACCGGGCAGCCGGTCGTCGACTACGCGGCCCGCTACCCCTCGGCCGAGCCCTGGCAGTCGGAGGGCAAGGCCGGCCAGCCCATCCTGGCGATGCTCGACGGCAGCGACCTGGTCCACTCCGACCTGAACGCCATCGTCACCGGCCCGAACGCCGACGGCTCCTGGCCGTCGGGCCCGGCGGCGCCCTACCCGCTGGAGCGGGTCGGGCTGCGCAACCCCACCGTGCCCAACCGGCTCGAGCCCTTCCGCGAGTTCACCGTGGTCTTCCACGACGAGTCGGCGGTGGCCAACGCCTTCCCGCGCTTCTTCCTCGACCCGGTCCTCAAGCACACCCTGCGGGCGGTGGGCGACGTCTTCCAGGTCAACTACGGCGCCGCGGCGGTGGGCTCGGAGATCATCGCCAACCGGCTGGGCGTGGGGCCCATGCACGACTGCCTGGACTGCGCCTACGAGGAGTTCTTCCTGACCTCCTACGCGGTGGGCGACCCGGCCATGGTGGTGGACCGGCCCGCCAACCTGGGGCTGGAGCTCTGCGCGCCGGGGGTGGCGCCGGGCACCGGCCCGTGCTCGGCCATCGGCCCCAAGGCCACCAAGGCCTTCTACCCGGCCGACCCGTCCAACGTGCACCACAGCTACATCAGCGACTTCGTGAAGTTCCGCAACGTGCACTCCGGGCGCGAGCACCACGTCTTCCACCTGCACAACCACCAGTGGCTCTTCAACCCCAGCGACGACAACGCCAACTACATCGACGCGCAGGGCATCGGGCCGGGGGCCGGCTACACCTACGAGATCAACTTCGGCGGCTCGGGCAACCGCAACAAGAGCGCCGGCGACGCCATCTTCCACTGCCACTTCTACCCGCACTTCGCCCAGGGCATGTGGGAGCTGTGGCGCATCCACGACACCTTCGAGGCCGGCACCCGGCTTGCGGTGAGCGGCGACGGGTTCCACCAGGTCCCGTTCGCCCTGCAGGACGGGCAGCCCGCCGCCGCGGTGGTGGACCCCGCCAGCGGCGCCATCACCACCCCGGTGCGGGCGCTGCCCGACGGCGAGATCGCCGGCGGCACCCCCATCCCGGCGCTGGTGCCGCTGCCGGGCAAGGCGCTGGCGCCCATGCCGGGCCGGGTGGCGGTGGTCCCCAAGGTGGAGGGCGGGGTGACCCTGGGCTCCAACGCCAGGGTGGACCGGACCGACACCGATCCCACCCAGGTCCACGCCACCCTGAACCCCACCGGTCTCCGGAACCCCGGCTACCCCTTCTGGATCGCCGGCATCGAGCACGTGGTGGGCCAGCGGGCCCCGACGCCGCCCCTCGACATGGCCCTCGATCCGCAGGACCCGGCCGACGGCGGCTGGGACGGCGGGCTGCCGCGCCACGCCCTGGACGGCTACGCCGCCGCCGGCTGCGCCACCACCGCCGGCCGGGCCGCCTGCGCCCACAGCGAGGAGAGCCCGCTCTCCTTCGCCAAGGAGGTGGTGCTGGCCAAGCCGGTCTGGTTCCCCGAGGACGGCACCGACGTCGAGAAGGCCGCCATGGCCTTCCACGCGGTGCGCCAGCACCCCTCGTCGTCCTACGACCTGGCCGGGGCGCTGGTGCCGGCCGCCTTCGTCACCAACGGCTCCGGGCGCCCGGTGCCCGGCGCGCCGTACCACGACCCCTGCATCGACGACACCGGGGCGGTGCTGCACGACGGGGTGACCGGCCACTTCTTCGACGCCCAGGGCGGCTTCGGCACCACCGGCGCCTCGCCCTTCAGCGCCGACCACCCGCGCCACTACAAGGGCGCCAACATCCAGTTCGACGCGGTGCTCAACAAGGTGGGCTACCACTACCCGCAGCAGCGCATCCTGGCGCTGTGGGAGGACGCCGTCCCCACCATCACCAAGGCCCGCGCGCCCGAGCCGCTGGTGATGCGCATGAACACCTTCGACTGCGTCATGTACAGCCACACCAACCTGATCCCACACGTCTTCGAGCTGGACGACTACCAGGTCCGCACCCCCACCGACATCGTGGGGCAGCACATCCACCTGCCCAAGTGGGATCTCACCACCACCGACGGCTCGGCCAACGGCTGGAACTACGAGGACGGGACCCTCTCGCCCGGCGCGGTGCAGGAGCGCATCGCCGCCATCAACGCCTTCAACCCCGGCGGCGCCGGCAACCCGGGCGACAGCGCCGGGCGCGACGCGGACACGCCGCTGCTGGCCGCCGACCACCCCTACTTCGGCCGGTTCGGCAAGCCGGAGTGGCGGGGGGCCCGCACCACGCTGCAGCGCTGGTACTCCGACCCGGTGGTCAACGCCATGGGCGTCCACCGCGGCCTGGGCGTCATCTTCAGCCACGACCACTACGGCCCCTCGACCCACCAGCAGGTGGGGCTGTACGCCACCGTGCTGGTCGAGCCGCCCGGCTCCACCTGGGTCCACAACGAGACCGGCGCGCCCCTCTACGACACCGCCACCCGGCGCGACGGCGGGCCGACCAGCTGGCAGGCGGCCATCCTGACCGGCGATCTCGACGCCGACGGCCAGAACGACAGCTACCGCGAGTTCTACTTCGAGTTCTCCGACTTCCAGCACGCCTACCTGCCGGGCGTCTACGTGGGGCGCGACCAGGCCGGCAACCTGGCCGCCGGTCCCACCGACGCCACCTTCCGCAGCGCCATCAACCCCTCGGCGCGGGTGCAGGCCGCCACCGTGCTGCCGGACCTGGTGGTGATCCCGGCGCTCTGCCCCAGCGGCCTGCCGCGGCCGTGCCCGGAGGCCATCACCGCCGAGGATCCGGGCACCCTGGTGGTCAACTACCGCAACGAGCCGGTGGCGCTGCGGGTCTTCGATCCGGCCCGGCTCGGGCCGGACGGCAAGCCGGGCAGCCAGGCGGCCGGGCTGGCCGGTGACCTGGCCTTCGCCCTGCAGAGCCGCACCGACCGCGTCATCCGCGCCCTCAACACGCAGCCGCGGGCCGGGGCCAGCCTGGCCGGCACCACCTTCCCGCCGCCGCTGCAGACCGCCGGCGTCGGCCCCGGCGACCCCTTCACGCCCATGCCGCGCAGCTACTTCGGCGACCGGGTGCGGCTCAAGGTGCAGGCCGGCGGCGACGAGGAGTCGCACAACGTCTCGGTGCTGGGGATGAAGTGGCTGCAGGAGGGGGCCGGCTACGGCTTCTCGCCCAACTCGGGCTGGCGCAGCGCCCAGCACGCCGGCATCTCGGAGCAGTTCACCTTCGCCACCCCGGTGCTGCCGCTGCTGCGCCCCGGCGCCTCGGTGGACTACGCCTACACCATGAACGCCAGCATCGACGGCTACTGGCACGGGGTGTGGGGCCTGATGCGCAGCTACCGGGCGGCCCGCGCCGACCTGTTCCGGCTGCCCAACAGCACCCCCAACCTGACGGTGGCCAACCAGTCGGCCTTCGTGGAGGTCTGCCCGCGCACGGCGCGCATCCGCGCCTTCGACGTGACGGCGGCCATGGCCAACGAGGTGCTCCCCAACGCGCTCGGCGTGACCATCGTGCCGGCCGACGCCAGCGCCACCCTGCACACCGGCGGCGCCCTGGACCCCGCCGGCGGCACGCTGGTCTACAACCCGCGCGCCACCCTGGTGCAGGGGCAGCTCCAGCAGGCGGAGCCGCTGCCGGGCGAGCCCGAGCCGCCGCCGGTCTTCGCCCCGCCCCACAGCGGCCCGCTGCACGACCCGACCGCGCTGCTCTACCTGCGGACCGCCGACCTGGTGGCCATCGATCCGGCCGACCCTGGCTGCATCCGGCTGCTCGGCAACGGCCGCAGCGTGCCCGACCCGCGCCTGCGCACCTGCAAGGTGCGGCTGCGCGCCGGCGCGCCGGTGGAGCCGCTGGTGCTGCGGGCCGCCGCCGGCGAGTGCCTGCAGGTGACGCTGCGCAACCGGCTGCCGGCGCTGGTGCCCGACCTGGCCGGCTTCAAGCACCTGCCCTCCACCGTGGCGCGCGACGCCGCCGGGGCCGAGGGCGTCACCACCTTCAACAACAACCTGATCCACCCGTCGAGCTACGTGGGGCTGCAGCCCACCCTGGTGGCCTTCGACGTGGAGCTGGCGGGCGGCACGGTCATCGGGGCCAACCGGCCGTCGCTGGTGGCCCCCGGCCAGGTGGCCACCAAGCGCTGGTACGCCGGCGACCTGAGCTTCCTGCCCGCCTCCGGCACCTCGGTGACGCTGGTGGCCACCCCGGTGGAGTTCGGCGGCGCCAACCTGCTGCCGGCCGACCAGATCAAGCAGGGGGCCAAGGGGCTGGAGGGCGCCCTGGTGGTGCAGCCGCCCGGCGCCACCTGGACCGAGTCGGACCTGGTGCCGGACAACCAGAGCGGCGTCCCGGGGGCGCAGCGCGAGACCCGCGCCTCCGCCACCGTCAACGGCCAGTTCCGCGACTTCACGGTGGTGGCGCAGAAGGGGCTCAACCACCGCTACGCCGACGGCGCGCCCATGGAGATGATCGCGGCGGTGAAGCAGATCACCGAGGACGCCGAGGACTCGGGCCACATGGCCATCAACTACGCCACCGAGCCGCTCTCCTTCCGCTTCGGCCTGGCGCCCAACACCCCGTACGCCGGCCCCTTCGGCTTCTCCGCCATCCAGAACATCCACCAGGCCTACTCGAACGACCTGCCGGGGGTGGGGGGCGACCCCGCCACGCCGGTCTTCACGGTGCCGGCCGGCAGCCCCTTCCGGCTGCACCTGCTCATGCCCACCGGCTCGCCGCGCGCCTCGGTGATGACGCTGCACGGCCACGTCTGGCAGCGCGAGCCGCACGTCTGCCCGGGCACCAACCACCTCGGCATCCCGGGCAAGTGCGCCCCCACCGGCTTCTTCCCCACGCTGCCGGGCTTCGAGGTGGCCTCCAAGGCGCTGGGCGACAACCCGCTCAGCGTGTACATGGGCGCGCAGGACCTCTTCATGCCGGGCGCCCACTTCGAGCTGGTCCTGCCGAGCGCCGGCGGGTCGAACGGCATCCCCGGCGACTACCTGCTGCACGACCGGGGCGGAATGGGCAGCATGTCCGGGCTGTGGGGGCTGGTGCGGGTCACGCCCTGAGCGGCGGGTGACGGCGGGGAGGCCAGGTGGGTGCGGCTCCCACCTGGCTGTCGTGGGAAGACCGGACTGCTCCCCCGCGGCGGGATGCCGCATCTTGGCTCATGATGTTCGAGCCCCGACCCCCGCCCGATCCCAGTTCGATCAAGGGCTTCCGCCCGGCCCGGGCGGCGCTGGGGGTCCTCCTGCCGGCGCTGCTCGCCGCCGGCGGCGCGCTGGCCGCGCCGGGCCCTGCGGCTGAGGCGGTGCAGCCCGGGCCGCAGCCCACCGGCCAGGCCATGGCCTCCCCAGCCAACCGGGTGGTGCGGGACGGCCTGGTGGTGGACTTCACCATCCAGCGGTCGGGCGCGGCCAGCGGCCAGGAGGGCACGCTGCTGGAGGGCGACTTCGCCGAGGTGCGCTTCCGCATGACCGACGCCTCCAGCGGCCAGCCGGTGCCCGGGCTCAAGCCGGCCGCCTGGCTCGACATGGCCAACGTGGTGGTCGGGCGCGGCGGCGAGCAGAAGGAGTGCAAGGAGAAGGTGGGCTACTACCTGAAGGGCGTGGTGGGCGTGCGCCCCCTGGTGGACCTCAACAGCTACTACCTGCTGGTCCTCAACCACGACGCCAGCATCTCGGTCATCGACCCGGTGGTCAGCATGACCGGCACCACCAGCCTCTTCGCCACCGTGGCGCTGAAGCGGCCGGGCGCCGACTGGGCCCGCGATCGCGACGACCGGCGCCTCTTCGTCTCCATGCCCAAGGCCGGCGAGGTGGCGGTGGTGGACTCGCGCGCCTTCACGGTGGTGGGCCTGGTGCCGGCCGGCCAGGCGCCCACCCGGCTGGCCCTGCAGCCGGACGGCCGGTACCTCTGGGTGGGCAACGACGCCGCCGACGCCGCCAGCAGCGGCGTGACGGTCATCGACGTGGAGTCGCTCACGGTGGCGCGGCGCCTCGCCACCGGCCGGGGGCACCACGAGCTGGCCTTCTCCCCCGACGGGCGGCGCGCCTTCGTGACCAACCGGCAGGACGGCACCGTCACGGTGATCGACACCGGTCGGCTGGCCCGGGTGGCCGACCTGGCGGTGGGCGGGGTGCCCATCGCCATCGCCACCTCGCGCCTGTCGCGGCAGGTCTACGTGGCCGAGGCCAGGGCGGGCGTGGTGCAGGTGATCGATCCCGAGGCCCTCACGGTGGTGGCCCGCATCCAGGCCCGGCCGGGCCTGGGGCCGCTGCGCTTCTCGGAGGACGGCCGCTGGGGGTTCGTGGTGAACCCGGCCGAGCAGGTGCTGCACGTCCTCGACGCCGCCTCCAACACGCTGGTGCACACCATCCCGATGGGCGGCCAGCCCTACCAGGTGACCCTGACCCGCGCCTTCGCCTACCTGCGGCTGCTCGACTCCGAGCAGGTGAAGATGGTGAACCTCTCGAGCCTGGGGGCGGGGCGGCAGCCCACCGTGCAGTCGTTCGGGGCCGGCTCGGGGGCGCCCATGTCGGCCGGCGAGCTCGGCCTGGCCGACGCCATCACCCCGGCCGCGTCGGAGGCGGCGGTCTTCGCGGTCAACCCGGCGGACGGCAACACCTACTTCTACATGGAGGGCATGAACGCGGCCATGGGGAGCTTCGGCAGCTACGGCCACCGGGTGCAGGCGGTGACGGTGGTGGACCGGAGCCTGAAGGAGGTCGCCCCGGGGGTGTACGCCGGCAGGCTCCGCATCCCGGTGGCCGGCCACTACGACGTGGCCTTTCTGCTGGAGAACCCGCGGGTGCTCCACTGCTTCTCGGCCGACGCCGCGCCCAACCCGGCCAGGCCGCAGGAGGCCGGGCTGGACGTCGAGTACCTCGACCTGCCCACCTCCCTGGACCAGGGCCGCACCCTGCCGGTCCGCCTCCGCCTCTCCGACACCCGCAGCCGGGCGGCCCGCGCCGACCTCCAGGACGTGCTGGTCTCCTGGCATGCCGTGCCTGGCCGGCTGCAGGGGCGGGCCATGGCGCGCCACCTCGGCGGCGGGGACTACGAGGCGCCCGTGCCGCTCGGCAAGGCCGGCGTCTACTACCTCTTCGTCTCGGTGGCCTCGCTGGACCTGCTGCCGAGCGAGCTGCCCTTCCGCACCATCCAGGTCGCCAGCGACGGACCACCCAGCGCCGGCGCCGCCCGCTGAGCCCCGTGCTGCTCCCCCTCGCCCTGGCGCTGGCCCTGGCCGCACCGGACCTGGTCGGGGCGGCGGGTACGTCCGGCGCGCCGGTCGAGGCGGGCCTCACGCCGCTGCAGGTCGCGGGGCGCTCCATCTACCTCACCGGCCGGAGCCCGAGCGGCGCCGGGCTGACGGCCCTCATGGGCACCGACCCCAGCCCGCTGCCCGGATCGGCGCTGCCCTGCGCCGGCTGCCACGGGCCCGACGGGCGCGGGCGGCCGGAGGGTGGGGTGGTGCCGCCGGACATCACCTGGTCCGAGCTCATCAAGCCCTACGGCCACGTCCACCCCAACCGTCGCCACCCGCGCTTCGACGCCCGCTCCATCGGCCGGGCCATCACCGAGGGGGTGGACCCGGCCGGCCAGCGCCTGGAGGGCACCATGCCGCGCTACGCCCTGTCGCGCGGCGACCTCACGGCGCTGCTGGCCTGGCTGGAGGTGCTGGAGCGCCAGCGCGAGCCGGGGGTGGGCGAGCGGTCCCTGCGCCTGGCCACCGCGCTGCCCGCCGGGGAGGGGCGGCTCGGCGAGGTCGGAGAGGCGCTGCGCGTCGCGCTCGAGGCGGCGCTCGGGGAGCTCAACGCGGCGGGTGGCCTGCACGGCCGCCGGCTGGAGCTCACGGCGGTGCGCTACGACCCGGCGCGGGAGTCCGGGGTGGCGGCGCTGGCCCGCAGCCAGCAGGTCAGCCCGGCCTTCGCGCTCCTCTCCGGCTTCGTCCCCGGGGAGGACGCCGCCCTGGCCGCGCTGGCCGAGCGGCTGGAGCTGCCGCTGGTCGGGCCCTATGGCCCCTTCACCGACGGCCAGGGCGGGCGCTTCACCTTCCACCCGCTGGCGGGCCTGCGCGAGCTGGGCCAGGTGCTGGTGGCCTGGGCGGCCGGCCGATCCGGCCTGGGCCTGGCTGATCCGGCGCTGGCGGTGCTGCACCCGGCCGGCGCGCCCTTCGAGGCGGCGGCCCGGGCGGCGCGGGAGGAGGCGGTCCGCCGGGGGTGGGCCCGCGTCGAGGTGCTGCCGCTCCCGCAGGAGGGGCTCGACGAGGCCGGGGCGCTCGGGCTGCGCCAGCGCGGCGTGGAGGTGGCCCTGGTGCTGGGTGACGATCAGGTGCTGGCCTCGGTGCTGCGCGCCGCGGACGCGGCGGCGTTCCACCCCTGGGTGCTCGCGCCCGGGACGCTGGCGGCCCGCGCGGCTGCCGACGCGCCGGCTGGCTTCGAGGGGCGGCTCCGCCTGGCCTACCCGGCACTGCCGTCCGACGAGAGCGAGGCGGGGCGGGCCCAGCTGGCGCGGCTGGCGCCGGCTGGCCTCGGGGAGCGCCACCGCGCCGCCCGCACCTCGGCGCTGGTGGCCACCGCGGTGCTGGCGGAGGGGCTGCGGCGGACTGGCCGGGACCTCAGCCGGGCCGGGCTGGTGGCGGCCCTCGAGTCGCTCTCCGGGTTCGACAGCGGGCTCTCGCCGCCGCTCGGCTTCGGCGGGCAGCGCCGGGTAGGCGCCCGCGGGGGCCACGTGGTGGCGGTGGACCTGGCGGGCCGGGCCTTCCGGCCGGTCGGCGGCTGGCTGAGGCTGGAGTGAGCGCGCCCGGTTCCCTGGCGGGCTGCGGCGCGGCGGCCCTGCTGGCGGCCCTCCTGGCCGCCTGGCCGGCCATGGGGCAGGCGGCCGAGCCGCTGGCCGCCCGGGTCAACGGCGCCGGCATCTCGCGCCAGCGGCTCGACCGCTTCACCGAGGAGCACGCCGCCTCGCAGGGGCGGAGCGCCGCCGGCATCCAGAGCCCGCGGGTCTGGCGGCGGCTGGTGCGGGAGGCGCTCGACCAGCTGGTGGACGACGAGCTGCTCGGGCAGGAGGCGGTGCGGCTGGGGCACGCGCCGGCCCCCGAGGTGGTGGAGCGCGCCCTGGCGGAGGCCCGCGCGGCCTTCCCGCTGCCGGTGCAGTTCGAGCTCAGGCTGGAGCGGAGCGGCTTCACCGGGGCCAGCTTCCGGGCCCACCTGGCGCGCCAGCTGGCGGTGGTGCGCCTGCTCGAGCGAGACCTGGCCGTCGGCGTGGTGGTGGGCGACGCGGAGGTCCACGCCTGGTACCTGGAGCACGGCGAGGCCACCGGTCAGCCGGAGGCGGCGGCCCGGGAGGTGATCCGCGAGCGGCTGCGCCGACAGCGGGTCGAGGCCGTGGTGGTGGCCCGGCTGGCGGCGCTGCGCCAGGCGGCCAGGCTGGAGATCCTGGTGCCGCTGGGGGACCAGCCGTGAGGGCCCGCACCGCCATGGGGCTGGTGGCCGGCATGGGGCTGCTCTTCATCCTGGCCGTGGTCCTGCTGATCCGGCTGACCGAGCCGGGGGGGCTGGCGGGCGGGCCCGTGCCCGCGCCCGCGCCGCCGCCGGAGCCGGAGCCGGTCCGCGAGTCGCTGCCGCAGCACACCATCACCCCGCCCGAGGTGGCGGATCCGGCCGAGGCGCTGGCCCTCGAGCTGCGCATCGAGGCGCGCAGCCGCTACCGCTCCCTGCGCGACGGCTTCCAGGGGCCGCTCTCCGAGGCGAGCCGGCTGCGGCTCGATCCGGCGCTGCGGGCGCTCTGGCCGGGGCGCGCGGCCTTCGCGGTGACCTGCCGCGGCCGGGTCTGCCGGGTGGAGGGGCCCGGGGCGCCGGGCGCCTGGCAGGCGGCGCTCCAGGCCGACCCTGGCGTGGCGGCGCTGGCCGACCAGGTGGTGCTCGACCCGGATGGCCTGGAGCGGCCGGCCTTCGTGCTGGTGTCGCCGGGCCGGGCCGGCTCCGGCGACGACCTGCTGGGCGGCCTGGCGCGGCAGCTCCTCGAGTCGGACGAGGCGCTGGCCTGCCTCACCGGGCCGGGGACGGTGGTCTACGACCTCCAGGTGGACGAGTCCGGCGTCACCTACCGGGAGGGTGGCACCGCCCCGCAGCCGGTGATCGACTGCGTCGGGCGGGCCCTGGCCGACCTGGTCACCGCCACGCGGGTCCCGCCGGCCACCAAGGCTGGCTCCCGACGGGTGACGCTGGGCGCGGCCCGGTGAGGCGGGCGAAGGCCGCGCCGGCCCCCTGGTGAGGGCCGGCGGCTCGCTGGCCGGCGCCGCGGTCAGCGGCGCGGCGGCTGCGGGTCCCGCAGGTCCTTCGAGGGCGGCGGGCCCGGGCGGCCTGGCGGCTGCGCTGCGATCTGCTTCAGCACCTCCTCCACCGCCCGCTCCAGCTGCGGGTCGCGCCCGGCCACCAGGTCGGCCGGCAGGTTGTCGACCTCCAGGTCCGGGGCGACGCCCTCGTTCTCGATGATCCAGCGCCGCTGCAGGTCGTACATCCCGAACTCGGCCACGTTGCTGTAGCCGCCGTCCACCATGCCGGAGTAGGTGCCGCGGATGCCGACCACGCCGCCCCAGGTGCGCTGGCCGACGACCGGTCCCAGCCCGTAGGCGCGGAAGAAGTGCGGGAAGATGTCGCCGTCGGAGGCCGAGTACTGGTTGGCGATGGCCGCCATCGGGCCGCTCACCGCGGCGTTCGGGTAGGTGAAGGGCTTCTGGCCGCGCATGTTGCTCATGCCCATGAGCCGCCGCCGCAGCCGCTCCAGGATCATCTGCGAGACGAAGCCGCCGCCGTTGGCGCGCACGTCCACCACCAGGCCGGCCTTGGCGCTCTGGGCGTAGAACTGCCGGATGAACTCGGTCAGGCCGCGGCCGCCCATGTCGGGGATGTGCAGGTAGCCGATCCTGCCGCCGGAGGCCTGCTCCACCTTCTGGCGGTTGGTCTCGACCCAGTCGAAGTAGCGCAGGTCCCACTCGTTGGGGAGCGGCTGGACCGACACCTCGCGGGCCCCCTTGGCGGTGGGCGCGCCGTTCACGGTGAGGGTGACGGTGCGGCCGGGCGTCTGCGCCAGCAGCCGGTAGGGCTCGTCCCTGCCGGTGAGCTCGCGGCCGTCGATGGCCAGCAGGTAGTCGCCCTCGGCCACCTTGACCCCGGGCGCCGCCAGCGGCGTGGCCCGCCCCTCGATCCAGGGCTGGGCCGGCAGGATGCGGCCGATGCGCCAGCGCCCGGCCGCGGCGTCGAGCGTGAGGTCGGCGCCCAGGGTGCCCACCGGCACCCGCTCCGGCCTGGCCATGTCGCCGCCGCCCACGTAGGTGTGGCCGGTGGCCAGCTCGGCCACCAGCTCGCCGAGCACGTAGTTCAGGTCGTAGCGGTGGGTCACGTGGGCCAGGAGCGGGCGGTAGCGCTCGCGCATGGCCGGCCAGTCCACCTGGCCCTGGTCCGGCAGGTAGAAGAAGTCGCGGAAGAGGCGCCAGGTCTCCAGGTAGATCTGGGCCCACTCGGCGCGCGGGTCGAGCTCCAGGCGGAGGCCGTCGAGCTTGAGGGCCCCGTCGCCGGCCTTGAGCCCCTCCTTCAGCTCGGCGATGGCCCAGACCTTGTCGGCCTTGTAGAGCAGGCGGGTGCCGTCGGCAGAGACCTGGTGGCGCTCGACGGCGGGCAGGAGCTCGGTCTCCTTGCGCTTCTCGAGGTCGAAGCTCTTGAGCGCGCCCTTGCGCGGCCCCGGCGCGGTGAGCTCGGTGGTGGGCAGCGAGCGCCAGGTGACCTTCCCCTTGGCGAGCTGCAGCCCCTCGTAGTTGCCTGGCGCCACCGGGAACGGGACGATGCGCTGGGCCAGGCCGGCGAGGTCGATGCGCACCGGCGGGGCCGGCTTCTTCTCGGCCTTGCCCTCGCCCTTCTTCTCCTCCGGCCTGGCCTCGGCCTCGCCGACCTTGACCTCGTCGCTGCGCGGGGCGAAGGGGGAGGGCAGGTCGGCGCGCAGGGTGATGGCGTGCGGCCGGAGCATCTTGTTGACCGTGTAGGAGCTCTCCAGGTTGCCCAGGGTGGGGGCCACGTCGCGCGCCGAGAGCACGAAGAGGTGCTTGCCCTCGGGATCGAAGACCGGCTCGCCGGAGTCGTAGCCGTCGGCGGTGGCCTGGGTGCTCACCCTGGTGTCGAGCGAGTGCAGGAAGACGGCCTGGGTCTCCACGGCCGTCTCGGTGGCGAAGGCCAGCCAGCGCGAGTCCGGCGACCAGGCGTACTCGGGGATCTCGCGGTGCAGGGCGGTGTGGGCCAGCACCGGCACCTGGTCGGCCAGCGAGACCCACCAGAGCCGGAGGCCGCGGTCGCTCCAGGCCAGCCGGGAGGAGTCGGGCGACCAGACCGGCGGGAAGTGCCAGGTGGGAGGGCCGCTGGTGAGCTTGACGGGGGCGGAGCGGCCGTCCTGCGCCTGCACGTAGAGCTCCTCCTCGCCGGTGGCGTCGGAGAAGTAGGCCAGCCACTTGCCGTCGGGCGACCAGGTGGCGTTGCGCTCGCGCACCCCCGAGCTGCGGGTGACGTTGCGGACGTCGCCGTGCTCGGCCGGCACGGTGAAGACGTCGCCGCGGGCGGTGAAGGCCACCCGCTTGCCGTCCGGCGCCAGCGAGGCGTCGGTGATCTGCTCCTCCACCTTGACCCAGCGGGTGCGGGCGGCGCGCGCCTCGTCGGGCAGGGTCACCCGGACCTGGCGGGCCTGCCCGTCCTTCGGGTCGAGGAGCCAGAGCAGGCCGCCGTTCTCGAAGACCAGGCGGTCGGCGCCGGCGTGGGCCCACTTGCAGTCGAACTCGGTGAAGCTGGTGACGCGGGTGGAGGCGCGGCTGGCCAGGTCGTAGCGCCACAGGTTGGCCTTCCAGCCGTCGCGGTCGGAGAGGAAGTAGACGGCGCCGCCCAGCCACATCGGCTGGGTGTCCATGCCGCGCCAGTCGGTGATCTTCTCCACCGCGTGGCTGGCCAGGTCGTAGAGCCAGACGTCCTGGGCCATGCCGCCCTGGTAGCGCTTCCACTGGCGGAAGTCGCGGAAGATGCGGGTCACCGCGGCGCGCCTGCCGTCGGGCGAGAAGCTGACGTGGCCGGCCTCGGCGATGGGGTAGCGCTCCACCGGCCCGCCCTCGGGCCGCACCGCCCAGGGCTCGCCGGTGAAGCCGCCCATGGGGCCGCGCTGGCTGCGGAAGAGGATCCGCCCGTCCGGCGTCCAGCCGAGGACCACGTTGTCGAAGCCCATCCGGTCGGTGTTGTCGCGGGCCGGGTACCAGGTGAGGCGGCGCGGCTCGCCGCCGGTGGCCGGCACCACGTAGACGTCCGAGGAGCCGTCGAGCTGGCCGGTGAAGGCGATGAAGCGGCCGTCGGGCGAGAAGCGCGGGAAGACCTCCAGCCCCTCGGCGCTGGTGAGGCGGCGCGCCAGGCCGCCCGCGGCCGGCACCGTCCACAGGTCGCCGCCGTGGGAGAAGGCGATGGTGTCGCCCGACACGTCGGGGAAGCGGAGGAGGCGGGCCTGGTCGTCGGCCGCCGGCGCGGCGGCGGGCGCGGCCGGCGTCCAGGTCGGCGCGGCGCCCAGCAGGAGGGCCGCGGCGACGAGGCGGGCCAGCGGGCGGAGGAGGCGCCGGTCGGTGACGCGGGGCGCGGCGGAGGCGGAGGTGGGTCGGGCCTGGTGCACGGGGGTGATCTCCTCGGATCAGTGGCGCTGCTTCCGCCTGGGGCGGGCCTTGGGCTTCGGCTCCGGCTGCGCTTCGCCGGTGATGAGCAAGGGGAACTCGACTGGGGCGCGGCTGGTGCCGTCGGCGGCCCGCACCTCGCGGGTCGTGGCGCCGTCCACCCTGAGCCGGTAGCTGGCGCCAGGCTTGAGAGGCGCGGCGGGCTGGAGTGTGACGGTGGTGACCGCGCCGGCCACCTCCCGGGCCCCACCCGAGGCCACCATGGCGTCCCCCGGATCGAGCAGCGAGAGGCGGGCCTCCGGGTAGGCTCCGCGCAGGCGCACCCGGAAGGTGGCGGGCGGGTCCACGGTGGCGAGCTCGCCCGGCAGGAGCGCGGTGCCAGCGCCGGGGATGAGGGCAAGGGCCTCCTCGACCTCGACCGGCGGGGCATCCACCGGGGCGGGCAGGCGCGCCGTGGGGGGAGGGGGGTCCCGGGGGGTCGAGGTCGGGAGGTTCTGCTCTCCCTCTCCCCCAGCCCCCTGAGGTTGTGGGCCTGGGTGAAGAGGTGGAGCGGCCAGAGCGGTCTGCCCTCCCTCTCCCCCAGCCTGCTGGGGGAGAGGGCCGGGGTGAGGGGGCGCCACGGCCGGCTGCTCACACCCAGCCAGGAGGAGCACCCCGAGCGCCGCGGCCCGGGCGGCCCGTACAGCTTGGCGATGGTTCGTCACGGCGGCGAAACCTAGCACGCCGTCCCGCGCCCCCTTTGGAGGCCCCACCAGGCCGCCTCGCTCAGCCCCCGACGGCGAAGTAGGCCCGCTGCACCTCGGCGCAGCGGGGGCAGGGGGCGCGCAGCGCCCAGAGCGGCCGGCCGCCCAGCACCAGCGGCTCGAACGAGCAGGCCTCGGGCGGGATGGGCGAGCCGCAGCGGCACCGCAGCCCCTGCGCGCGGCGCGGCAGATCGTCGGCGCTGGCCAGGACGATGGGCTCGCGGGCGGTCTCCCCCGTGGCCTCGGCGAAGGCGGAGGTGAAGGCCCGCCGACGCCGCCGGTTGCGCAGACTGGCCCACCAGCGCGCCAGGTCGCCGTTCCTGGCCGCCGTCACCCCGGTGTAGAGGCCGAGCCCCCCTGCGAAGGCCAGCGCCACCAGCCCCAGGCTGGCCCAGGACGGGCCGCGCTCCTGGTGCACCGGCCCCTGGCGGACCGCCAGCGCCAGCGAGTAGGCCGCCACGCCGCGCATCTCGCGCACCGTGGCGATGTGCCTGGCCACCGACGCCGGCTCCACCGTCGGCCGGAGCGTCCGGTACTCCAGGTCCACCACGTAGCCGCGCCCCTCCGGGCGGGCGCGGCGCGACAGCCGGGCCACCTCGCCCACCACCTCCTGCTCGTCCTCCGTCAGGTTGGGCAGCCCCGGCAGCTCCACCCGCAGCTGCTCGCGCACCAGCACCGGGTGGCGCACGTGGAGCGGATGCCGGCGCCGCGCCGTGTCCGGCACCAGCAGGTGGTCGCGGATGGCCTCGGCCACGAAGTCGCGCTCGGCGCCGGCGGCCACCGACGGCAGCCGGTAGTGCTCCGTGATGGTGACGCGGTCGGCGTCCGGGGCGTCCTCCACCAGCATCGGCGCGGCCACCTCCACCTTCGGCTCGGTGTGGGCGTAGTGATCGAGGTAGCGGCGCTGCAGCTCGGGCGGCGGCGTGTCGGACAGGTCGTGCCGCATCCCGAGGGCGCGCAGGCCGTCGAAGCGGGTCACCACGTCGAACAGGACCGGCGCGCCGAACCGGGTGACCCGCCAGGTGCTGGTGACCTGCAGCGGCGACGGCGCCGGCTCGGGCAGCTCCACCAGGCCGGCCTCCCCGTCGGCCAGCACCAGGGCCCGGGCGTACGGCGGGGGCGTCACCTCGCCGAGCGGCGCCCGCTCCAGCGAGCGGGTCGGCTCGAGCCAGCGCACGGCGCCGGCCACCCGCGCCCGGACCACCACGTGGTCGAAGGCCGAGGGCGAGGGCAGGCGCGCGGCGATGGCGGCGCGCTCCGCGGTGTTCACCAGCGCCGGGGCGGCCTCGATCCCCATGGCGGAGAGCAGGCTCACCAGCAGGAGCGACTTGTCCTTGCAGTCGCCGAAGCGCCGGGCGAACACCTCGGCGGGAGCGGCCGGGCGGTGGGAGGAGGTCCCCAGCTCGATGCCGAGGTAGCGGACCTCGTCCTGCACGAAGCGCAGGGCGGCGCGCGCCCGGGCCTCCTCGTCCGGCAGGGCACGCCACCTGGCCAGCGAGGCCTCCATGGCCCGGCTGGGCGGCGGGGCGGCGTAGAGGGGCAGGGCCCATCGGACCACCTCCTCCCAGCCCGGCCACTCCGAGGCCTCCAGCCACGGGAAGGCGTCCACCCCGGGCGGGAGATCGCTCTCCTCGTCCAGCGCGGGGACGTCCTCGCGCCGGAAGCGCAGCTCGACGTGGTCGCCGCGGGCGGCGCGCGCCGGCTCGAGCTCGAGGCCGTGGACCCGCCAGGAGAGAGGCCGGGCGGCGGGCCAGCTCAGCCGGACCGCCAGCCGCGCCACCGGCACGCCCCAGCCGAGGTCGAAGACCTGGGTGGTGCGCGCCCCGAACACCGGGTTCTGGCCTCGCAGCGTCCAGGAGGCCTCGACCAGGTCGCCCTGGCGCACGTCGCGCAGGTAGATGACCGCGGTGAGCCGGCCGTCGTAGAGCCGCCGGTCGAGCTCCGGCTCGCGCTGGATGAGCTTCACGTCCGCCGGGCGCAGCGCGGCCAGGCGCGCGGTGCCGCGCCGGATCACCACCTCGTGCAGGGTCAGCGACTGGTAGGCGGGGTCGAAGTCCACCCGGAACTCGGAGGCGTGCTCGATCCCGGTGGAGGCCAGCACGCGCTGCACCGTCCGGTGGAAGCGCTCCGGGCCGCCTGGGCCGCCGCCCCGGACCTGCGAGTCCACCAGCAGGTAGTCGACGCCGCCGCTGGCGTCCGGCGAGGCAGGCCCGGGGGCGGGCAGGTCCACCGGCTCGACCCAGGCCGGCGGCGGCGCCACGCGGAAGCCCGGCGCGGCCGAGGCAGAGGCGGCGGCGGCCAGCGCGGCCAGGGCCAGGAGCGGACGGAGGGTTGAGGTCACGCGCGGAGTGTACCTGGCGCTCCGCCCGGGCGGGAGGTGGGCGCAGGTGCGCTGCGCGGGGGGCCTGGGGGGAAGGGGCCCCTCAGCCGGCCGCTTGCCCTGGGGGCGAGCAGGCCGGCAGGACCAGGCTCACCGTGGTGCCGGCCCCGGGGGCGGACTCGATCAGCACCTGGCCGCCGGCCGAGACGGCCAGCTCCGACACCAGGGAGAGGCCGAGCCCGGTGCCCTGGCCGACCGGCTTGGTGGTGAAGTAGGGCTCGGTGACGCGGGCCAGGGTGGCGGCGTCCATGCCGGCGCCGGTGTCGCGCACCGACAGCTTGAGGTACCGGCCAGGCACCAGGCCCCGGGCGGCCAGGACGTCGCCGTGGCCAACCGTCACCGGCTCGGTGCCCACCGCGATGCGGCCAGCGCCTGGGATGGCGTCGCGCGCGTTGACCACCAGGTTCACCAGCGCCAGCTCCAGCCGGGCCAGGTCCACCTTCGCCCAGGCCGACGCCCCGCCCTCCACCTCCAGGGACACGCCGGGCGGCAGGAGACGCAGCAGGAGCGGGCGCAGCGCCATGGCCGCCGCGCCCAGCTCGTGTGGCGCCGGGGCCGGCGAGCTGGCCCCGCGCGCCATGCCGAGCAGCCGGCGGCACAGCCCGGCGGCGCGAGTCGAGACCGCCTCCATGGCGACCAGCGGGGGCGCGCCGGGCATGAGCTCGCGCAGCTCCGCGGCGATCTCCTGCATGGCGGTGGCCAGGTTGTTGAAGTCGTGGGCGGCCGAGCCGGCCAGGTGGCCCACCGTGGCCAGCCGCTGCGCCGCCGCCAGCCGGTCGGCCTGCCGGGCCAGCCGCTCGGCCTCGGCCTCCAGCTGCCGGCGCGCCACCGCCAGGGCCAGGAGCGCCAGCACCGTGAGGCCCGCCGCGCTGGCCGCCAGCACCAGGGGCGGACCGCCCAGCGCCGCGGCGTCGGCCACCAGCAGCAGCATCCCCACCCCGACCGCCAGGGTGGGGACGTGTCCCAGGGTGCCGGCGACCAGCTCGGGCAGCCGGCCATGCCGGTCGGTGCGGCCTCCCGGGTGGAGCAGCCCGGCGCTGGCCACCAGCGCCGCGCTCACCGCCAGGCCGCAGTCGGAGAGCTGCTTGACCGGGACCGACGACTGGAAGCTGAGCTGCAGGCTGGCCAGGTCGGCCAGGGCGGCCGCCACCGCGGCGGCGCCGAGCAGCCGGAGCGAGCCCTCCGGACGGCCCACCACGCTGGCCAGCAGCCAGGCCGCCGAGGCCAGCACGGCCAGCTCGCCCACCGCGTTGGTGAGGACATGGCCCAGGTTGGCCAGGATCTGCTCGGGCGGCACCCCGCGCAGGGCGAAGCGCCAGACCAGGAGCTGCGAGGCGCCGGCCACCAGGAGGACGTCGAGCAGGGCGCGCAGCTGCCGATCGGCGGTGGCGCCCGGCCGGACCAGCAGGAGCAGGCCCGCCACCGAGAGGGGGTAGTAGGAGTTGTAGGCCGCCATGGAGACGGCGTGGAGCCAGGCCGGCTCGCCCTTGGGCGCGCCCAGGGCCAGGAGGAAGGCCAGGGCCGAGATGAGCCAGGCCGACGCCACCAGCCGCCAGCCGAGGCGGGCTCGCCCGGCACGGGCCGCGGCGCCGGTCAGGGCGCCGGCGCCGGCCGCCACGAAGAAGCCGATGAGCAGGAGGTCGAACACCGAGCCGAAGACGCCGGCTGGCGCCGAGTCCGAGAGCAGCCGGCCGGCCGCGAAGACGCCCACCGCCACCCAGACGGCGACGATGACCAGGCGTCGGACCAGCCGAGGTCCAGGGGCCTCCGGCCGGGTGGCCGCCGGCATGCCTGCCTGCAGCGGTGCGATCTGCTCGAACGTCCCGGCCTTGGTCACGCTTCGTCCAGCCTCCCGCCGCGGTCGCGCCAGCAGGGCGCGGCAGCCGGTCGTGCGTTGCAGGGTGGCACGACAGGCCTCGTCCAGCCACTCGACAGAGTGGTCCCACGAGGGAGCGTCGTGGCGCCGGGTGGCAGGCAGGCTGAGGGGTAGGGGAAGACCCATCCCGCGCGGAAGCCGAGCAGGAAAGCTCGAGGAGACGTCCCCAACGGCAGCCCGAGCTGCCGCTCCGTCACGGCGCCAGCAGGCGTCCCACCTTGCCGGCGCCGGGCTCGGTGAACCAGAGGTTCCCGTCCGGTCCGACGGCGAGTCCCCCGGGGACGAGTGACGGGGCGAACCGGGTGAAGGTGCCGCCCTCGTAGCAGCCGAACCCACCCTGGCCGTCGGAGAACCAGAGGGCCGGGAAGCCACCGGCGCCGCCGCTGACGCAGCTCGGCCCGCGGACGAGCACCATGGGGTTGCTCCGCCACGGCACCGGCTGCTCCGTGATGGCGCTGGCCGGCACGAGGCAGTTGGCCGCCGGGTCGAGGACGGCCAGCTGGCCACCGCCGCTGGAGTCGCCGAGCTCCGTGAACCAGACCTTCCCGTCCGGTGTCGGGACCAGGCTGAAGGGCTGGGCCTGCCAGCTGGGCGTGTAGCAGGTGGTGAGACGTCCGCTGGCGTACTTGAGGATGGCGCCCTGCGTCGGGTTGGCCTGCGCGAACCAGACGGTCCCGTCGAGGGTCTCCGCGATGCCGGCGAACCTGGACCCCCGGGCCCCGGTGGCGTGCTCGGTCACGACCAGGCCCCAGGGGTCGAAGCTGCCGAAGCTGTTCGTCAGGTAGTTGGCGTCCGGATCGCACGCCTCGGTGAACCAGGCCAGGGTCTGCCCGGAGGTGTTGCCGGCGATCTCGGCCGGGCAGCTGGCGGCCGTCGGGACCGCGATCTCGTGGATCGACCCGTCGCCCGGGTGGAGCACGCCCACGCGGTTGCCGGTGCGCTCGGTGAACACGATGCCGAAGGGGTGCGACCCCAGGGGAGGTGCCACGGCGGGCGTCGTGTAGACGGCGATGCCATACGGGCAGCTGCCGGGATTCGGCAGCGGGTACTCGGTCAGCTCCCCGAGCGTGGTGAGGCGGCCGATCTTGTTGGCGGTGCACTCGGTGAACCAGAGCGCCCCGTCGGGCGCTGCCACGATGCGCTGCGGCCCCGCGCCGACGGCGAACTCCGTGATGGAGGGCGGGTTGGCCGTGAAGCCCTGGTCGGGCAGGTCCGCGCCGGCGATCGTCACGGTGAGGCTGGCCGGGCGGAAGGTGACGCCGGTGGCGGCGGGCGTGAGGGTGTACCTGCCGTTGGCGAGGTTGGTGAAGGCGTAGCGGCCGTCGCCGTCCGTGGCGGTGACGGCGTCGGCCGCGCCGGACAGCGTCACGGTGACCCCAGCCAGGAAGGTGCCCACCGTCGCGCCGGCCACGCGCCCGGAGATGGTGTAGGCGGGCGCCGTGGACGCGCTGACGGGGGCCGTCGGCTCCGATTCGCCCCAGGCGCTCCTGGCCCGCAGCCGGTACCACCGGGTGGTGTTGGCGCCCAGCCCGGTGTCGCTCCACGAGGTGGCGCTCGCCGGCAGGTCGGCCACCACCGCGTACGGCCCGGCCTCCAGGGAGGCCCGCTCGACCACGAAGCCGGTCACCCCCGCCGCCGCGTCCCAGGAGAGGCCGATGGCGTGCGGCCCGCCTGTGGCCGCCGCCAGGCCGCTGGGCGCGGCCGGCGGCGGCTGGGTGGTCGCGGTGGCCGGGCCGGCAAAGGCGGAGTCGCCAGCGGCGTTGGTGGCGCAGACCCGGTACCAGAGCGGCGAGAGGGGCACGACCGTGTCGTCGGACCAGGAGGAGACGTCCGGCGCCACGGTCTGCACCACCGCCCACGGACCGGTCGCGGCGGCGCTGCGCTCGATCCGGAAGCCCGTCTCGTCGCTCGAGCGATCCGCCCAGGCGAGGTCGATCCGCGTGGCGCTCAGCGGCGTGGCCGTGAGGCCATCCGGTGCGGCCGGCGGGGTGGGCTGGGGGTCCTCGCCGGACGAGCACGAGGCGAGCACGAACAGGACTGCGGCGATGGAACGAAGCGCTCCGACGCGACTCGCGAACATGAGCAATCCCCCCCGGGAAGAACGGCCTGCGATACCCAATTCAGGGCGCCTGCTGGACCAGGTGCAACGGGGTGGTGGGGGCCCCCAGGACTGGTGGGCCCGGCTGCCGCAGTCCCACCCGGGGCACCTCAACCGGCGGGCTGCGGGGCCTGGTGGTACCCTGCGGCGCCTCGCCCCACCGCACCCTCCAAGGCCCGCCATGACCCAGCCCGCCGCCCCCACCGATGGCCGCCTGCCGCGCCAGGTGCCGTACATCATCGGCAACGAGGCCTGCGAGCGCTTCAGCTTCTACGGGATGCGCAACATCCTCACCCCGTTCCTGGTGAGCAGCCTGCTCCTCTACGCGCCGCAGGCCGAGCGGGCCGGCATCGCCAAGGAGGTCTTCCACTCCTTCGTCATCGGGGTCTACTTCTTCCCGCTGCTGGGCGGCTGGATCTCCGACCGCTGGTTCGGGAAGTACCGGACCATCCTCTGGCTCTCCCTGGTCTACTGCCTGGGCCACGGCTTCCTGGCCGCCTTCGAGTCGCACCGGCTCGGCTTCTACGCCGGCCTCTTCCTCATCGCGCTCGGCTCGGGCGGCATCAAGCCGCTGGTCTCGTCCTTCGTGGGCGACCAGTTCGACCAGTCCAACAAGCACAAGGCCAAGCTGGTCTACGACGCCTTCTACTGGACCATCAACTTCGGCTCCTTCTTCGCCTCGCTGCTCATGCCGCGGGTGCTGGGCGCCCTGGGGCGCGGCCTGGGCCTTCGGCATCCCGGGCCTGCTCATGCTGGCGGCCACCGCCATCTTCTGGGCCGGGCGCCACCGCTACGTGGTGGTGCCGTCGGCGCCGCCGGACCCGGACGGCTTCCTCCCGGTGGTGGCGAGCGCGCTCCGCTCGCGCGGCCCGCTCGGCCCGGGGCGGCTGGTGGCCACCGCCGGGGTGGTGCTGGCCCTCGGCGCGCTGGCGCTCATCCCGAGCCTCGGCTTCGTCATCGCCTTCTGCCTGGCGCTGGGCGCGCTCCTGATCCTGGGCGGCCTCGGCACCGCCCTGCAGCTCGACGGGGCGCGGGCGCGCCACCCGGAGGCGGCGGTGGAGGCGGTGCGGGCGGTGCTGCGGGTGCTGGTGATCTTCCTCCTGGTGACCCCGTTCTGGTCGCTCTTCGACCAGAAGGCGTCCACCTGGGTGCTGCAGGGCAACCAGATGGTGATGCTGGCGCCCGGCTCCTGGCTGGGCTGGCTGGTGACCACCCCGGCCCAGATGCAGGCCTTGAACCCGCTGCTGGTGATGGGGCTCATTCCGTTCAACAACCTGGTGCTCTACCCGGCGCTGCGGCGGGCCGGCCTGGAGGTCACCGCGCTCCGGCGCATGGGGCTGGGCATCGCCTTCGCCGGCCTGGCCTGGGTGGGCGCCGGCGCCATCCAGCTCTGGATCGACGCCGGGCAGCAGGTCACAATCCTGTGGCAGGTGGCGCCGTACCTGCTCCTCACCTTCGGCGAGGTGCTGGTCTCGGCCACCGGCCTGGAGTTCGCCTACAGCCAGGCGCCGGCCGCCATGAAGGGCACCATCATGAGCTTCTGGTCGCTCTCGGTGACCTTCGGCAACCTGTGGGTGCTCATCACCAACGCGGCGGTGCGCAGCGAGGCGGTGCTCGGCCGCATCGCCGCCACCGGCCTCGGGCAGACCGCCTTCCTGATGTTCTTCTTCGCCGCCTTCGCCTTCGTGGCCGCGCTGGCCTTCGCGCTCTACGCGCGCCGCTACCCGATGCAGGACCACTACCGGAGGGTGTGAGGTCCGTCGCCGGGCTCCACGTGAATGTCACGCGCCTCCAGCCGGCGCTGGCGGTAGGCTCCGCCACCAGGAGGGGTCCCCCATGCCGCACCCGTCACTCGAGCCGGCCGCCCGCTTCCTCGCCGTGAGGCGCCTCGCCGTCGTGGGCCTGAGCCGCGATCCGAAGGACTTCACGCGCACCATCGCCCTGGAGCTGATCCAGCGCGGCTACCGGGTCGTGCCGGTCAACCCGGGCGCGGCCGGCGCGGTCCTCGAGGGCGCCCCGGCGGTGGCCAGGCTGCAGGACGTCCGGCCGCCGGTCGAGGCGGCGCTCCTCCTCACCGCGCCCGCCCAGACCGACGCCGTGCTGCTGGACTGCGTCGAGGCGGGCGTGAAGCGGGTCTGGCTCCACCGCGGCGGTGGCCACGGGGCGGCCAGCCCGGGCGCGCTCGCCTTCTGCGCCGCGCACGGCCTCGACGTGGTCCACGACCTCTGCCCCTTCATGGCGCTGCCCGGCGCCGCCCTGCCTCACCGGCTCCACGGCTGGGTGCGCACCACCTTCGGAGGAGCAACGCGCTGACCGGACGCCCCGGCCAGGCCACGTAGAGGAGCAGGGGACCGAAGAGCACCAGCTCGCGGAGGGCCACGGACGCGCCCCGGGAGGACAGGAGCCGGAGCCCCATCGGCGCGGCCGGCATCCAGGTCCAGGGCGCCAGGAACCGGTCCGCGGTGAGCGGCCAGGCCAGCATCACGCCGGCCCCGCCGCCGGTGAGCGTGTCGAGGAGCCCGTGGCTCGCCGCCACCAGCGCGCCGGCCAGGGCCATGGCCGCCCGCGACCGCCCTTGGCCGCCCACCAAGGCCGCCGCGGCCAACCCGGCCAGGGCCGCTGTGGCCAGCGCGTGGATCGCACCCCGGTGCAGCCAGGCCGAGCCGGCCGGCGCGCCGAGGCGCCGCGCCAGGAAGTCGAGGTCCTGGAAGGTCGAGAGGGCGACGAAGACCGCCGAGGCCGCAGCCCGCGAGCCGCCGGCCCGGGCGTACCAGCGGCCCGCGGCGAGCCCGACGACGACGTGGCCGATGGAGGGCATGTGGACCCTCGATGCAACGGAGGGGCCTGGCGCCGTCTGGCCGGCACGAGCGGCCGCGCGGGGCGGCGTGGGCCGCCTGCCACGCGTCCCGGTCCGGCTGGACACGATGGGCGCGGGGGTGGCAGGCGCTTCGGTTCGCCAACCGACGGCCGCCGGCAACGGTGGTCTGACGGTGACCTTGGTTCGGACGTCCGAACCAACTCCCAGTGCACCCGAGGCCAACTCGAGCTCCGCCAGGGCGGTCAGGGGCGTTGCAGCGCCACCTCCAGGATCCGGCGTTTCCGGCCTGTTTGGGCCTAACCGGACGTCCGATAATATGGATTATGGAAACTAACCCGGCGCTCAGGCGAGGCCGCGCTGCCCGCTCCCGGCGCCACCTCGGGCGGCTCCTGCCGTGCCCGTCCCGCCGCGCGATCCCTCCCGTGCGCCGCCGTCCGAGGCCGCTGTGAGGACGCCCTGCCCGACGTCGTCCGAGGCGTCGCGTCCACCGGCGTGGTCCGGGTGCACCAGCCCGGCGCAGCCGCAGCCCTGCTGCCGCGCCAGCACCTTCACGATGCGGGTCACGTCGTCCGACTCCGCCACCTCGCACGGGCAGCCGCCGCCCCCGCCCAGTCGCAGCCGCTCCTCGACCTGCGCCAGCGAGTCCAGGATCTCGCGCCGCATGCGGCGCAGCCGCTCCAGCCGGCGCTGGGCCGCCTCGAGGTGGACCTCGATGACCGCTCGGAACCGGGCGGCGAAGGCCGCCGCCGTCAGGCAGCCGGTGCGCAGCTCCAGGATGGACTTGATCTCGCAGAGCGACAGCCCCACCTCGCGCAGGTCCACGATCAGGCGCAGCCGCTCCAGGTCCTGCTCGGTGTAGCGCCGGTGGCCGCCGTCGCTCAGCTGCGACGGCGTCAGCAGCCCCGCCTCCTCGTAGTGGCGGACGGTGCGGACGGTGTGTCCGGTGGCCCGCGCCAGGTCCCCGCTCGAGAAGTCGGCTCGCATCGCGCCTCCTGCTAATGGCGCGGGTCGGCGCTGTCAACGCGGCGGCGGGCCTGTCGCGCCGCGGCGGACCGGTGCCGCCGGAGCCCCATCTCGGCGTGCGCCTTCCGGTGGCGCGCTGCCGCACCGCGGCGTAAGCCACCACCCGAGCAGCGGGGATATCCCCGGACGGGAGCGGCCCTGGACATGAGCGGCGTGACGACGATGGACGAGGCGCGGCGGCGGGAGGCGGAGGTCGAGCTCTACGCCGAGGCCCCCCTCCCCACCGCGCGGGGCCTGTTCCGCACGGTCGTCTTCCGCGAGCGGCGCACCGGCCAGGAGCACGTGGCCATGGTGAAGGGCGACGTGGCCGGCCACGCCGTGCTGGTCCGGGCCCACTCCGAGTGCCTCACCTCCGAGGTCCTCGGGTCGCTCAAGTGCGACTGCCGGGCCCAGCTCGATCGCGCCCTCGACCTCATCGCGGCCCGCGGCCGCGGCGTGCTGCTCTACCTGCGCCAGGAGGGGCGCGGCATCGGCCTGGGCAACAAGATCCGCGCCTACGCCCTGCAGGCCGCCGGCGCCGACACCTACCAGGCCAACCGGGCCCTGGGCTTCCCGGACGACCTGCGCAGCTACGGGGTGGCCGCCGACATGCTCCGGCTCCTCGGCGTGCGCTCGGTCCAGCTGGTCACCAACAACCCGCTCAAGCTCTCCGGGCTGCGCGAGGCCGGCGTGGACGTGCGCCGCCGGGTCTCCCTGCCCTCGCCCTCCAACCCGCACAGCGTGCAGTACCTGCGGACCAAGGCGGAGCAGACCGGCCACCTCATCACCACCGACGAGGACGTGCTGGACGCCAAGGTGGGCTGAGGCCGGTGCGGCGCAGGTCCCCGGCCCTCCTCAGACCCCGGGCTCCCGCAGCAGCTCGCGGGCGATCACCAGCCGCTGGATCTCGCTGGTCCCCTCGTAGATGGTCTGCACCCTGGCGTCGCGGAAGAGGCGCGCCACCGGGTAGTCCTCGGTGTAGCCGTTGCCGCCGTGGATCTGCACGGCGCGCGACACGGCCCGCTGGGCCGCCTCGGAGGCGAAGAGCTTGGCCATGGAGGCCTCGCGGGTGAACGGCAGGCCGGCCTCCTTGCGCGCCGCGGCCCTCCAGGTCAGGAGCCGGGCGGCGTCGCGGTCCACCGCCAGGTCGGCCAGGCCGAAGGCCACCGCCTGGTGCTCGCCGATGGGCCGGCCGAAGGCCCGGCGCTCCCGCGCGTAGGCGGTCGAGGCCTCCAGCGCCGCCCGGATGGTGCCCGTGGCCTGGGCGGCGATGCCGATGCGCCCGCCGTCCAGGGCGGCCAGCGCGATCTGGAGCCCCTGCCCGACCTCGCCCAGCCGCGCCTCGTCGGGCAGCGCGCACCCCTCGAAGGCCAGCGACACGGTGGTGGAGGCCCGCAGCCCCATCTTCTCCTCGTGGCGGCCCACCGTGAACCCGGGGGTGCCCTGCTCCACCAGGAAGGCGGTGAGCGCCCTGGTGCCCGGGCCCCCGGTGCGGGCCCAGACCACCACCACGCCGGCCACGTCCCCGCTGGTGATCCAGGCCTTCTCGCCGTCCAGCACCCAGCCGGCGCCGCGCCGCGCCGCCCGCGTGGAGAGCGCACCGGCGTCGCTGCCGGTGCCCGGCTCGGAGAGCCCGAAGGCCCCGGCCGGCCACTCGGCCGAGGCCAGCCTGGGCAGGTGGCGGCGCTTCTGGGGCTCGGCGCCGAAGCGCGCGATGACCTCGGCCACCATGTTGGTCACGCCCATGGTCACGGCGGTGGCGCAGTCGGCCGCCGCCACCTCCTCGAGCGCCATGGCGTAGGCCACCGCGCCGGCCTCCGAGCCGCCGTAGGCGGCCGGCACGTTGACCGCCAGCAGCCCCAGCCCGCCCAGCCCGCGGACGAGCGCATGGGGGAAGCGGCCAGCCCGGTCGTTGGCGGCCGCGGCCGGCGCGATCTCCTGGCGCGCGAAGGCCCGGGCGGTGGCCGCCACCGCCGCCTGGGCCTCGCTGGGCTGGAAGATCACCCCTTCAGCACCGACGCCGAGATGACCAGGCGCTGGATCTCGCTGGTCCCCTCGTAGATCTCGGTGATGCGGCTGTCGCGCCAGTGGCGCTCGGCGTCGCACTCCTTCATGTAGCCGAGCCCGCCGTGGATCTGGATCCCCTTCGAGGTGACCCGCTCGCACATCTCCGAGGCGTAGAGCTTGGCCATGGCGCTCTCGGCGCTGTGGCGCACCCCCTGGTCCTTCAGGGTGGCGGCCCGCCACACCAGCAGCCGCGCCGCCTCCAGCTCGGTGGCCATGTCGGCCAGCATGAACTGGATGGCCTGGAACTGGGCGATGGGCTGGCCGAAGGCCTTGCGGTCCTTGGCGTAGGCCACCGCGGCCTCGAAGGCGGCCCGGGCGATGCCCAGCGCCTGCGAGGCGATGCCGATGCGGCCACCGTCCAGGGTGGACATGGCGATCTTGAACCCCTCCCCCTCGGCGCCCAGCCGGTAGCGCTCCGGGATGGCGCACCCCTCGAAGAAGACCGTGCAGGAGCCGGAGGCGCGGATGCCCACCTTGTCGTCGGTCTTGCCGCGGGTGAAGCCGGGGGCGTCGGTGGGCACCAGGAAGGCGCTGATGCCCTTGTGCCGCTTGGCCTTGTCGGTCATGGCGAACACCAGGATGACGTCGGCCTGCGGCCCGTTGGTGATGTAGTTCTTGCTGCCGTCGAGCAGGTACTGGTCGCCGCGCCTGGTCGCCACGGTCAGCATCTCGGCGGCGTCCGAGCCGCTCATGGGCTCGGTCAGGGCGAAGGCGCCCAGCTTCTTCCCGGCCGCGAAGGGGGTGAGGAACTCGGCCTTCTGGGCGTCGCTGCCGTACTTGAGCACCGGGTCGCAGTAGAGCGAGTTGTTGACGCTCATGATGACCCCGGTGCCGCCGCAGCCGCGCGAGATCTCCTCCATGGCGATGGCGTAGCTCACCGTGTCCATGCCGGCGCCGCCCCACTCCGGCGGCACGGCGATGCCCATCAGGCCGAGCTCGCCGAGCTGGGCCACCGCCTCCCGCGGGAAGAGGTGCTCGGCGTCCCAGCGCCGCGCGTTGGGGATGAGCTGCTTCAGGGCGAAGTCGCGGCACATGTCCCGGACCTGGCGCTGTTCCTCGGAGAGCTCGACGTCCATGGTGGGTCCTCTTCGGGTGTGGGCGGCGCGCAGGCGCTCGCGCCGGGGTGGGCGGCGGCGCCCCGGGGCGGGGCGGGCCGGGAAGGCGTCAGGGCGCCGGGAAGCTGGCCGGCCGCTTCTCCAGGAAGGCGGCCATGCCCTCCTGGGCCTCGGCGCCGCCCAGGATGGCGGCGAAGCGCTCGCGCTCCAGGTCGAGCGCCGCCGGCAGCGGCAGGTCGGCCCCCTCCTGCAGGAGCCGCTTGGCCAGCGCCACCGCCCGGGGGCCGCGCGCGGCGATGGCGCGGGCCTTGGCGCGGGCGTGCTCCAGCAGCCGCTCCGGCGGGAGCACCTCCAGCGTGAGCCCGATGGCCAGCGCCCTGGCAGCGTCCACCGGCTCGCCGGAGAGGATCAGCTCCTTGGCCCGCATCAGCCCGACCCGCCGGCTCAGCCGCTGCGTGCCGCCGAAGCCGGGCACCAGCCCCAGGTTCACCTCCGGCTGGCCGAAGCGGGCCCGCTCGCTGGCGTAGACGAGGTCGCAGGCCATGGCCAGCTCGCAGCCGCCGCCCAGGGCGAAGCCGTTCACCGCCGCCACCGTCACCACCGGCAGGGCCTCCAGCGCCGCCAGGGTCCGGTGGCCCAGGGCGGCGAAGGCGGCCGCCTCGGCGGGCGAGAGCCGCGACATGGCGGCGATGTCGGCGCCGGCCACGAAGGCCTTCTCGCCCCCGCCGGTCAGCACCACCGCCCGCACCTCGGCGGGCCTGGCCGCGAACCCCGCCAGCACCTCGCCCAGCTCGGTCAGGGTGCGCGCGTCCAGGGCGTTCAGCTGCCTGGGGCGGTCGATGGTGACGGTGGCCACCCCGTCGGCCAGCTCCACCCGCAGGTTCTCGTGGGCCATGTGGTCACCCTCCGTACAGGTGGAAGCCGCGGCCGGCCTTGCGGCCCAGCCAGCCCGCCGCCACGTAGGCGCGCAGGAGCGGCGCCGGCCGGTACTTGTCGTCGCCCAGCTCGCGGTGCAGCACCTCGGCGATGAACAGGCAGGTGTCCAGGCCGATGAAGTCGGCCAGGGTGAGCGGCCCCATGGGGTGGTTCAGCCCGAGCCGCACCCCGGTGTCGATGTCCTCGGCCGAGGCCAGCCCCTCCTGCAGGGCGAAGCAGGCCTCGTTGAGCATGGGGATGAGGATGCGGTTGACGATGAAGCCGGGGGAGTCCTTGGAGGTGACCACCGTCTTGCCGAACCGCCGCGCCAGCGCCGCCGCCGCCTGGTAGGTGGCGTCGCTGGTCTGCAGCCCGCGCACCAGCTCGATGAGCGCCATCACCGGCGGCGGGTTCATGAAGTGCATGCCCACGAACCGGTCGGGGCGGCGGGTGGAGGCCGCCAGCGCGGTGATGGAGATGGAGCTGGTGTTGGAGGCCAGCAGCGCCTCGGGCCGCAGCAGGGCGTCGAGCCGGCGGAAGAGCTCCACCTTGGGTCCCTGCTGCTCCACGATGGCCTCGATGGCCAGGTCGGCCGGGGCGCAGTCGTCGAGCGAGGAGGCCGGCCGGATGCGGCCCAGGATGGCCTCCCGCTCGGCGGAGGCGAGCTTGCCCTTCTCCACCAGCTTACCCAGGGTGACGCCGAGCCTGGCCACGGCGCGCGCCGCCAGGTCGGCCGAGGCGTCCGCCAGCACCACCGTGAGCCCGGCCTGGGCCGCCACCTGGGCGATGCCGCTGCCCATCTGCCCGGCCCCGACCACGGCCATCGTCTCGATCGCCACGTGCACCTCCAGCCTCCAGCGGAAGCGCCATGTTTGGGGTGATGTCCCGCCTTGTCAACGCGACCCGGAGCGGTCACCATCCAGGCCGACCCGGCCGGGGGGGTGATGGAGCGCGTCTACAGGGAGATCGCACGCGACGCCGCGCGGGCCAGCGGCGCCCTCATGGCCCACCTGGCGCCCGTCGCCGGCCTGGACGGCGCCTCGAGCGCTCCGGGCGGCGCGGCCGACGGTCCCGCGCTGGCCGAGCGGGAGGCGCGCGCCGCCATCTCGCTGGCCCTGGCCGCCGAGCCGGTGCCCGCCGCGGCCGGCCCGGTGCTCGCGGGCGCCGAGGCCCGGGCGGTGGCGCCCTGCCCGCCCGCCCTGGCGGTGGCGCTGGGGCTCGGAGCGGGGGCCGCCCCGCACTCGGTCTACCTCGAGGTGGGCGAGCCGGGGCAGCGCGCGCTGCTGCACCTGGTCTTCGCCGTGGCGCCGCGCCCGGCCGCGCTGGGGGCGCTGGAGGCGGTGGGCCGGCTGGTGGCGGGCCGCCTGGCGGCCGTCTTCCTGCGCCAGGCGGCCACCCGCGACCGGCTGGCGCTGGCCGACCTGGTGCACTCCAGGGAGGCGCTGGCCGGCCTGCAGATCGCCGGCACCCAGGTGATGATCGAGGCCGACGAGGGGTCGATCCTGGGCGCGGTCGCGCGCGAGCTGGGTCGCCTCGGGCTGCACTGCGGCCTGCTGCTGGAGGCCCCGGGCGCCGACGCCGACCGGCCGGCCCTGCACTGGCGGCTCACCAGCCTGCCGGCGGCGCAGCTGCGGGCGCTGGAGCGGGTGCTGGGGCGGACCCTGGCCGAGCTGCGGATCGATCCGGCCACCGCCCCGCTGGTGCGGCGCACCCTGGCGGAGGGGCGCACCCTGGTGAGCGACCGCCTCCGGGCGGCCGGGCGGGAGCTGCTGGGCGGCGCCACCGCGGCCGAGGTCAAGGCGCTGGGGCGGGTCATGGGGCTGCACCGGGTGGTGCTCAGCCCGCTGCGGCGCGAGGGGCGCACCATCGGCCTGCTGGTGGTGCTGGCCCCGCGGCTGCGACCGGCCGACCCGGACGCCATCGAGGCCTTCGCCCTGCAGGCCTCCATCGCCCTGGAGAAGGCCCGCCTGGTGGCGGCGCTGCGGGAGGAGCGGGCCCGGCTGGGCGCCGAGGTGGAGCGGCGCACCCGCGACCTGCGCCTGGCGGTGGAGACCCTGCAGGAGACCGACCGGCAGAAGACCAACTTCCTGGCCAACGTCTCGCACGAGCTGCGCACCCCGCTCACCACCGTGGTGGGCTGGGCCGACCTGCTGGCCGGCGGCAAGCTGGGGGCGCTCGAGGCGCGGCAGCAGCAGGCGGTGCAGGCCATCCTGGGCAGCGGCAAGCGGCTGGAGGCCTTCATCGCCGAGCTGCTCGACTTCTCCCGCAACGAGCTGACCCGCGATCGGCTGGAGCACCGGGCCTTCGACGCCGGCGGGGTGCTGGCCCAGGCGGTGGTGGCCATGGCCCCGCGCTACGCGGCCCGCGGGCTCAGGCTGCGGGCCAGGGCGGCCGGCGCCCTCCCCCACCTGTGGGCCGACCGGGACCGGGTGCTGCAGGTGCTGGTGAACCTGCTGGCCAACGCCGAGCGCCACAGCCGGTCGGGCGGCGCGGTGCGGGTGGCCGCGGCCCGCGGCCGGGCCGGCGCCCTGGTGCTGGCGGTCACCGACCGGGGCGACGGCATCGCGCCCGAGCACCTGGCCCGCATCTTCGACCGGCTCTACCAGGTGCGCGACGCGGCCGCGCCGCGCGAGCGCGAGGAGGGGCTGGGGCTGGGCCTCTCCATCGTCCGCTCCATCGTCGAGGCCCACGGCGGCACCATCACGGTGCGCTCGCGGCTGGGGCGCGGCACCACCTTCCGCTTCAGCCTGCCGACCGTCGAGGTGCTGGCCCCGCGCTGAGCGCCGGCCTGGGCTGGCCCGGCCGGCCCTGGGCCGGCAGCTCCACCTGGAAGCTCCCCACCAGCCCGGCCAGCTCGTCGGCCTGGGAGGAGAGCTCGGTGGTGGCCGAGGAGGTCTGCTCGGCGCTGGCGGCGTTCTGCTGGGTGACCCGCTCCATCCGCTCCAGCGCGCCACGCACCGTCTGGAAGCCGCTCGCCTGGGCGCGAGCCGAGTCGCGGATCTCGGCCACCACCGTCGTCACCTGGTCCACCGAGGTGGTGATCTGCCCGAAGCGGTCGGCCACCTCACGGCTGGTGCCGGCGCCGGCCTCGGCCTGGGCCAGCGACTCCTTGATGAGCCCCTCGGTGCGGGCCGCCGCCTGCTTGGAGCGCAGCGCCAGCGAGCGGACCTCGTCGGCCACCACCGCGAAGCCGCGCCCCGCCTCGCCGGCCCGCGCCGCCTCGACCGCTGCGTTGAGCGCCAGCAGGTTGGTCTGGAAGGCGATGTCGTTGATGTCCTTGATGATGACGCCGGTCCGCTCGGTGGCGGAGCGCACCTCCACCATGACCGTGCCCATGCGCGCCACCGCCTCGGTGCCGGCGCTGGCGGCGCCGCGGGCCGCCCCCGCCAGCTGCGCCGCGTGGTCGGCGGCGCGGGCCGTCCCGTCGGTGGCGGTGGCCAGGTCGCCGAGGGCCCGGGTGGTGTCCTCGAGCGCCCGCGCCTGCTCCCCGGCCCCCTCGGCCACGGCCTGGGCCGAGCCGGCGATCTCGCCGCTGGCCGCCGAGACCTGGCCGGCCGCCTGGGTCACCTGGCCCACGGCGTCGTGCAGCGCCTGGCCGGTGGCGTTGAGGGCCTCGGCCAGGCGGGCGTGGTCGCCGGCGAAGGTGCCGGTGGCGCGGGCGCGCAGGTCCCGCGCGGCCAGCTGCTCCAGCACCCGGGTGGCCTCGCCCACCGGCGCCAGGACGGCGTCGAGCGTGCGGTTCACCCCGTCCATCACCTGGCGGTACTCCCCGGCGTGGCGGGCCACGTCGGCGCGGGTGGACAACCGCCCCGCCACCGCCGCCCGCGACAGCGCCTCCGAGTCGGCCACCAGCAGCCGGATGGCGGCCACGCAGCGGGAGAGGCTCTCCTGCAGGGCCCTGAAGTCACCCGGCCAGGGGGCCTCGCCGCCCTCGGGCAGCTGGCCGCGGCTCAGGCAGTCCACCTGGGCGGCGGCGGCGCCCAGCGGCGCGGCCAGCGCGTCCAGGATCCCGTTCACGCCCAGGACCACGGCCCGGAAGCTCCCGCCGTGGCCCGCCGGCTCGGCGCGGGCGCCGAGCCGACCGGCCACCGCGGCCTCGGCCAGCGCGCCCACGTCCACCACCACGTGGCGGATGGCGTCGATGCAGCCGTTGAGGCTCCGCTCCACCTCGGCGAAGTCGCCCTGCCAGGCCAGGTCGATGCGCTCGGGCACGTCCCCGCTGGCGATCCGGTCGAAGCACAGGGCCACCACCTGGAGGGGGTTCACCAGCGCGTCGAGGGCGCCGTTCAGGCCCACCACCACCTCGCGGTAGGCGCCCTGGAAGGCCTCGGCGTCGGCCCGCTCGGAGAGCTGCCCGGCCACCGCCGCCGCGCCCAGGCGGCGGGTCTCGCCCACCAGCCGGCGCAGCTCGGCCTGCGCCACCAGGAAGGAGCGCGTCAGCTCGTCCCGCTCGCCCCGCGGCCTGGGCTCCGTGGAGAGATCCCCGCGCCCCATGGCCCGCGCCGCCTCCGCCACCTCGGCCACGTAGCCCACCGTGCCGCGGAAGGCCTCGGCCAGGCGGCCCACCTCGTCCTCGCCGCGGTGGTCGATGGCCACCGCGATGTCGCCCTGCGCCACCCGCTCGGCCGCCTCCGCGATGGCCTCCACCGGCGCGGCGATGGCCGCCGCCGCCCGGCGCCCGTACCAGGCCACGCCGCCCAGCAGGAGGAGCGCCCCGCCCAGCACCACCAGCGCGGTGGTGGAGAGGCTGCGCGCCACCTGGTCGCCGGCCGACACCGCCTCCGCGTGGTCCATCTCGGCCACGATCACCCAGTCCCACGGCTCGAAGTAGGCGAAGGAGGCCACCCGCTCCACGGCCCGGCCGTCCGGCCCCTTGACCTGGTGCTCGCTGCGCCCCACCGCCCCTGCCTGCAGCGCCACCGCCTGGTCCAGCAGCCCCTCCAACCAGGCGCGGCCGGCCAGGTCCGCCGACTCCAGGAGGTTCTCGCCGTCGGCGCGCCCGGCCGGGGCGATGATGGAGCTGCCCCGCTTGGCCCCCTTGGCGCCCAGCACGTGCACGCCGCCGCTGGCGCCGACGCGGGTCTGGGCCACCGCCTGGCGGATGGCCTGCAGCGAGTCCTCGCGCACGCCCACGAAGAGCATGCCGTCGACCCGACCGCCCGGATCGCGCAGCGGCTCGTAGGCCGTGAGGTACCAGGCGTCCACCACGAAGGCGCGCCCCTCGAAGCGCTGCCCGGCCAGCACCTTCGCCAGCACCGGGTTGGGCGCGCCGTCGGGCTGCACCGCCGGGATGAAGGTCCCCACGCCGCGCCGCCCCTCCTTGTTCCGCACGCTGGTGGCCACGCGCAGCATGTCGCCGCGCTCGTCCATCCGCTGGAAGACCGTGGTGGCGGCGCCGCTCAGCCGCGTCACCTCGTCCACCACCAGGGTGGGCACGGCCGGGTCGGCGTTCTGCCCGAGCCACTGGGCGCCGAGCTGCACCCGGGGGAGCGACACCTCCCGGATCGACCGGTCGAACTGGTTGACGGCCCGCCAGGTCGCCCGGTCCGCGCCCTTCGAGATCCCGCCGCCGCGCGCCACCGTGTCCGTCGCCACCCGCAGCGCGGTGCCGACCTGGCGGGACAGCTCCGCCTGGGTGGTGGAGGCCAGCAGGCGGAAGTCGAGGGCCACCCGGTCCAGCGTCTCGGCCGACATGGCGGCCACCTTCTCGTGCACGTCGTCGCCGGTCCGGTAGCGGACCACCGCCAGGGCCAGGAGGAAGGCGAGGGTCAGGAGGACCGGCGGCACCAGGGCCAGCAGGAGGATGCGGCGCCGGAGCGAGAGGTGGGTGCGGCTCATGAGGGACCTCGCTGCGCCAGGAGATGACGGGCGCGGCAGTCCACATTGCGAGATGGGGGCCAACCGCGGGCCGCCGGCTCCGCGGCAGCGCCGGCCGTGATCCCGGGCGCTTGGGCGGGATCAGGGTGCCAGGACGGGCGCTGGTTCACGGGTGCCTCCGCACCCTGAGGCTCGGACCCGGACCGGCGACCCAGCCAGCCCCTCGGTCCTACCCCTCCTCGGCCGGTCCGTCGCCCTTCTTGCGGGCGCCGGCCCGGCGGGCCTTCACGTCGGCCTTGACCTCCGGCTCGAGCGTCCCGTCGTCGTTCGGTCGCACCCGGATCTCGGCCTTGACCTCCACCACCATCGAGGAGAGCGCGCGGGCGAACTCCCGCCGCACCGCCTCCGACTCGAAGAAGCGGCGCACCTCGTCCGAGAAGATCCGCAGGATCTCGTCCTTGGCCCCGCTGGCCTGCGAGCCCAGGAAGCCGATCAGCTCCTTGGGCAGCTTCCACTCGCGGGCCAGCCGGCGCGCCCCCTCCTCGGTGAGGAAGATGGCGCCCATGCCGGCCAGCAGCGCCTTTCGCAGGGCATCCTGCAGCCCGCCGGCCGGCCCGGCCGCCTCCGCCCCCGGCTCGCCCGCGGGAGGCGCCTCGCCGGGCTCGCGGCCGGGCTCCTGCTTGGGATCGGCCACGGCGTCAGGCCCTCGGCTGGGAGCCGATGACCGGCAGGCGGGGGGCCTTCACCACCTGCTGGCTCACCGCCCCGGCCACGTTGCGGGCCATGTCGAAGAAGGCCCGGGCCTGCGTGCTGTCCGGCGCCCCGGCGCAGATGGGCACCCCCTTGTCGCCGCCCACCCGGATGGCCAGGTCGATGGGGATCTCGCCGAGGAAGCGGATGCCCATCTTCTCGGCCGCGTCCTTGGCCCCGCCCTTGTCGAAGATCGCGGTCTCGTGCTGGCAGTGCGGGCAGATGAAGGCCGACATGTTCTCCACCAGGCCGAGCACCGGGATGCTCACCTTGTCGAACATGAGCTTGGCGCGGATGACGTCGGCCAGCGCCACGTCCTGCGGGGTGGAGACCAGCACCACGCCGGCCGCCTTGACGTTCTGGGCCAGGGTGAGCGGGATGTCGCCGGTGCCCGGGGGCAGGTCGAGGACCAGGTAGTCGAGCTCGCCCCAGGCCACGTCCTTGAGGAGCTGCATCAGGGCCCCGGTGGCCATGGGGCCGCGCCAGATGAGCGCCTGCTCCGGGTCCACCAGGAAGCCGATGGACATCACCTTGATGCCGTGGGCCTCCAGCGGCGTGATGTGGTGGCCGTCGGCCGAGGTGGGCTTCTCGGTCACGCCGGTGAGGATGGGCACCGAGGGGCCGTAGATGTCGGCGTCCAGGATGCCGACCGAGGCGCCCAGCCTGGCCAGCGCCACCGCCAGGTTGATGGCCACGGTGGACTTGCCGACCCCGCCCTTGCCGGCCCCGACCAGGATGATGTTCTTCACGCCGGGGGTGAGCTGCCCCTGGGCGCCGGGCATGGAGCGCACCTGGGCGCCCCAGGTGATGGACACGGCGGTGGCGCCGGCGCGCCGCAGGGCCGCCTCCACGTCCCTGGAGATGGTGTCCTTGAGCGGGCAGGCCGGCGTGGTGAGCTCCACCTGGAGCGCCACCGCGGTGCCGGTCACCGTGAGGTCCTTGATCATCCCCAGGCTGACGAGGTCCCGGTGGAGCTCCGGGTCGTTGACGGTGCGGAGGGCGGCGAGGGCGCTGGTCTGGTCGATGGGCATATGGGCCGCGCTCTTATAGCCGCGCCACCCTGGCCGGACAACGCTCCGTGGCCCCTTCACTCCAGGGCGTCCACCCGCCACCCGCCCGCCTCCAGGGCCAGCCGGGCCTCCCGGCCGGGCGAGACCGCCAGGCAGAGCCCGCCGGCGCCGGGGCGCAGCGCCGCGCCGGCCGCCAGCAGGGCCTCCACCCGCTCGGCCGCCTCCCGGGCCACCGGACCGGCGCCGCGCCAGTCCGCGCCGAGCTGGGTCGGGGTGAGCGCGCCCCGCCAGCGCGCGGACAGGAGCCCCCAGGCCTCGGGCCAGCGCCCGGCGCGGGCGGCGGCGGTGAAGCGTCCCAGCACCTCCCGGCCTGCCTCCGGGGAGGTGGCGGCCGGTGCAGGCGGTCGTGCGGCTCCCGGGCCGGCGCACGCCGACCCGAGCCCGGCGGCGGCCAGGGCGGCCAGCAGGCCGGCGCGAAGGCGGCGCCGGGGAGCGGCGGCCAGGCCCCGGCTGGCCGGGCGGGCGGGGGCGTCGGGGCGGGGCGGCACCCGCCGAGAGGTACACCAGGCCGCCCCGGCGCGCCACGCGGTGCTACGCTGCGTCCCCGCGCGGGCCGGCCCTACCAGCCCCCGTCGCGCTCTGGAGGGGGCATGCGGGTCATCCGGCTGGAAGGCGGCGAGGCGCGGGTGGGCGGCCAGGAGCTGGCCGGCCCGGGGGCGCCGATCTTCGTCGACCTGGTGTCCACGCCCGAGGACCTGGCCTGGTTGGCGGAGCGCTTCCACTTCCACCCGCTGGCGCTGGAGGACTGCGCCCACGAGGACCAGCGGGTCAAGTTCGACCAGTACGCCGACCACCTCTTCACCGTCATCCACCGGCTGGCGCCCTCCCCGGACGAGTCCGAGCTCGGCTCCACCGAGCTGAACGCCTTCCTCACGGCCGAGGCCCTGGTCACGGTCCACAGCGTGCCGCTCATCGAGGTGGACCAGGTCTTCGAGCGCTGCCGCCGCGAGCCGGAGCTGCTGGCCCGCGGCCCGGACTTCGTCCTGTACCTGCTGCACGACGCCGTCACCGACGATCACTTCACGCTGGCCGACGCGCTCACCGAGGAGGTGGAGCGCATCGCCGCCGAGGTGCTCTCGGGGCAGCCCGAGGCCGACGTGGCCGAGCGCATCGCGCGCTCCCGGCGCCAGCACGCCCTCTTCCGCCGCCGGCTGGCGCCGCAGCGGGAGATCTACGCGGCCCTCTCGCGGCCGGGGCTCGGGCTGGTCAAGGAGCAGACCGCCGTCTACTTCCGCGACGTGGTGGACCACCTGGTGCGGCTCACCGAGGAGGTGGACCAGGGGCGGGAGCTGCTCTCCTCCTCCATGGACGCCTACCTGTCGCAGACCAACAACCGGCTCACCAACGTGACCACCCGGCTGACCCTCATCGCCACCATCTTCCTGCCCCTCAACTTCGTGGCCGGGTTCTTCGGGATGAACCTGGAGATCCTGCCGCCCGCGGTGGCGGTGCCGCTGGTGCTGGCCTGCGTGGCGGTGGTGCCCCTGGGCATGTGGCTCTTCTTCCGGCGCAAGGGGCTGCTCTAGCCCCTCGGCAGCGGCAGCAGGCCGCCCGCCCCGCCCGGCGGCTGCACCCGCACCTCGCCGGGCTCGCCGGGCCGCCCCACCAGCGCCACCTCCACGTCGAGGAAGCGCTGCAGGACGGCGGCCGCGGCCAGCAGGTGCGGCGTGAGCTGGCTGACGGTGAAGCGGGTGGACGGCGGCGGCCCGGCCGGCGCCGGGACCAGGCCGGCGGCGCGCAGCGCGGCCGGCACCAGCAGCTGGTCGGCCAGCAGCGGGTCGAGGGCGCCGCCGGCGGTCAGGTGGTCCCGGAAGGCGGCCACCGCCAGGTCGGCCGCCTCCTCGGGGGGCCGGTCCGGCGGCGCCACCGCCCCGTGTCCGGTGCGGAGCCGCTCGAACGAGGCCAGCACCAGCACGTGGCCGCCCTGCGAGCCCTGCACCGGCAGCGGCAGCCGCTCCACCTCGGCGGGCAGGCCCAGCGCCCGCAGCGCCCGGGCGGCGCGGGTCGCCTGCCGGTCGGCCGCGCCGGCGGAGCGGCCGCCGGTCATCGACACCACCTCCACCTCGCGCAGGAGGCCCCGGTGGCCCAGGTCCAGGGCCGGCAGCGCGCGGGCCGGCGCGATGCGCGCCGCCAGCTCCCCGCCCCCGTCGGCGTGGAAGGCCGCCGTCTGCAGCGTGAGCTCCACGGCGAAGCCGAGGCGCGCCGCCGCGGCCGCCCAGGCCAGCGCCAGGAAGTGGAACGAGGGCGCCAGGGGCTGGTGCGTGCCGCCCCGCAGCGTGAGCGTGGAGGCCCCGCCGGCCAGCGCCAGCGGCCAGCAGAGCGCCTGCAGCAGCAGCGTGGCCGAGCCGCCCGGGCCGGCCTCGAGCACCAGCCCCTCCGCCGGGCGCACCGCCCTCCGCGGCCGGAACTCCAGGCGCGGGGAGCCGGGCGCGTCACCGCTCACCTCGGCGTCGCACAGGCCGGCGGCGGCGCGGATGGCCGCCACGTGGGCCGGGCGCAGGCCCGGCTCGGGCCGCCCGGCGCGGACCCGCAGCAGGCCGAAGGGGCGGCCGGTGACCAGCGAGAGCGCCAGCGCCGTCCGCAGCGTCAGGCCCCCGCCGTCGGCCCCGGCGCCGTCGAGCAGGATGGGCAGGTCGTCGGGCACGGCCCGACTCTAGCCCGCGCGACCCCGTGGTGCCGAGCGGCGCGGCGGGGCGGGCGGCCTGGCCGCGGGGCCGCCCTGCCCCGTGCTAGAAGGTCCGCCGTGCTGGCCGCGGTCGCCATCTTCACCCTCACCTACCTGGCCATCGCCGCCGGGCGCTTCCCGGGCCTCTCGGTGGACCGGCCCGCGGCCGCCCTGCTCGGCGCCGTGCTGATGGTGGCGGCCGGGGTGCTCACGCCGGCCGAGGCCGGCGCGGCGGTCAACGGCGAGACGCTCGGCCTCCTGCTCGGGATGATGATCCTCTCGGCCTACCTGGCCGAGGCGGGGTTCTTCCGCTGGGCCTCCTGGCGCGTCATCCGCGCCGCCGGCAGCCCGCGGGGCCTGCTGTGGGGCCTGGTCCTGGCGGCCGGCGCGCTCTCGGCCTTCCTGGTGAACGACACCGTCTGCCTCATGATGACGCCGCTGGTGGCGCGCCTCATCGACGACGCCGACCTGCCGCCGCTGCCCTACCTGCTGGCGGTGGCCTTCGGCTCCAACGCCGGCAGCGTGGCCACCCTCACCGGCAACCCGCAGAACATGATCGTGGGGACGCTCTCCGGCATCCCCTACGCCACCTTCGCCGGGGCGCTGGCGCTGCCGGCCGCGGCCTCGCTGCTGGTGGTGGCCGGGCTGCTGCACCTCCTCTTCCGCGGCGAGCTGCCCCGCGGCGCGCTCCGCTCCGGGGCCCTGCCGCGCCCGACGCTCGACCGGCGGCTGCTCACCCGCTCCCTCCTGGCACTGGGCCTGGCGGTGGCCGGGTTCCTGGTGGGCTTCGAGCTGGCCTGGACCGCCCTCTTCGCAGCCGCCCTGCTCATGGCGGTGGCCGGCCGGGCGCCGCGCGAGGCGCTGGCGCGGGTGGACTGGCCGCTCCTGGTGTTCTTCGCCGGCCTGTTCGTGGTGGTGGCCGGGGTGGGCCGGTCCGGCCTGGCCGAGGCCATGTTCCGGGCCATCGCGCCGGCCCTCGGGGAGGCAGCCCCCCGGCAGGCGGTGGTCTTCGGCCTCTTCTCGGTGGGGGCCTCGCAGGTGGTCTCCAACGTGCCGTTCGTCATCCTGGCCGGCGCCTGGATCCCCCACCTGGCGGACCCCACCCTCCTCTGGCTCGCCACCGCCCTCACCTCCACCCTGGCCGGGAACCTGACCGTGGTCGGCTCGGTGGCCAACCTCATCGTCCTGGAGCTGGCCGGCCCCAAGGGGCGCATCGGCTTCTGGCGGTTCCTGCGCTACGGGGCGGTGGTCACCGCGGCCACCCTGGTGACCGGCATGGGGATCCTGCTGCTGGAGCACCACCTGGGACTCTTCTGACCCGGCTCCGGGAAGCGTCGTGATCCTCGATGGTTCCGCGTGAACCAGGCCGGGTCGACGCCGCCCGGACGTCGTCGCGGCGCTCCCGGGCGGCGCCGGCGAAATAGCCGGGCCCGGTTCCCGTAGGAATCTGCATGGTTGCGGCTACTGCGATGGCGGAGCTAGGGTTCGCTTTCTCCTTCGAGACGGAGGCACGGCTGGTCCCACCGGCGAATCCGGACGCGGCGCTGGCCCGAGCGGCCTCGCGCGGGGACAAGCTGGCCTTCGCCAAGCTCGTCGACCTCCACAAGCGCTCGGTCTTCGGCCTCTGCGTCAGGCTCCTCCGGGAGGGCGAGGAGGCGCGCGACGCCGCCCAGGAGACCTTCGTGCGAGCGTACGCCGCCATCTCGACCTACGACGCCGCCCAGCCCTTCGCCCCCTGGCTCCTGCGCATCGCCCGCAACCACTGCCTCGACCAGCTGCGCCGCCGCATCCCGGCCGCCGCCCGCCTGGAGCTCGACGCCGAGCCGGAGGATGGCGCCCCGGCGCGCGAGCTGGCCGACACCGACTCGCCCGCCGCCGACGCCCTGCTGGAGCGGGCCCAGGTCCGCACCGCCCTGGAGGCCGCGGTGGCCACCCTGCCGCCCAACTACCGCGAGGTGGTGCACCTCTTCCACGTGGAGCAGCTCTCCTACAAGGAGATCGCCGCCACGCTCGACGTCCCCATCGGCACGGTGATGACCTGGCTGCACCGTGCCCGCGGCAAGCTGCGCGACGCCCTCACCACCTCCGACCTGGAGCTCCGGTCATGACCACCTTCACCGGCCACCTCACCGACGCGCAGGCCCAGCGCCTCCTCGACGGCCTGCTGGACGCCGCGGCCGACGCCGGCGTCGAGGCCCACGCCCGCGGCTGCCCGCACTGCGCCGCCCTGGTCGACTCCTACCGGCTGCTCGGCGAGGCCCTCGACGACCTGGCCCTGCCCGAGCTGCCGGCCGACTTCACCGCCTCGGTCCTGGAGCGCATCGAGGTCGTCGAGGCCGCCGTGGCGCGCGAGCGCCGGCTGGCGCTGCTGGTGCTGGCCGGCGTGCTGCTGGTGGCCGGCGGGGCGCTGGCGGCGGCCGGGGCCGGCGGCCTGGCCACCACCGTGGGCGGCTGGGCCGACGGCCTGGCCGAGGCCACCCGGGCGCTGCGCTTCTCCCGCGGCGTCGTGCCCGGGGTGCTGGCGGCCATGCGCCTCCCCCTGCTGGTCGGCGCGGCCGCCTGCGCCGTTCCCCTGCTCCTGGCCCTCTCCCGGCTCATGCCGGTCCACCGCACCGAGACCATCTGATCGGATCCTCCATGCTCGCGCTCCTCGCCACCATCGCGCTCTTCCACACCGCCGAGGCCGAGCCGGCCAGCCCGGCCGCCCCCCCGCCGCCGAGCCCGCCGGCCCTGGCGGTCGAGGTGGAGCGGACCGTCCCCGCCCCGGCGCCGCCTGCCCCGGCGGCCCGGCCCGCCCGGCCGACCCCGCCTGCCCCTCCCGCCCCTCCGACCCCGCCCGCCCCCGCCTTCGGATCCGCCGTGCGGGCCCTCTCCCTGGCCGGCGCCGACGTGCTGCTGGGCGACTGGCCGGCCAAGCCCTCGGGCCAGCTGGTCACCATCGACGAGACCAACTCGGTGGACGACAGCGTCCAGGCCATCGCCGACGCGGCGGGGTGGAGCGCGGTGCTCAACACCGGCCGGGTGGGCGAGCGGCTGCTGGTGCTCAAGCTCAAGGACGTGCCCGTCGAGGAGGCGCTGCGCGCCGCCCTGCACGGCACCGGCCTGACGGCCACCCGCCGGGGCGGCGTGGTGGTGGTGGCGCCGTCCCTGGGGCCGGTGGCCGAGCGGCCGATCCTGGCCGGCTTCGACAAGCCCACCGGCAAGAAGTTCAGCGGCGACTTCCAGGACCTGGACGGCCGCGACGCGCTGCTGGAGATCGGGAAGCAGGCCGGCCTGTCCATCATGTTGCCGCCCGGCACCCTGGGCAAGGTGACGGCCCACTTCCAGGACGCGCCGGTCGAGGAGGCGCTCAAGGCCGTGCTGGCGCAGTCCGGCCTGCAGGGCGTGCGCGAGGGCTCCATCCTCACCGTGACGCCGCGCGAGGGCGGGCTGGGCGGCCGCTTCGAGTTCCGCGGCGAGCTGGGGCCGGAGATCGGCCGGACGGTGGAGGAGGCCCTGCGGATGGCCGAGCGCGAGCTGCGCCGGGCCGAGCGGGACGCCAAGGACCCCTCGCCGGACGGCAATCCGCGCGACCTCGAGCGGGTGGGCGGCGACGTGGTGGTGGAGGCCGGCCAGGAGACCCGCGACGTGCACGCGGTGGGCGGCAGCGTCACCCTGAAGTCGGGCGCCGAGGCGCGCGAGGTGGTGGCGGTGGGCGGCTCGGTGACGCTGGAGGCCGGCGCCAGCGCCCGCCAGGTGGTGGCGGTGGGCGGCGACGTGCGCGTCGGTCCGGGCGCCTCCATCGAGCAGGACGCCGTCTCGGTGGGCGGGCGCGTCCAGGTGGACCCCAGCGGCGACGTGGGCGGCCAGCGCACCGCGGTGGCCATCCCCGGCATCAGCGGCCTGCTCGGCAAGCTGTCGGACCGGCTCGACGACTCGGACTCCAGCCCCGGCTGGTCGCTGGCCGGGGCGCTGGCCAAGTACGCCGTCTACCTGGCGCTGGCGCTGCTGCTGCTGACCGTCTTCCCGAGGCGGATCGAGGCGGTGGCCGCCTCGGTGGTGGCCGACCCGGTCAAGTCGCTGCTGGCCGGCCTGCTCGGGCTGCTGGCCCAGCCCTTCGTCACCATCCTGCTCGTCGTCACGCTGGTGGGCATCCCGCTGGTGCTGGTGCAGGTGCTGGGCGTGCTGGTGGCCGGGGTCTTCGGCTTCACCGCGCTGGCCTGGTGGCTGGGGCGGCAGCTGCCGCTCAAGGTGTCGCGCGGGGCGGTGGTGCTGCAGCTGGCCCTGGGCCTGGGCATCATCTTCCTGCTGACCCAGATCCCGGTCCTGGGGTGGCTGGTCTGGGCCGCCGCGCTGATGGCCAGCTTCGGCGCGGTGCTGCGCACCCGCTTCGGCCAGGCGGGCGTGCTGCCCACCACGCCGATGGGCGGTCCGCCGCCCTACGCCCCGCCGCCGGCCCCGCCGGTCACGCCGCCGTACACGCCGCCGCCCCCGCCGCCGTACGCCCCGCCGGGGGACCCGGCGCCGTAGCTCAGATGAGGACCAGCCCGTCGGGCGTGTACTCGGCGTGGCCGGTCAGGATGGCGTCGAGCCCCTCCTGCCGCTCGTCGCTGAGCGTGGAGACCAGCTCCAGGATCTGGGGATAGGACATCACCAGCTCGTCGAAGTCGGCGCGTGGCAGCCGGAGCACGGTGCCGGCGCGCCGGGCGGTGATGGTGGCGGTGGCGCCCGACTTGCGCAGGCAGCTCATCTCGCCGAAGAGGTCGCCGGCCGCCAGCCGCCCGGCCAGCACCTCGGCCCCGGCGCGCCGGGTGGAGACGTCCACCGCACCGTCGAGGATGACGTAGAGCCCGTCGGAGCGCTCCCCCTCTCGGACCAGCACCTCGCCGGCCTCCACCTCGCGGGTGCGGAAGCGCTCGATGATCTGCTTGCGCTCGGCCCGGCCGAAGGGGCGGAGGATGGGGCTGACCGCCATGGCGTTGGCCAGCAGCCGCTGGCGGCAGAAGCGGCGCAGCGAGGCGGCCAGGTGCGGGTGGCGGCCGGCGATGGACTGGAGCACCGGGGCCGGCAGCTCCAGCACCTCGGCCGGCCCCTCGGCGGTGACCGTCGCCGAGCGCGGCGCGCCCGAGAGCAGCGCCATCTCGCCGAAGAACTCCCCTTCGCCCAGCCGGGCCAGCGGCACGGCCGCGCCGGTCTCGTCGGTGCGCGACACCACGAAGTGACCGGTGGCCACCACGAAGAAGCTGGCCCCGCCCTCGCCCTCGCGCAGCACCACCTCGCCGGCGGTGTAGCGGTGCAGCACCAGCCCCTCGGTGAGGGCCACGAAGGCCTCGCGGCCGAGGTCGGAGAAGAGCGGGACGCGCGGGAGCCGCGGGGCGGCGGCGGGGGCGGCGCGCGCCGGGGTGCGGGCGGGCGGCGAGGCCGGGGGCGTGGGGGCGGCGGACGGCGCGGGCCCGGCCGGCTCCACGGCCTCCAGCGGCTCGAGCGGCTCGAGCGCCGCCTCCGGCAGCGCCTCGAGCGGCGCGGGGGCGGCCAGCGGCTCGTCGCCCGCCAGCGGGCCGGCGTCCTCGTCCAGGTCGGGATCGAAGGCGATCCCCTCCTCCACCCCGGAGGCCAGCGCCTGCCCGGCGGCCGACATGATGAGGGCGAAGGCGGTCTCGGGCGGCTCGGGCACCGGCGGCAGCGTCTCCAGCGGCACCAGCAGGGGCGTGGCCGGTCGGGCGGGAGGCGGGGCCTCCCCGGCGAAGGGATCCGGCGGCGCGGCCGGCGCGTCGAAGGTGGAGCCGAGGTCGACCTCCACCTCGGGCAGCGGCTCCTCCGGCGGCGCCAGGGCGATCTCGATGGTCACCTCCGGCGTGGGGGGCGGCGGCGGGGCCTTGGCGCGCGGCGCCGGGGTCGGCAGCGGCAGCACCACCCCCCGCTCCGGCGTCGGCTCGGGCGGGAAGACCACGCCCGGCAGCCCCATGATGGTGCGGGCCGGGGAGCGCTGCCCGTCGGCGGCGGCGCGCCGCCCGTACAGGTCGGCCAGCAGCGCCTGGGTGGCCTCGTGGCGCGGGTCGAGCTCCAGGATGGTCTTGCAGATGGCGATGGCCTTGATGAGCAGGCCATCGCGGGCGAAGCGCTCGGCCACCTCGGCGTAGCGGGCCACCGCCTCGGCCACCTGCCCGGACCGGCGCAGCACCTCGGCCAGCTTCTGCCGCAGGCCCACGTCCCTGGGGTCTGCCTGCAGGACCTCGCGGTAGAGGTCGGCGGCCTTCTCCAGCTTGCCCCGCGCGGCCAGGTCCGCGGCCTTGTCCTTGAGCTTTCGGAGGTCGGCCATCAGGAGGAGTTCCTAACACGCCAGGGCTGGCTGGTCCCTCTTTCGACCGGAGGCGCCGGGAGGGGACGACCCCACGGCCGCTCAGGGCCTGCCGCCGGCGCGCCGCGCCGGGAGGCGGGCCAGCGCCTCCACGGCGGCCCGCCGCACCCGGCCGTCGTAGTCGCTGCGCAGCGCCTCCAGCCGGCCCGAGGTGGCCTCGGAGCGGAGCCGCCCGAGCCCGCGGACCGCCGCCTCGCGCACGTCGGCCCGGTCGCTGGTGAGGTGCGGCGCCAGCACCGGGCCGGCCTCCGGGCCCCCGAGGGCGGCCAGCGCCTCGATGGAGGCGGGCAGCGCAGGCGCACCGGGGGTGGAGACCAGCCGCGTGAGGGGGACCGCACCGGCCGAGGCCCCGAGGCGGGCCAGCCCCTCCACCGCGGCGGCGGTCGAGGGGCCCGACAGCAAGGCCGTCAGCCCGCCCACCGCCTCCGGTCCACCCGCCTCCCCCAGCGCCGCGGCCAGCGCGGCGCGCCCGGCGGCGTCGCTGGCCGGGGAGGCGGCCGCGGCGCGCACCAGCGGCGGCGCGCCCACCGGCCCCAGCCGGCCGAGCGCCCGGGCCGCGGCAGCCCGCACCTGCGGGTCGGCGTCGCCCAGCGCCTCGCCGAGCGGCCCCAGGGCGGCCGCGCCGCGCCGCACCGCCAGCCCCTCGACCGCCCCGGCGCGGATGGCCGGCGAGCCGTCGCCCAGGGCGGCCTGGAGCAGCGGCTCCACCTCGGCGCCCAGCCGCGCCGCGGCCAGGAGCACGGCCCCGAGCTCACGGGCGCCGGGCGGGTCGGTGAAGGCGGTCGGCCCCGGCCCGGCCACCCGTCGCTCGGCCGGGGGCGGCGCGGCGGGCGCCGGCAGCGCGGCCGGCGCCGCGCTCGCCAGGGCCGGCGCGCCGGTCGGCAGGGGCGCCCTGGCCTCCGCCACCTTGCGGGTCAGCAGGGCGGCGCGCTCCGCCAGCGGCGTGGCGGCGCCGGCCCAGCCCAGGCGCCCCAGGGCGCGCGCGGCGGCGGCCCTGGCCTCGGGGGCTCCGCCCGACCCGGCCAGGGCGGCGAGCAGCCGCCTGGAGGCCGTCTCGGCCTCGGCCGGCTCCAGCCGCAGCTCGGCCAGGGCCGCCAGGGCGGCCACCTCGCCGGGCGCCCCCAGGCGGGCCAGCAGCGGCCGCACCGGGCAGGCCTGATCCCGCAGGGTGGCCAGGCGCGCCGCCCGGGCCGCTCGCCCCGGCTCGACGCAGCGGAGCGCCACGGCGCACAGGGCCACCGCCACCTCGGGCGCCTTGGGGAGGGCCTCCAGCGCCTCCAGCGCTGTGGCGCCGGCCGGTCCGGGCCACTCCGCCACCGCCGCCAGCGCGTCGGCAGCTCCGGGGTCGCCGAGCCGTCCCAGCGCCCAGGCGGCGGCGGCCGCCACCTCCCGGTCGCGCCCCTCCAGCAGCTGCTCCAGGGTCGGCCGAGCGGTCCGGTGACCAGCCGCCCCCAGCCCGCGTGCGGCCGCCGCGGCCAGGCGGGGATCGGCGCGCGCCGGCCCTTCCAGCAGGGCCAGGAGCCGGGCCACCGCCTCGCTGCGCCCGCTGGCCCCCAGCTCCTCGGCCGCGCCGGCCCGCGCACGGCCGTCCTCGCCGCCCAGCGCCGCCACGTTGCGCGCCCAGGCCAGGCGGGCCTCCACCTCCACCGCCTCCCGCAGCGACACGCCCAGCCGATCCAGCGCGGCCGCGATGACCAGTCGCCCGGCGGTGCCCCCGCCGGCGTAGCCGGCGAGCAGCCGCTCGCGCCCGCCCGCCTCGGGCGGCAGCGAGGCGAGGCCGGCGGCGGCGGCGGCCACCACCTCGGGCTCGACGTCCAGCACCAGCGCCCCGAGCCCGTCGGTGGCGCGGACTCCGCCGATCCGCGCGAACCCCTCGGCGGCGGCCTGCCGGACCGCCGGGCTCGGATCGGCCTGGGCCACCAGCAGGGCCGGCAGCGCGTCCGGGTCGGCGGCGGAGAGCGCCCGCACGGCGGCGGCGCGGGCCAGCGGGTCGGCGGCGGTGAGGTCGCGCCGTGGATCGCAGGCCGCCAGCGCCAGCGCCGCGGCCAGCCAGCGGGCCAGGCCCTGGTGGCGCCGCCGCCCCGCGGGCGAGGACGACCACCCCCCGCTGGCCGGGCCGGGGCTCAGCGCCCCTTCCCCCCGCCGCGCGGCGCGCCCCCGGGCCGCCCGCCCCCGGTGCGTCCGGCCGGCCGCTTGCCCTGCGGGCCGGCGGCCCCGGCAGGCCCACCCCGCCCCGGCGCCGACGACCTGGGCTCGCCGCGCCCACCCTGCCGGTCGAGCCGCTCCTGGCCTGGACCGCCGCGCCAGCCGCCGCCCTTGGAGGGGGCTCCACCGGCGCGCGCCTGCCGGTCCTGCCTGGTGCCGACGCCGCGCTGGGTGCGGGGCGCTGCGGCTGCCCCGCCGGCGTCGCCGCCGCGCCGCTCCGCCCCGGCGTCGCGCCCGCCGCCGCGCGTGCTGGCCGAGGGGCCGCCGCGCCCCCCGCGCGCCTCCACCGGCCGCCGCCGCAGGCCCGCCACGGCGCGGCCACCCCGGTGCGTCGCCGGCTCGCGCCGATCCCGCCCCTTGCGCCCCCGCGCGGCGACCTCCTCCGCCTCCTCGGCGCGCCGCTCGTCGCGGGCGCGGTCGGCCGGCTGCTGGTCCGAGGCGGCCGTCTGCGACGGCGGGCCGTGGCCGTGGCGCCGCCCCGCCTTGGGCAGGTCCAGCGGGAGCGGGTTGCGCCCCTCCTCGCCGGGCTCCACGCTGGCCGAGCGCTTCATCATGGACAGCTCCTCGCCGGTGAGGTCGCGCCAGCGCCCCGGCTGGAGCCTGGACACCGTCACCCCGCCGAACTCCGGCCGGTAGAGCCGCAGCACCGGCAGCCCCACCGCCTCGAAGAGCCGCTTCACCAGGTGGTTGCGCCCCTCGCCCACCACGATCTTGACCCAGGTGTTCTTCTCGGCCTTCTCGTGCACGTCGGCCAGGAGCGCCCGGGCCGGGCCGTCCTCCAGCCGGACCCCCTCCACCATGCGGCGCAGCGCGGCCGGATCCGGGTCGCCCTTGGTCTTCACCAGGTAGATGCGGCGGTGGCCGAAGCTCGGGTGGGCCAGCCGGTTGGCCAGCTCCCCGTCGTCGGTGAAGAGCAGCGCCCCCTCGGCGTCGTAGTCGAGCCGGCCCACCGGGAAGACCCGCTCCTCCACGCCCTTCAGGTAGCCGCGCGCCGTGGGGCGCCCCTGCGGATCGGAGAGCGTGGTGACGCACCCGGGCGGCTTGTAGAGCAGGATGTAGCGGCGGCCGGACTTCCGCTCCACCTCGGCCCCGTCCACCACCACCAGATCCTTGCCCGGGCTGACGCGGGTGCCCAGCTCGGTGACCACCTGCCCGTTCACCCGCACCCGTCCGGACTGGATGATGGTCTCGGCCTTGCGGCGCGAGGCCAGCCCGGCGTCGGCCAGGAACTTCTGCAACCGCACGCCACCGGTGGGCAGGCTCATGGTGCTCCCTCCTCGTCCGCGGACCCCGCGGGCTTCTGGTCCAGCGCGGCCTCGGCGGCGCGGGTGGCGCCGTCGGCCTTGGCCAGGGCGGCCTCCAGCTCCTCCAGCGCGGCGTCCGACTCGGCCCGCCTGGCGTCCAGCTCGGCCTGCGGCCTGGCCTCGGTGAGCTCGTCCACCAGCCCGGCCAGGGGCGCCTCCTCCTGCTTCTCCACGATCTCGCGGTGCTCCACCGACAGCTCGGCGAACTCGCGCAGCGTGGGCAGCGAGGCCAGGTCCTTCAGGGCGAAGAACTCCAGGAACTCGCGCGAGGTGCCGTAGAGGATGGGCCGGCCGGGCTCCTCCTTCTTGCCCAGGATCTTGATGAGCTTGCGCTCCAGCAGCGCCTTGACCACCGCGCCGCAGTCCACCCCGCGGATCTCCTCCACCTCCGGGCGGGTCACCGGCTGCCGGTAGGCGATGATGGCCAGCGACTCCAGGGCGGCGCGGGTCAGCCGCTGCGGCTTCACCTTGAGGAAGCGCCGGGCGAAGGTGGAGTTGTCCGGCGAGGAGCGCAGCTGCCAGCCGCCCGCCACCTCGTGCAGCACCACGCCGCACGGCCCCTCGCGGTAGTGGCCGGTGAGCTTGTCGAGGGCCTTCTCGATGCGGGGGGCGTCCACCCCGGTGGCCCGGTGGATCTCCTCCACCAGCAGCGGCCGCTCGGCCAGGAACAGCAGCGTCTCCACCACGGTGCGGACCCGGTCCGGGCTGAGCCGCCGGGCGGCGCCCACCAGCTTCTCGAAGGGCTCCTCCTTGTCGTCGGCCACCTCGATGTCGGCCGGCTCGACCTCGTCGAGGGCCGGATCGCTCTTGGCGTCCTCGGCGGCCTGCAGCGCCTGCAGCTCCTCGGGGGAGACCGCGGCCCGCCGGCGGGCGGCGCGGGGCCCGGCGGGCGCCTCGGCGGCGGCGGGGGCCTCGGCGGGCTCGGCGGGTACGTCGGGTTCGGCGGGGGCCTCCTCGGTCCCGGGGCCGCCCTGGGCGCCGGCCTGCTGCTCGGTCGGGGCGCCTGCCACGGCGGCCTCGACGGGTGGGACCACCTCGGGGACCGCCTCGCCCGGGGTCTCGGGCTGGCCCGGCTCGGCCGCCGCAGCCTGCTCGGCCGTCTCCTGCGGGTCGCTCATCGGTAGTCCTCCTGCGCGCCGGCGGGGGTCCCGTCGCCGAGGGTGTCCTTGGCCTCGACCAGGATCTCCGCCCCGGCGGCGCCGGCCTCGTCGACCGAGGCCTGGTAGATGCGGATCAGCTTGAGCTTGGCCATCTCCAGGATGGCCAGGAAGGTGGCGATGATGGCCGAGCGGGTGTGCGGCGCCGCGTCCGGGCCGGCCAGCAGCTCCTCGAAGGTGGCGCGGCGGTTGAGCCGCAGCACCTCCACCACCCGGGCGATGGCGTCGGTGATGCTGAGCCGATCGGTGAAGATCTCGTGCTGCTTCTCCGGGCGGGCGTGCTTGAGGACCCGGTCCAGCGCCTCGATGAGCTTGAAGACCGAGACGTCGGCCAGCCCCTCCGGCCCGTCGCCGCCGGCCGGCCGCTCGCTGCGGGCGCGGCGGGTGAAGACCGTCCGATCCAGGATGTCGCGCTGCCCCAGCTCCTCGCCGGCCGCCTTGTACTTCTGGTACACCAGCAGCCGCCGCACCAGCTCGGCGCGCGGGTCGTTCCCCGCCTCCTCCGGCGAGGCGGCGTCCTCGGCCACCTCGGTGCGCGGCAGCAGCAGCTTGCTCTTCATGAGCATGAGCTGCGCCGCCATGTCGAGGAAGCCGCCGGCCAGGTCGATGTCGAGCTCGCGCATGAGCTCCAGGGTGGCCAGGTAGCTCTCGGTGATGCGGGCGATGGGGATGTCGAAGAGCTGGACCTGGTGCTCCTTGACCAGGTGGAGCAGCAGGTCGAGCGGCCCCTCGAAGGGCGGCTCGCCGGGGCGGAAGGGCGGCAGCGAGACGCGGAAGGGTTCGTCCGGGCGCGCCAGGGGCGGCCCGTCGGCGCCCTCGGCGCCCCGCTCCTCCCGCTCGGTGGTCATGTCCCGGCCGTCCGCCCGCGTGCCCTAGAGCTTCATGGCGGCGCGGACCTGCGCCATGGTGGCCTCGGCCCGGGCGCGCGCCTTGCGGTTGCCGAGCTGTACCAGGTCGTCGAGGTCCTTGGGCCGCGCCAGCAGCGCCTCGCGCCGCTCGCGCAGGCGCTCCTGCTCCGGCTCGAGCCGCTCCAGCAGCTTCTTCTTGCAGTCGACGCAGCCGATGCCGGCGCTGCGGCAGTTCTGGTCCACCCAGGCGACGGTGGCGTCGTCGCTGTAGGCCTGGTGCAGGTAGAAGACGCCGCACACCTCGGGGTTGCCGGGGTCCTGGCGCCGCTGCCGCTGCGGGTCGGTGACCGCCCCCATGACCTTCTTGCGGGTGGACTCGGCCGCCTCGCCCAGGTCGATGGCGTTGCCGTAGCTCTTCGACATCTTGCGGCCGTCGGTGCCCACCACCTTGGAGGCCTTGGTGAGCAGCGGCCTGGGCTCGGGGAAGACCTCGCCGTAGTGGCCGTTGAACTTGCGGACGATCTCGCGCGACAGCTCCAGGTGGGCCACCTGGTCGGCCCCCACCGGCACGGCGGTGGCCTTGTAGAGGATGATGTCGGCGGTCATCAGCACCGGGTAGCCCAGGAAGCCGTAGAGCGCCAGGTCGCGGTCGGTCAGGTTCTCGCGCACCTCCTTGTAGGAGGGCGAGCGCTCCAGCCAGCCCAGCGGGGTGATCATGCCGAGCAGCAGGTTGAGCTCGGCGTGCTCCTTCACCTCGCTCTGCACGAAGAGCGTGGCCCGCTCGGGGTCGATGCCGGCGGCGATGAAGTCCACGAACATCTCCCGCTCCATCGGCTTGATGGACTCGGTCTGGTGGTAGTTGGTGGTGAGGGCGTGCCAGTCGGCCGAGAAGAACAGGCAGTCGTTGTCGGCCTGCAGCCGCACCCAGTTGGAGAGGGCGCCGTGCAGGTGGCCGAGGTGCAGGCGCCCGGTGGGGCGCATGCCGGAGACGACGATGGGGCGGGCGGTCATGGTGGGTGGGGGCTCCCCTAGGCGAGGCGGAGGGCGAGCTGGAAGAGCAGCTCGCTCAGGTGCTGGACCGGGCCCGAGATGAGCCGCCCGCCGAAGAAGAAGACGCCCATGAGCAGGAAGGGCGCGAACGACTCGAGGGCGTGCCACTGGTCGCGCAGCCGGTACGGCAGGAGCCAGGCGACGATGCGGCTCCCGTCGAGCGGCGGGATGGGGATCATGTTGAAGAGCGCCAGCATCACGTTGAAGGTGAGCATGTTGAGCAGGAAGAGCTCGCCCACCGACCCCCGGTCGACCAGCCCGGGCGCCAGGCGCAGGCCCACCCCGTAGGCCACCGCCGACAGGGTGGCGAGGACCAGGTTGGAGAGCGGGCCGGCGCCGGCGGAGATCGCCATCCCGGCGCCCATGCTGACGTCCCGCCGGAAGCGGGTCGGGTTGATGGGCACCGGCTTGGCCCAGCCGAAGGAGAAGAGCAGCGGCGCGACGATGGTGCCGAGCACGTCGATGTGGGCCAGGGGGTTCAAGGTGAGCCGGCCCTCCCGGCTGGCGGTGTCGTCCCCCAGCTTGAAGGCGCTCCACGCGTGGCAGTACTCGTGGATGGAGAGCGAAATGATCCAGAGCGGCAGGAAGAGCAGCCGCGAGAGGAGGGCGTCAGCGGAGAACACGGGGAAACCCCTTTGAAAGTCGAGTGGTTTAGCAGCGCCGCGCCCGGGGGTCAACGCGCCAGGTCGGGGCGGGAAGTCCCGTGGCGTCGCGGGGTTGCGCGGCCGCGCCGGTGCGGTCCCCCCCACGGCCGGCGGGGGCCGCGCCCCGGCCGCTCAGGCCCGCGGGTGGAACCGGTCGTAGAGCCGCCGCTGCTGGGTGGTCTCCACGTGCGTGTAGACCTGGGTGGTGGCCACGTCGGCGTGCCCCAGCATGGCCTGCACCGCCCGGAGGTCGGCGCCGCCGGCCAGGAGGTGGGTGGCGAAGGAGTGGCGCAGCTTGTGGGGAGAGATGCGCCGCCGGATGCCGGCCTTGCGGGCGCACTTGTCGAGCAGCTTGCCGAAGCCCTGGCGGGTCAGCCTGGATCCGCGGGCGGTGACGAACAGGTCCTTGCTGCGGCGCCCCTTGAGCAGCCGGTCGCGGGTCCCGCCGGCGAGGTAGGCCGTGACCGCCTCGGCGGCCGGGGCGCCCACAGGCACCAGCCGCTCCTTGTCCCCCTTCCCTCGCGCCTTGAGGACCCGCGCCTCCAGGTCGAGGTCGTTGAGCGTGAGCCCCACCAGCTCGGAGACCCGCAGGCCGGTGGCGTAGAGCAGCTCCAGCATGGCCCGGTCGCGCCGCCCGGCCGGGGTGCGCGGATCGGGGGCCAGCAGCAGCCGGGCGCACTCCTCCTGCGACAGCGGCGCCGGCAGCTTGCGGCCGGGGCGCGGCGACTCGATCTCGTCGGAGGGGTCGCCGGGGGCCAGCCGCTCCGAGGCCAGCAGCCGGTGCAGGGCCCGGATGGCCGAGAGCGCCCTGGCCTGCGAGCGGGACGACAGCCCCAGGCTGGTGAGCTCCGCCAGGTGGGCCTGGATCTCGCCCCGGCCCACCTCGGTCCAGCCGGCGCAGCCCAGCCTGGCGAGGTGGTCGAGGTAGCGGCGCAGGTCGCGCCCGTAGGCCTCCACCGAGTTCTCCGCCAGCCCCTTCTCGACGCGGACGTGCGTCAGGAAGAGGTCGAGGGCCGGTTCGAGGGGGGACACCGGCCGACGATATCGCCCGGGGGCCGCGCCGCAAGAAAGCGGCCGGCGCGCCGGGGGCCCTGCCTACTCGTCCTTGGCGCCCAGCAGCGTGCCCAGCGACGGCCCGCCGGGGCCGGCGCCCAGCGCCCGCAGCGAGTCGAGGTGGTGCAGCAGCAGGGCCCGGTTGTCGCCCACCGAGAGGTTCTGCAGCTCGAGGGCGCCGATGCGGTCCTCCGGCGTGAAGGCCGGCTCCTCCACCCGCTCCATGGAGAGCTTGTGGGGCGCGTAGCTCATGTACTGCGCCCTGGTGTCGAGGAAGGTCCAGTCGTCGCCGCGCCTGAGCTCCACCGTCACCTGGCCGGTGATCGACGGGGCCACCCAGCGGGTCAGGGCGTCGCGCAGCATGAGGGCCTCCGGGTCGTACCACTTGCCCTCGTAGAGCAGCCGGCCCAGCCGGCGGCCCAGGGTGGCGTAGAGGTCGAGGGTGTTCTCGTTGTGGATGGCCGAGAGCAGCCGCTCATAGGAGAGGTGCAGCAGCGCCATGCCGGGGGCCTCGTAGATGCCGCGGCTCTTGGCGTCGATGACCCGGTTCTCGATCTGGTCGCTCATGCCCAGGCCGTGGCGCCCGCCGATGCGGTTGGCCTCCAGGAAGAGCGCGTAGGGCGACTCGAAGCGCTGGCCGTTCAGGGCCACCGGCATCCCCTGCTCCCAGGTGACGGTGATCTCCTCGGGGCTGATGGCCACGTCCTGCTTCCAGTGCGCCACCCCCATGATCGGGGTGACGATGCGCATGGAGGTGTCGAGCCGCTCCAGGTCCTTGGCCTCGTGCGTGGCGCCCAGCACGTTGGCGTCGGTGGAGTAGGCCTTCTCGGTGCCCATCTTGTACGGGAGCTTGCGCCGCTCCAGGTACTCGCTCATCTCCTTGCGGCCGCCGAAGGCGGTCACGAAGGCCTGATCGAGCCAGGGCTTGTAGATCTTCAGGTCCGGGTTGACCAGGATGCCGTAGCGGTAGAACCGCTGGATGTCGTTCCCCTTGTGCGTCGAGCCGTCGCCGAAGACGTTGACGCCGTCCTCCCGCATGGCCTGCACGATGGCGGTGGTGGTGACGGCCCGGCCCAGCGGCGTGGTGTTGAAGTACTTCTTCGACCCCGAGGAGAGGTGGAAGGCCCCGCACTGGATGGCGATGAGCCCCTCGCGGACCATGGCCTCGCGGCAGTCGAGCAGCCGGGCCTTGACCGCGCCGTGGGTCAGCGCGATGGGCGGGATGTCGGCCGGGTTGGCCTCGTCCGGCTGGGCCAGGTCGGCGGTGTAGCAGTGGACCGCCATGCCCTGCTCGGACATCCAGGCCACGGCGCAGCGGGTGTCGAGGCCACCGGAGAAGGCGATGCCGACGGCGGTGCCCTTGGGCGGGAGCGACTTGTAGATTCTGGACATGTCCCCGGGAGGTAGCAGAAATCCGGGCGGGGTTCCAGCAACGGCATGGGGTCGGGCCGCCGGTCAGCGGGGCGGCTGGGGCGTCCGGGCCGCGGGCGGCCGGCGCTTCGCCACCAGCGCGGCGCGCTCGGCCTCCAGCTGGGCCAGCAGGCGGGGCACGCCGCCCAGCGCGAGGAGCTGCGGGAACTGCTCCTGCCAGCCCTCCACGACGGCCACCCCGGCGACCACCGCGTCGTGGAGCCGCCAGCGGCCGTCCTGGCCGCGGGTGAGGCGGAGCTCCAGCGGGACCACCTGCTCACCCTGGGCGGCGACCGCCCGGACGGTGGCGGCGGCGCCGCTGGCGCTCGCCTGCTGCACCAGGAAGGTGGCCTGGCCCGCCGGGTCGAGCCGCCCGAGGTAGGTCTCCTCGAGCAGGGCGCGGACCGCGGCCACCAGCGCCGCCCGATCGGCGGCGCCCAGCCGCTTCCAGGCCGGCCCGACGCTGCGGCGAGCCACCGCCTGGTGGTCCACGTAGCCGGCCACCAGCGCCGCCAGCGCCTCCCGGTCGGCGCCGCCCTCCAGCGCGGCGCGGAAGCGGGTGGCGCCCTCCCGGACGGTGGCGGCCGGGTCGAGCTTCGCCCCGCCGGGGTGAGGGGGCGCGCCGCCCAGGACGGCGACCAGGAGCAGGACGGGCAGCGCCACGGCGCCCTCAGGCCAGCAGGTCGGAGACGTCGCCCTTGCCGACCCGCACCACCACCGGCTCGGGGCCCGAGAGGTCGATCACCGAGGAGGGCTCGGCCGGCTGGTAGCCGCCGTCCAGGATCAGCTCGAGCCCGTGGCCCAGCTGCTCCTTGATGTCCTTGGCGTCGATGAGCACCTGCCCGTCCGGCGTGGCCGCCGAGGTGGAGATGATGGGGTGGCCCAGCCGCCGCACCAGCTCCAGCGCGATGGGGCTGTCCGGGATGCGGATGCCCACCGTCTTCTGCCGGCGCAGCAGCAGGTCCGGCACCAGCCGGGTGGCCGGCAGGATGAAGGTGAAGGGGCCGGGCACCTTGCGGCGCAGCACCCGGTAGGCGCCGTTGTCCACCAGGGCGTAGCGGGCGATCTCGGCCAGGTCCTGGCAGATGAAGGACAGCTCGTGGGTCCTGGGGAGCTGCTTCAGCAGGTAGATGCGCTCGATGGCCCGCTTGTCGAACAGGTCGCAGCCGATGCCGTAGTAGGTGTCGGTGGGGAAGGCCACCAGCCCGCCCCCGGTGAGGGCGGACAGGGCGCGCTCCAGCGCCCGCGGCTGCGGGTTGACGGGGTCGATCTCCAGGATGTTGGCGACGGCCATGGCCACTCCTCTATCAGGTCAGCGCCCGTCGCGGGAGAGCGCGGCGGTGATGGCCTCGACCACCTGGCGGGCCGTCTCGCCCTCCAGGCGGTGCCCCTCCCCGGTGCGCACGTAGAAGGCGTCGGCGGCCCGGTGACCCTCGGTGGTGATGCGGGCCAGATCGACCGTCAGGCCCAGGTCGAAGAAGGTGCGCGACAGGGTGTGCAGCAGGCCGACCCGGTCGGCCGTGAAGACGTCCACCACGCTGTGGCTGCGGGCGCTGTCGTTGTCGATGATCACCTTGGTGGGCACCCGCGGCAGCGGCTTGGGGGGGACGCTGGAGGCCTTGAGGCGGCGCGCCATGAGGGCGTCGAGCGACTCGTCGCCGTCCAGCACGCGGGCCAGGTCGGCGCGGGCGGCCCGCCAGCGCGCCGGCTCGAGGGGGCCCTCCTCCGGGCCGCGCAGCTCGAAGACGTCCAGGGCCCGCCCGGAGAGCCAGTCCAGGGCCGGGTCCTCCGGGGTGGAGAAGACCTCGGCGTGCTGGATGTCGATGCGGTTGGCGGCCAGCACCCCGGCGATGGTGGCCAGCAGCCCGGGCCGGTCGCGCGCCGTCAGGTGCAGCTCGGTGTAGCCGTGGGCCGGGTGGTGGCGCACCACCGCCGCCAGCGCCCGCCGCCGCCCCAGCTGCAGCAGCCGCAGGTGGTGCGGCGCCTCGGCGGGCGACACGGTGAGGAAGTAGCGGGCCGGCATGGCCGCCACGAAGCGCTCCAGCTCGCCCTGCGGCGCGCCGTGGCCGTGGCCGCGCAGCGCCTCGGCCACCAGCCCGCGGCCGGCCGTCTCGGCGGTGCCGGGCTCGGGGCGGCGCTCCCCGTGCTGCAGCACCGCCCGGGTCTTCTGGTAGAGCTCGCGCAGCAGCCGGCTCTTCCAGTCGGTCCAGGTGCGCGGCCCCACCGTGGCGATGTCGGCGTAGGTCAGCAGGTAGAGCGCCTGCAGCCGGTCCAGCGTGCCGACCTCCTCGGCGAAGGCGTGGATCAGATCCGGGTCGGAGAGGTCGCGGCGCTGGGCGATGGAGGCCATGCGCAGGTGCTTGAGCACCAGCCACTCGATGTCCGCGGCGTCGGCCGGATCCAGCCCCATGCGCACGCAGGCCTGCGCGGCGATCTCGGCGCCCTTCACCGAGTGGTCCTTGCCGCTGCCCTTGCCGATGTCGTGCAGCATGGTGCCCAGGTAGAGCGGCAGCGGCCGCGCCAGCCCCTGCATCAGCTCGGTGAGGGTCTCCTCCACCACGTCGCCGCAGCGCATGGCCAGCAGCCGGCGCACCGCGAAGAGCGAGTGAACGTCCACCGTGTACACGTGGTAGACGTCGATCTGGCGGCGCGCCGTGACCCGGTCGAACTCCGGCAGCACCTTCTGCAGCACCCCCAGCTCGTGCATGCGCTGCAGGAAGCGGCCGCGGGTGCCCGGGCGGGTGAAGCAGGCCAGCAGCTCCTGGTTCACCTCCGGATCGGCGGCGCCCTCGGCGGGCCACTCCTGCGCCACCTGGGCGGCCTGGTCGCGGGCGTAGGGGTAGAGGTCCAGCCCCTCGCGGTCGGCGGTGGCGAAGAGGCGCACCAGCGCGGCCGGGGAGCGGCGCAGCACGTCCTTGTCGGCCACCGAGAGGCGGCCGCGGAAGATCTTGAACTCCTTGCCCGGCAGGAACTTGTCGGCCGACCGGGCCGGCTGGCCGCGCAGCAGCGGGATGGGCCGCTCGGCGCCGGTCATGGCCGCCGGCGGCGGCACCATGCGCCAGCCCATGGCGCTCTTCGGCTCCAGGCAGCGGTCCACGATGGCGTCGCAGGCCACCAGCACGGTCTTGGCCGCCAGGTAGTAGTGGCGCATGAACTGCTCCACCCCGGAGGTCCGCGCGTCGTCGCGGTAGCCCATGGCCTCGGCCACCAGCGGCTGGATGTCGAAGGTGAGCTGGTCGTTCTTGCGGCCGGAGAGCAGGTGCAGCTCGTTGCGGATGCGCCAGATGAAGTCGCGGGCCCGCCGCATGTCGCGGATCTCGCGCTCCGGCAGCAGGGCCCGGTTGAGCAGGTCGGTGATGCCGGCCACCTTGAAGCGCACCCGGGCCACCCACAGCGCCGACTGCAGGTCGCGCAGCCCGCCCTCCGAGGACTTGACGTTGGGCTCCAGCAGGTAGAGCGAGTCGCCGAACTTCTCGCGCCGCTCCCGCATCTCGGCCAGCTTCTCGGTGAGGAACTGGTCGACCTTGGCCTGCGAGAGCCCGTGCACCTGCTCGCGCTCCAGCTCGCGGTAGAGGTGCCGGTCGCCGCACAGCCAGCGCAGGTCGAGCAGCGCGGTGCGGGCGGTGTGGTCCTCGGTGGCCAGCTGCTCGCAGGCCTTGAGGTCGCGCACCCCGTAGCCCACCTCCAGCTTCAGGTCCCACAGGGCGTAGAGGAACCGCTCGCTGGCGGCCTTGACGTAGGCGTCCGGGCCCTTGGGCCCGTGCAGCACCAGCAGGTCGACGTCGCTGTAGGGGTTGAGCTCGCGCCGGCCGTAGCCGCCCAGCGCCACCAGGGCCACCGGCGTGGGGGCCAAGGTCCGGGCGGTGTCCTCGCCGGCGCGGCTCCAGAGCATCTCCAGGATGCGGTCCATGGCGGCGCTCTGCAGCCGCACCACCGTCTGGCCGCTGCCGCCCTCGCGGTGGCAGCGGGCCACCAGGCTGCGGGCGGCCGCCAGGTCCGCCTTGGCGTCCCCGGTCAGGGGCGGCAGCTCCGCCAGGTAGGCCTCGAACTGGAAGGGTGCGGGGGCCGGCAGGCTGGGCTGCGCGTCGTGGGCCGTCTCGTCGGTGCTCATGGGGGAGGCAGAGTATAGCGGCCGGGTGGAATCGCGCCGCGCCACCCGCCGCGGCGGTGGGCGGAGGGCCGGGAGCGCGGGGTCAGGGGCGTCCGGGGGCCTGCGCCACCCGGGGGTCGCGGCGGGCGAACTGCACCACGGCGCGCGACAGCGCCTGGGCCACCACCTCCTGGTAGGCCGGCGAGGCCAGGCGCTTCTCCTCGCGGCGGTTGGAGATGAAGGCGGTCTCCACCAGCACCGCCGGCATGCGGGCGCCCAGCAGCACGTAGAACAGGGCGCTCTTGACGCCCAGGTCGCGCACCTCGCCGTAGCGGCCCCGCACCGCCCCGGTCAGCTCGCGCTGCACCGAGGAGGCCAGGCGCCGCGAGGCGTCGGTGGAGGCCTTGGCGTCCAGGTCGGTGAGGATGCGCGCCGCCTCGGTGCCCTCCCCGTCCCCCTCCAGCTCCGCGCCGTTCTCGCGGGCGGCCAGCCGCCTGGCGTAGCGGTCGTCGGCCACGTTGAGCACGAAGGTCTCGGTGCCGGCCAGGGCCCGCCTGGGGTTGGCGTTGGCGTGGATGGAGATGAACAGGTCGCCGCGCCGGGTGTTGGCGATGGCGGTGCGCTCCTCCAGCGCCACGTAGCGGTCGTCGGACCGGGTCATCACCACCTCGAAGCCGGCGGTGCGGAGCCGGGTGGCCAGCCGCCGGGCGATGGCCAGGGTGACGTCCTTCTCGCGCACCCGGGTCGGGCCGACGGCGCCCGGGTCGTGCCCGCCGTGGCCGGCGTCCACCACCACCCGCCGGATGGGGCGCAGCTCGCCGCCCTCGTCGCTGGACGGTCCACCGGCCGTCCCGGCGGTGCGCTCCTGGGCAGGCTCGGCCGGCGGATCGGCCGCCGGCTCGGCGGCGGCTCCCGCTGCCTCCGCGGCCTCCGCCGGGTGCCCGGCCGCGATGCGCGCCTCGCGGCTGGCGGCGCGGGTGCCGATGTCGACGATCAGCCGGGGCGGGTCGTCCAGGCCGTAGAAGCGCAGGGCGTCGCTGCCCGACAGCTCCAGCACCACCCGCACCGTGTCGGCGTCGCGCTGGGCGGCGCGCACCCGGTCCACCTGGTCGCCGCCCACGGCCTGGGCCAGCGCCGCGCCGTCGAGGCGCGCCGGTCGGAAGTCGAGGGCCAGGCGGCGGGGCGAGCCGGGCCGCGCCGGCAGCTCCAGCTTCTGCCAGCCCACCCAGTGGTCGAGGTAGACGGCCACGCGGGTGTAGTCCTCGCTGGCCCAGGTCTTCACGCCGGCCACGGTGGCGCGCCCCTCCCCGCCGGACTGGCCGAGCCGGATGGACGGGGCCGGGGCGGCCAGGTCGGCCAGCGCCGCCTCGAGCTGGGGCTCGGGCGGGGACTCCTCCACGGGCGGCGCCCCCCTGCCCTTCCGCTCCGGTCCGGTGCGGGGCGGGGGCCGGTCGTCGCCGGCCTCGCGGCGGACGGCCGCCGCGAACCCGGCGGCGGCGGGCGCACCCAGGCGGTTGGCCTTGGCGGCCAGGCGCAGGGCCTCGTCGCGATCGGCCTCGATGGCGCTCCAGCGGTAGAGGGCGTAGCGGGCCCGGGCGGCCTCCAGCGTGGCGGCCGGCGCGTCGCGACCGCGCGCCGAGGCCAGCAGCTGGCCGATGGCGCGCTCCCAGTGGTGGCGGAAGCGCCGGCGCTGCCGGTCCGCCATGAGGGCCTTGAGCGAGGCGCGGGCCACCTCCAGCCTGGGCGCCTTGGGTCGCGCCGGGGTGGCGGCGCGGGCCTGGCGGTGGGCGGCCTGCTTCGCCACCTTGGCCTGGGTCCGGCTGGCCCTCGAGGAGGTGGGGGCCGTGGCCTTCCTGGACCCGGCGCCGCCGCCCGCCGCCGGAGCGGCCAGCAGCGCGGCCAAGAGGAGCGTGAGGGCCGGACCCATGCGCCCGGACTCTCCCCCGCGCCGATATCGCGGTCCACTTTTCGGCCGCGCCGGCGCTATGATCCGCGTCCCACTCGGAGGTCCTGCTCATGGCGACCCAGAAGCGCGTTGGCGTGCTGCTCTCCGGCTGCGGCTTCCTCGATGGCGCGGAGATCCAGGAGGCCACCTGCACCCTCCTCTCGCTCGACCGTCGCGGGGCCAGGCTGGTGGCCACCGCCCCGGACGTGGCCCAGCACCACGTGGTCGACCACCTGGCCAAGCAGCCCGCGGCCGGCCAGGTGCGCGGCGTGCTGGCCGAGTCGGCCCGGCTGGTGCGCGGGAAGATCACCGCGCTGGACCGGGTCTCCGCCGCGGACCTCGACGCCCTCATCCTCCCCGGGGGGTTCGGGGTGGCCAAGAACCTCTGCTCCTTCGCCACCGAGGGACGCCAGATGCGGGTCCTGCCGCAGGTGGAGGCCCTGGTGCGGGCCATGCGCGACGCCGGCAAGCCCATGGGCTTCATCTGCATCGCGCCCGTGGTGGCGGCGCGGGTGCTGGGCGCCGAGCGGGTCGAGGTGACCGTGGGCGACGACCCGGAGACGGCCGCCGCCATCGAGTCCTGGGGGGCCCGTCACGTGGTGCGCCGGGTCGACGAGATCGCCGTCGACGAGCGGCTCAAGGTGGTCTCGACACCGGCCTACATGCTCGGCCCCTGGATCGCCGACGTGGCGACCGGCATCGACGCCCTGGTGGCGAAGGTGCTGGAGTTGGCCTGAGAGGCCGTCAAGAAGTCCCCTCACGGCCTCTGACCCGGGGCGTCAACGGCCGTTCAGCGCCTGGCCGAGGGGCAGCGGCTGAGACAGGGTCGCATCATGCCGGATTCGCGGCACAATTCTCTGGCCCTCCTCTGAATAATGGCTAGAGTGCCGCGTCCAATTGACGGGCGGGCTGGTCCGCCCCAGATCTCCAGGAGCAGAACCGTGAACAAGATCCTCGTCGCCGTCGCCGCCGCCTTCGTCCTCGTGGGCTCGGCCGTTGCCGCCGATGCCCCGGCCACCAAGACCTTCGACACCAAGAACGGCAAGGTCACCTTCACCCACAAGGCCCACGCCGACAAGCTGAAGGACTGCAAGATCTGCCACGACGACGCCAAGGGCGGGAAGATCGCCGGCTGGTCGAAGGACAAGGCCCACGGCCTCTGCAAGAAGTGCCACGAGACCGAGAAGAAGGGCCCGACGAAGTGCGCCGAGTGCCACATCAAGGGCTAGGCACCACCGCTTCGCCGCAGTGACGAGGGGCCGGGCGACCGGCCCCTCTTCATTTGTCCGGGGCCCTACCCGCCCAGGCGCTTCTTCATCCCGGCCAGCAGGTTGAGCGCGTCGAGCGGCCGCAGGGCGTCGACGTCGAGCGCCTCGAGCTCGGCCTTGAGCGCCGCCGCCGCCGGATCCGGCGGCGCGCCGAAGAGCCCCAGCTGCGCCGCCGGCTCGGCCGCCCGGCGGGCCCGCTCGCGGCGCCCGCGCGCCAGCTGGGCGTGGCCGGCCTCGTCGAGCTCCATGGCCTCCAGGTTCTTCAGGATCTCGCGGGCGCGGGCCAGCACCTCGCCGGGCAGGCCGGCCAGCTTGGCCACCTCGATGCCGTAGCTGCGCGAGGCCCCGCCGGCCACCAGCTTGCGCAGGAAGACCACCTGGTCGCCCACCTCCCGGACCGCCACCGAGAGGTTGCGCACCCCGGGCCGCTCCCGGGCCAGCTCCTGCAGCTCGTGGTAGTGGGTGGCGAAGAGGGTCCGGCAGCCCACCCGGTCGTGCAGGTGCTCCGCCACCGCCCAGGCGATGGAGACCCCGTCGAAGGTGGAGGTGCCGCGGCCGATCTCGTCGAGGATCACCAGCGAGCGGCGGGTGGCGTTGTGCAGGATGGCCGCGGTCTCGGTCATCTCCACCATGAAGGTGGAGCGGCCGCGGGCCAGGTCGTCGGAGGCGCCCACCCGGGTGAAGATCCGGTCGGCCACCCCCACCCGGGCGCGCCGCGCCGGCACGAAGGACCCCACCTGCGCCAGCAGCACGCACAGGGCGGCCTGCCGCATCACGGTGGACTTGCCGGCCATGTTGGGGCCGGTGATGACCTGGAAGGTGCCGTGGGCGGCCGCCGCCGGGTCGCCGGCCGCCGCCACCTGGACGTCGTTCGGCACGAACCCGCCCGAGTCGGACGGCAGCATGGCCTCCACCACCGGGTGGCGCGCCTCCACCAGGTCGAGCGCCTCGGAGGCGTCCACCTCGGGCCGCACGTAGCCGCGCTCGGCGGCCACCCGTGCCAGCGCCAGCAGCACGTCGCCCACCGCCACCGCGGCCGCGGCGGTGCGGATGCGCGCCCCCTCGGCCACCACCGTGAGGCGCAGCGCCTCGAAGAGCCGCTGCTCCAGCGCCAGGCCGCGCTCCTCGGCGGTGAGCACCTTCTCCTCGAAGTCCTTCAGCTCCGGGGTGATGAAGCGCTCGCCGCCCACCGTGGTCTGGCGGCGCTGGTAGTCGGCCGGCACGGCGTGCAGGTTGGCCTTGGTGACCTCGATGAAGTAGCCGAAGACCTTGTTGAAGCGGACCTTGAGCGAGCCGATGCCGGTGCGGGCCTTCTCGCGCGCCTCCAGCCGGGCGATGTATCCCTTGCCGTCCTCGGCGATGGTGGTCAGCTCGTCGAGCTCGGCCGAGTGGCCGCGGCGGATGGTGCCGCCGTCGGCCAGGGTGGCGGGGGGCTCCTGGGCCACCGCCCGGTCGAGCGCGGCGGCCAGCCCCTCCAGCCCGCGGGCCGCCGCGCCGGCCTGCCGCAGCAGCGGCGAGGCCCGCGCCTCCAGCAGGTCGGCCAGCGACGGCAGCGCCAGCAGCGCGCCGCACAGCGCCCGGGCGTCGCGCCCGGTGCCCTGCCGGAGCGTCAGGCGCGACAGCAGCCGCTCGGCGTCGGCCACCGGCCGGAGGGCCTGGGCCAGGTCCTCGCGCAGCACCGACGACCCGGCCAGCTCCTCCACCGCGTCGAGCCGGGCCATGATGGCCGGCACGTCGGTGAGGGGGTAGCGCAGCCACTCCGCCAGCAGGCGCCCGCCCGGCGCGGTGACCGAGCGGTCCAGCAGCCCGAGCAGCGAGCCCTTGCGCTTGCCGCCGTGCAGGGCCCGCTCCAGCTCCAGGTTGGTGCGGGTGGCCTCGTCGAGCAGCAGCACCCCCTCGGTGGCCAGGCGCGAGATGCGGTCCACGTGGGCCGGCGCGGCGCGCTGCGTCTCGGCCAGGTAGGCCAGCGCCGCGGCGGCGGCGGAGAGCCCCAGCGGCAGGCCGCCCACCCCGAAGCCGTCGAGCGAGGCGGCCCCCAGGTGGCGGCGCAGCTTCTCGGCGCCGCGCTCGAAGTCGGCGTCGTCGCGCAGGGCGTGCGGGGCGCCCACCAGCCGGGCCAGCGCCTCCACCCGGGCCGGCGCGGCGCCGCGGGCGAAGAGCAGCTCGCGGGCCCCGGCCCGCCGGAGCTCGTCGGCCAGGCGGGCGTCGTCGGCCACCTCGCCGCAGCGCAGCTGCCCGGTGGTGGCGTCCAGCAGGGCCAGGCCGCCGCCCGCCTCGCCCAGCGCCACCGCGCCCAGGAAGCTGGCCTCGCGCGGATCCAGCATCTGCTCGTCGAAGACCGTGCCCGGGGTGACCACCCGGGTGACCTCGCGGCGCACGATGGTGCCCTTGCCGGGCTCCTCGACCTGGTCGCAGATGGCCACCTTGAAGCCCTGCTCCAGCAGGCGGGCCACGTGGCCGCGGGCGGCGTGGTAGGGCACGCCGCACATGGGGATCTTGTCGTCCCCCTTGGAGCGCGCCGTCAGCGTGATGCCCAGCGCCTGGGAGGCCGCCACCGCGTCCTCCGAGAACATCTCGTAGAAGTCGCCCAGGCGGAAGAAGAGGATGGCGTCGGGGTGGCGCGCCTTCACCTCCAGGTACTGCCGCATCATGGGCGTGGGCGCGGCCGGGATCTCCGCCATGGCCGGGGCGTTCTACCGTGAACCACCCCCCGGTGCTAGCATCGCCCGCTCATGCTGAAGGAGGCGTTCCAGGATCTCAACCGGCTGCGGCAGATCGCGGCCGCCGCGGTGCGGCACGGCTTCGGGGCCTACCTGGCGCGGACCCGCCTGCGCGAGGTGCTGGGGCAGGAGGCGCCCGTCGCCGGCGAGCTGCCCAAGGCCGACCGGGCCACCGCCCGCCAGTTCCGCCTGCTGCTCGGCGAGCTCGGCCCCACCTTCATCAAGCTCGGCCAGCTGCTCTCCACCCGCCCCGACCTGCTGCCGGCCCACTGGATCGAGGAGCTGGAGGCGCTGCAGGACGACTGCCCGCCCCTGCCGGTGGCCGACGTCCGCCGGGTCATCGAGGAGGCGCTGGGCGCGCCGGTGGAGACCGTCTTCGCCTCGCTGGACCCGCGGCCGCTGGCCAGCGCCTCCATCGCCCAGGTGCACCGGGCCGTCACCCACGGCGGCGAGCAGGTGGTGGTGAAGGTGCAGCGGCCGGACATCCGCGAGCGCATCGACGCCGACCTGGCCCTGCTCACCTACCTGGCGCGGCTGCTGGAGGCGGTGGTGGAGGAGACCGGCATCTCCACCCCCACCGCCCTCATCGGCGAGTTCGACCGGACGGTGCACGAGGAGCTGGACTTCGAGAACGAGGCGCGCAACGCGCGGGCCATGCGCGACGCGGCCGCCGGGCGCGACTACGTGGTCATCCCGCGGGTGCACGACGCGCTCTCCTCCTCGCGGGTGCTGACCCTGGACTTCATCGACGGGGTCAAGCTCAACGACGTCACGGCCGAGTCCGGCCACGACCTCGAGAAGCTGGCCCGCACCATCATCGAGGCCTCCTTCCGCCAGCTCTTCGAGGACGGCCTGTTCCACGGCGACCCGCACCCCGGCAACATCCTGGTGCTGTCGGGCGAGCGCATCGCGCTGCTGGACTTCGGGCTGGTGGGGCGGCTGTCGCGCACCCAGCAGGAGGCGCTGGTCACCCTCATCGTGGCGGTGGCGCTGCGCGACCCGGACTCGGTGGCGCGGCTCCTCAACAAGCTGGGGGCGCCCGACTCCCGGGTCCCCTTCTCCGAGTTCCGCGGCGACGTGGCCGGCATGCTGGAGCGGTACCTGGGGCTCAAGCTCGACGAGATCCGCACCTCCTCCCTGCTGCGCGACCTGCTGGACCTGGCGGTGCGCCACCGGGTCAAGGTGCCCAAGGAGTACGCCGTGCTCGCCAAGGCGAGCATGACGGTGGAGGGGGTCATCCGGCGGCTCTACCCGCGCCTCGACATCCTGGAGGTGGGCCTGCCCTACGCCCGCGAGCTCATGCTGGCGCGGCTCAACCCGCAGGACGCCTCGGGCGTCCTCATGAAGAGCCTGCTCAAGCTGCAGGGGCTGGCCGAGGACGTGCCCACCCAGCTGCAGCAGATCCTGGCCGATCTGGAGGGCGGCAAGCTGCAGGTGAAGGTCCGCTCCGACGAGGCCGAGGCCATCGGCCGGAAGATCTCGGCGGTGGGCGTGCTGCTCTTCCTGGGGCTGATCGCCTCGTCGCTGCTGGTGGGTGGCCTGGTCATCGTGGCCACCAGCCCGCGGCCGGCGCTGGGGGTGGCCTCGCTGGCGGCCGGCCTGGGGCTGGCGGTGCTGGCGCTGGCCTTCTACGCCTCGCCCCCGCTGCGCAAGATCAGCCTGCGCCAGTTCCTTCCGCGTGGGTCGCCAGCGCGGTCAGGCTCGCCAGCCACCAGAGCTCCGTGGCCGCCGCCACCACCACCCCCAGCGCCCCCAGCATGAGCTGAGGGCCGAGGAGCACCAGCGGCGCCGCCCCGGGGGCGAAGCCGGTGGCGGCGCTGCCCAGCGACCCGAGCGCCACCCCGCCGGCCAGCGAGGCGGCGGCGAAGAGCAGCCCGCCCAGCAGGAAGGTGGCCGGGCGGCGCACGAAGCGCTCGACGGCCCCGGCCAGGGCGGTGAGCGGCCCCTCGGCCCGCACCGCCGCCCGCACCAGCGCGGCGTCGGCCACCACCGAGAGCGCCAGCGGCACCAGGAGCGCCAGCGTCAGGGCCAGCGCCACCGGCGCGGCCAGCCAGGCCTGCCCCGCCACGGCGCCGGCCGGCGCCAGCCGCAGCGCCGCCAGGGCCAGCACGACGGCGAAGCCGGCGCCGCCCAGCTCCATGAGCAGCGCCAGCAGCGCCACCGGCAGCAGGCGCGGCAGCAGGTGGGCCACCCCGTCGGCGAAGCGGGGGCTCGGATCCGGGGCCGGCCCGAGCGCCGCCGCCAGCGTGGGGAGCGCGCCGGCCAGCCAGGCCAGCCGCAGCGCCAGGCCGAGCAGCACCCCGGCCAGCCACAGGCCGACCAGCAGCGCCACCACCCGGGGGCTCCCGAGGACCACGGCCACGCCGGCCAGCGGCGCCCCGGGCGAGAGCGGGGCCAGCCGGGCCCCTGCCACCGCGCCTCGCAGCACCAGGAGCCCCCCGACCAGCAGCGCCGGCCAGCCCAGGCCGCGCCGCACCAGCGCCACCAGCAGCCCCACCCCGGTCAGCCAGGCCTGCCGGATCAGGGCGCGCAGGCCGAGCGAGGCGGCGGCGGAGAGCGGGAGGGGGGTCGTCGGCACGGGCGCCACCGTACCGGGGAGGTCCGGGGGCGGCAACGGGCCGGCCGGGCCGCGAACTTGCAGCGGACTGAACGTCGTGACAGTATACCCCCGTTCAGGAGGCGTCATGAATGGCTTGACCGATCGGCAGCTCGAGGTGCTCCGCTTCATCGCCAGCGAGATCGAGGAGCGGGGCTACCCGCCCACCATCCGCGAGATCGGCGAGGCGCTCGACATCCGCTCCACCAACGGGGTCAACGACCACCTGAAGGCGCTGGAGCGCAAGGGCTTCCTCTCGCGCGACCCGGTCAAGTCGCGGGCGCTCATCCCCACCACGGCGGCCCGCCAGGTGCTGGGGGGGGCGGCCACCGCGGCGCGCCCGCCGAGCAACGTCATCAAGTTCCCCGGCGGGGGCAAGTCCGGCTCGCGCATGGTGGACGTCCCCATCATCGGGCGGGTGGCCGCCGGCCAGCCCATCCTGGCGCAGGAGCGGATCGAGGACACCGTGCAGGTGGACTCCTTCCTGCTCGGCACGACCAAGAAGGTCTACGGGCTCAAGGTCCAGGGCGACTCGATGATCGGCGACGGCATCATGCCGGGCGACTACATCTTCGTGAAGAAGCAGCTCAACGCCTCCGACGGCGAGATCGTGGTGGCCATGATCGACGACGAGGCCACCGTGAAGCGGGTCTACTTCGAGGGGAAGCGGGTGCGCTTCCAGCCCTCCAACCCCCGCATGGCCCCTATCTACGTGGCGGAGGAGGACTTCCGCTCCACCATGATCCTGGGCGTGGTGGTCGGGGTCTACCGCAAGATCCAGTAGGGTCGGCCCGGGCGGTGGCGCCTCCCGGGCACGCGCCCGTCACCTGGTCTTGGCCTGGCGCACGTAGCGATCGAGATCCTCGCGGTCGATGAGGGAGCAGAGCTCCACGGTGTCCTGGCGCTCGCCGCGCCGGTAGATGAGCCGGACGTCGGTGGCGACGCGGACGCGGTAGTAGCCGGGCAGCCCCTCCAGCGCCAGCGCCCGCAGCGACGGGTGGCGCCAGTCCTGCGAGAGCAGGAAGGCCTGCTTCAGCGCGGCCCGCTGGATGCGCCGGTCCCACCCCTGCAGCGAGTCGTAGAACTCGGCCGAGAAGATCGGCAGGAGCCAGTTGGCCGGGGCCTCCTCCGGCTCGTCGCCCTCGACGGAGGGCGGCGGCGCGCTCCCCTCCCCGGCCCCGCCGGCGGCCGCCCTGGCCTCCGCCTCACGGAGCGCGGCCTCCGAGGCGGCGGCCCGCTCGGCGGCCCTGGCCCCACCGGCCTCGGCGGCGTGCAGCCTGACCTCGGCGTCCCGCAGGGCGCCGCGCAGCCGGGTCATCTCGGCGGCGGCGTCGCCGGCCCGCGCCGCGGCCAGGGCCACCTCGGCGGCGCGCTGGGCGCCGCGGGCGCCCTCGGCGGCCTGGCGGGCGCGGGCCGCCTCGTCCGCGGCGCGGGCCGCCTCGGCCCTGGCCTCCTTGAGCTGGGCCTGGAGCTTGTCCCGCTGCGCCTCGCCCCGGCCGCGCACCGCCTCCACCTGCGCCTCGGCCTGGGCCAGCCGCTCCTCCAGCCCGCGGGCCCGCCGCTCGGCCGCCTCGGCCCGCTGGTCGGCGTCACCGGGCGGCGCCGCGCCCGGCCGCTGGCGCGCCGGAGGAGCCGGGCCGTCCTCGATCCCCTGCCCCCCGTCGCCGCCACCCAACCCAGGCCCGCCGGCGGGCCCGTACCACTCGGCGGCCAGCTGCTCCAGCGCCGCGGCGCCCCGGGCTCGGACCGCGGGCTGCTCGTCGCACAGCAGGCGCCACAGGGCGATGGCCAGGCCGTGGTCGCTGCCGGCCACCTCCAGCAGCTCCTCTGCCGCGTGCAGGTCGAGCGCGCTGCCAGGGAAGGCCGGCTCCTTCAGCCCCTTGCGCATGGCGGCCAGCAGCGGGGCGCGCGACGGCGGGTGGGCCCGGAGCTCGTCGGCCAGGAGATCGCAGCGCTCCACCTCGCCGAGCCCCTCCGGCCGGAAGCCCGGCGCCGAGAGGCCCAGCCGCTTCACCAGCGCCAGGGTCTCCTCGGGGAGGAGCGCGGTGTAGAGGAAGGCCGAGGTGGCGTCGCGGGTGAGCTCCTCGAAGGGGATGTCGTCGGAGGCGGGGGGGTGCGCCAGGGCCGGGGCTGCGGGCTCGGCGGCCAGCGGGGCTGGGGCGGGGACGGTCGCGGCCGGGGTCGCGGCCGGGGTCGCGGCCGGGGTCGGGGTCGAGGTCGGGGTCGAGGTTGTGGCTGAGGTCGCGGCTGCCTTCTTCGCCGCAGCAGGGCGCTTCCGCGGCGCGCCGGGCGCCTTCGGAGCCGCCTTCGCGCCCCTGGCCGCCTTCGGCTTCACGGGCTTCCCTGCCTTCGGCTTCGCGGGCTTCACCTTCCCCGCCGCGGCCGCTCCCTTCTTCCTCGCCACGGCCTGGGTCACCGGGCCACCGGCTGGGGCCCCTCTCGCACCTCGGCCTTGAACTCGGCGCCGGGCGGCAGCCGCCACCCCTCCTCGATGGGCAGGGTCACGATCAGCGCCGCCGGCCGCTCGCGCCCCGAGGCGCCGCGCACCGAGGCGGTCAGCTCCAGCTCCAGGGTCACCGGCTGGCGCGGCAGCAGCTCCAGCCAGTAGGTGCCGAAGAGGATGGCGGGCGGGAAGTCCTCCACGAACCGCTCGCCGTCCAGCAGCTTCTGGTGCGGCTCGCCGCCGCCGGCCATGCCGCCGAAGAGCGCCCCCTGCTCGTCGAGCAGCCGCAGGGAGAGCTGGCGCAGGGCCACCGGCACCACCGTCCGGGCCACCGAGCGCTCGCCGGTGGCCTCGCGCTCCAGCAGGCGCGGCGCGCCCCACAGGGCGAAGTCCACCCGCAGGCCCGGTCCGCCCTCGGGCGACGGACCGGGCTGGATGGCCAGCAGGTCGAGGCGCAGCCCCTCGGCCACGGCCGAGGCCACCGGCGCGTACCGTGCGCCGCGCAGCAGCTCGAACCGCTCCTCGGCGTACCGCTGGAAGTCGAGCAGGGTCTCCCGATCCTTGGCCGCCAGCTTCTTCTCCTCCTCCGCGGCGGCCAGGGCGGTGGGCCGGGCCGGCTCGCCGGGGTGGCGGTTGCGGATGGCGGACAGCCCCTCCACGTACCAGCGCACCAGGGCCGCCGACTCGGCCTGCCAGGCCTCGGGCGGCGCGGTGGGCAGGGCCCGGGCCAGCGCCGAGCGCTCGGCGAACTCCCGCTTGAGGCGCGAGCGCTCCAGGCGGGCCTCGAAGGCGTCGCCGCGGGCGCGCCAGGCCTGGAGCAGCAGGATGGCGCCCAGCATCGCCAGGCCGGCCGGCAGGGCCACCAGCAGCAGCCGCTTCATGTCGACTCTCCCGAGGTGAGGTGCAGCGAGGGACCGCGTCAGGCCGCGCCGGAGACCAGCGCCTCGACCCCGCGCACGCCGCCGGCGTCCAGCTCGTAGACGTAGGCGCGCGCGCGGCGCACCGGCTCGTCCGAGGTGCGGGACACCGAGCCGGCGCACAGGATGGGCACCGGGCCCTTGACGCCCGGCACGTCCACCCGGAAGGCGCAGTGGCGGTGGCCGTGCAGCACCGCCGCCACCGGCAGCTCGGCCAGCAGCCGGATCACCTGGTCGGCGTCGGCCAGCGCCATGCGGGCCACGTGGACGTCGGAGGGGATGCGGTCGGGGGGCAGGAGCACGTGGTGGTGGAAGGCCAGCAGGGTGGCCTTGCCCTGCTTCTGGTGCTCGCGGCAGAGCTCGCGCACCGCCTTGAGCTGGTCGGCGCCCAGCTTGCCGGTGGTGGCGCGCGGGTCCTCGCCGTAGCGGGCGCTGTCCAGGGCCACCAGCACCACCTCCGGCCCCAGCGGCACCACGTGGGGGTAGGTCGGGGCCGGGCGGCGCATGCCCTTGCCGTCGGGCCCCACCGCCCGGAGGAACCGGCCGGTGTCCACCGCGTCGGCCGTCCAGACGTCGTGGTTGCCCGGCACCACGGTGAGCTTGCCCGCCTCGGCCCAGGGCCGGAGCAGGTCGGCCGCCCGCTCGAACTCGCGCGGCTCTGCCGAGAGGGTCAGGTCGCCGGTGACCACCAGGTGGTCCACGCCCACCTCGCGCAGCGCGTCGAGCAGCCCCTTGGCCAGCTTGGAGGAGTGCTTGTCGCAGTCCTTGGCGGAGAAGCCGTTGCGCGGGTAGCGCGCCCGGTCGGCGAGGTGCAGGTCGCTGATGTGGCCCAGGCGGACGATGGCGGACTCCGGCGGCGTGACGGGTGGCGAGCGCCCGGATGCTAACGGCCCCCCGGACCCCGGTCAAACGGTCGCGTTGACGCCCCGTTAGGCCGTGCGTGGCGCTGGGCGACCGTGAGACCATCCGGGTACATCTTGTTGCCAAGGCGGCCTCTGGTGGGTATCCCCTGTCGAGCGGCCTCCTGCATCGGCAGGCCAAGGAGAGGCAGATGTCCGAGAAGAAAGAGAAGGGCGCCGTGGGCGCGCAGGTGGCGCCGGCCATGGGGCCGCCTGGTCTCATCAACCGGGAGGACATCCCGGCCGTCCTGCCCATCCTGCCGCTCCGCAACTCGGTCTTCTTCCCGGGCGGCGTGCTGCCGCTGGCGGTGGGCCGCGCCAAGACCATCGCCCTCATCAAGGACGCGGTCCGCGACGAGCAGGTCATCGGCGTGGTGACCCAGCGCAAGGCGGAGGAGGAGGACCCTGGCGCCCCCGACCTCTACACCGTCGGCACGGTGGCCCGGGTGGTGAAGCTGCTCAAGATGGGGGAGGACAACTACTCCCTGGTGGTGCAGGGCCTGGCCCGCTTCAAGGTGCTGGAGCTGGTGCAGGAGTCGCCCTACCTGAAGGCCCGCGTCGACCCGGTCGAGGACAAGACCGACGTCGAGGACGTGGAGGTCGAGGCGCTGGCCATCAACCTCAAGAAGCTGGCGCGCGAGGTCATCGAGCTGATGCCGGAGCTGCCGGCGGCGGCCACCGAGCTGGTCGAGTCGATCACCCACCCCGGCCACCTGGCCGACCTCATCGCCGCCAACGTCGACGTGCCCATCGAGGAGAAGCAGCAGGTCCTGGAGACGGTGGACCTGAAGGCCCGCATGAAGCTGGTCCTCGAGCTGCTCAACCGCAAGCGCGAGATCCTCAAGCTCTCCAACAAGATCGACTCCGCCGTGAAGGGCGAGATGTCGAAGACGCAGCGCGAGTACTACCTGCGGCAGCAGCTCAAGGCCATCAAGGAGGAGCTGGGCGAGATCGGCGAGGAGGAGGAGGAGCTCGACGAGCTGCAGGAGCGGCTCAAGAAGGCCGGCCTGCCCCCCGAGGTCGAGAAGGTGGCCCAGAAGGAGCTCAACCGGCTCAAGGCCATCCCCACCGCCAGCTCCGAGTACACCGTCGCCCGCACCTACCTCGACTGGATCGCCGACCTCCCCTGGTCCAAGCAGACCGAGGACAACCTGGACATCGAGAACGCCCGCGGCGTCCTCGACCACGATCACTACGGCCTGCAGAAGATCAAGAAGCGCATCCTCGAGTACCTGGCGGTGCGCAAGCTGAAGAACGACATGCGCGGCCCCATCCTCTGCCTGGTGGGCCCGCCCGGCGTGGGCAAGACGTCGCTGGGCCAGTCGGTGGCGCGCGCCACCGGCCGCAAGTTCGTGCGGCTCAGCCTGGGCGGCGTGCGCGACGAGGCCGAGATCCGCGGCCACCGGCGCACCTACGTGGGCGCCCTCCCCGGCCGCATCATCCAGTCGATGAAGAAGGCCGCCACCCACAACCCGGTCATGATGCTCGACGAGATCGACAAGCTGGGCGCCGACTTCCGCGGCGACCCCAGCGCGGCGCTCCTGGAGGTGCTGGACCCGGAGCAGAACAACACCTTCTCCGACCACTACCTCGACGTGGCCTTCGACCTCTCCAAGGTGATGTTCATCGCCACCGCCAACCTGCTCGACCCCATCCCCGGGCCGCTGCGGGACCGCATGGAGATCCTCGAGCTGCCCGGCTACACCTTCGAGGAGAAGGTCCACATCGCCATCAACCACCTCATCCCCAAGCAGCTGCGGGAGCACGGCCTCTCGGCCGACGCGGTCACCTTCTCCGAGAAGGCCATCATCAAGATCGTCACCGGCTACACCCGCGAGGCCGGGGTCCGCTCGCTGGAGCGGCGCATCGCCGACGTCTGCCGCGCCATCGCGGTGGAGGTGGCCAGCGGCAAGGTGGCGGCCGGGGCCAAGCGCCAGGTGGAGGAGCCCGACCTGCCGGAGATGCTCGGGCCGGAGAAGTTCTACGACGAGACGGCCGAGCGGACCGAGCTGGCCGGCGTGGCCACCGGCCTGGCCTGGACGGCCGCCGGCGGGGACATCCTCTTCATCGAGGCCACCCGCATGCCGGGCAAGGGGTCCATGACGCTGACCGGCCAGCTCGGCGACGTCATGAAGGAGTCGGCCCAGGCCGCGCTCAGCTACCTGCGCTCCAACGCCGACAAGCTGGGCATCGCCGCCAACTTCCTGGAGAAGACCGACCTGCACATCCACTTCCCGGCCGGCTCCATCCCCAAGGACGGCCCGTCGGCCGGCGTCACCATCCTCACGGCGCTGGTCTCGCTGCTGACCGGCATCCGGGTGCGCTCCAACGTGGCCATGACCGGCGAGGTGACGCTGCGCGGCCTGGTGCTGCCGGTGGGCGGCATCAAGGAGAAGGTCCTGGCGGCCCACCGGGCCGGCATCAAGCGGGTCATCATGCCGGCCCGCTGCGAGAAGGACCTGGTGGACGTGCCCGAGCAGGCCCGCAAGGAGCTGGAGTTCGTCTTCGCCACGCACATGGAGGAGGTGCTGGCGGCGGCCCTGGAGGAGAACCCGGTGGGCCGCAAGCCGCCCACGCCGGAGCCGCCCCCCACCGCGACCCCCAAGGTCGAGGAGGCCCGCGCCTAGCGCGGGCGGGCGGACGGGGTGGTGCCGGCGCCGTCCACGCCCGGGGCGCCGGCGCGCCGCCTCGCCCTGCTGACCGGCTCGCCCGGCGCGGTGCTCGACGCCGTGTCGGCCGAGCTGGCCCGGGCCGGCTGGGACCCGCTGCCCGTCTCGATTCGCGCCGACGGCGGACCGGCGCAGGCCCCCGCGGCGGCCGACGCCGTGATCCACCTGGGCATCCGCACCCCGCGCGACCTCGACGAGCGGCGCCGCGCCGAGGCCGAGGCCTCGGCCGCCAGCGGGGCGGCGCGCCTGGCCGGCGCGGTGGGGGCGCGCCGGCTGGTGCACCTCTCCACCTGCGCCGTCTACGGTCGGCCCCGCAACCTGCCCTGCCGGGAGGGGGAGCTCAAGGCCCCGCGCACCGCCTACGAGCGCATCCGCTGGCAGGCCGAGCGCGCCAGCTGGGCGGCGCACCGGGCCGGCGCCCCGCTCACCGTCCTGCGGCCGTCCCTCCTCTACGGCCCCACGCTGCGCGGCGGGCCGGTGCGGGCCCTGGCCCTGGTGGCGCTCTTCAACCAGCGCAAGGCGCGGGTGCCCATCATCCGGCGCGGCCCGGTGGCTCACCTGTGCCACCTGGAGGACCTGGCCCGGGCCACGGTGCACGTGGTGGCCCACCCGGACGACGCCGCGGTGGTGGGGCGCGCCTTCAACGTGGCCGACGAGGCCCCCCTGCCGCTGGCCGAGCTGCTGGAGACCGCCCTCCTGGCGCTCGGCTACCAGCCCGGGCGCTTCCTCCCCAGCTTCCCCAGGCTCACCGCCCTGGTGCTCTGGCTCTTCCGCCACGTGCCGGACCGGGCGCTGCTCGACCCGGTCAACCGGCGGCTGGTCTCGGCCTGGCGGCGCTTCGCCCGCGCCCAGCCCGGCACCCTGGTGCCGCGGGTGGACCGCGAGGCGCTGCACTGGATGAGCGCCGACCACTACTACGACGTGAGCCGCCTGGCCGAGATCGGCTTCCGCCACCGCTTCCCGGTCTCCACCGAGATCCTGCCCGAGACCATCCGCACCCTGGTCTCCAGCCGGCTCCTGCCCGGCACCGGCGGGTCGGTCTTCCCGACCTGGTGAAGCGGCCGCGGCCTGGTCGCCAGGGCCGCCGCGACAGCCGCGCCCTCCTCCCTCCACCCGGCCGGCAGGCTTGGGCCCCCTGGTCGTGGCCGCCACCGCGGCGTCCGTGTCATAGTGCGGGGGCCTCCCGCGGCGGCGCTGTCGCGATCGCGCCAGCTGGCGGGAGGGCGGGAGAGCCAGGCGTGTGGAGCGGCGCGTGATCAGGATGCTCGGTCGGTACGAGCTGCTGGAGCAGGTCGGCAGCGGCGGCATGGCCGTGGTCTACCGCGGGCGCGACTCGGCCCTCGACCGCGAGGTGGCGGTCAAGCTGCTGCACCCGCACCTGGCCGGCTCGGCCGAGAGCCGGGCCCGCTTCGCCCGCGAGGCGCGCGCCGTGGCCCGGCTGGCCCACCCCGGCATCGTCGAGATCTTCGACTACGCCGGCGACGGGGCCCCCGAGGCCTACCTGGTCACCGAGTTCATCCGGGGCCGCACCCTGCGGGCCTACGCCCAGCAGGTGGGGTTCGCCTACCCGGAGGTCGGGCTGCTGGTCGGCCGCGCCCTCTGCGAGGCCCTGGTGCACGCCCACTCGGCCGGCGTCATCCACCGCGACCTCAAGCCCGAGAACGTGCTGGTGCAGGAGGGGGCGCGCCCGGCGGTCAAGCTGGCCGACTTCGGCATCGCCCGCATCCTGGCCTCCGACGAGCGCATGACCATGACCGGGGCCCTGGTGGGCTCGCCCCACCACATGGCCCCGGAGATCGTGGAGGGCCGGGAGGCCGACGCCCGCAGCGATCTCTTCTCGCTGGGCACCATCCTCTACTGGCTGGCCACCGGCCGCTTCCCCTTCGCGGCCGGCAACCCCACCGCCATCCTGCGCCGCGCCATCGAGGGCGACTTCGACGACCCCCGCGAGGTCGACCCGCGGGTCTCCAACCGGCTGGCGGACCTGGTGCGCCGCTGCCTGATGGTGGAGCCGGCCGACCGGCCGGCCAGCGCCGCCGAGGTGCGCGAGGCGCTCGATCTGGTCCTGGCCGAGGTCGGCCTGGTCCGGCCGGAGGACGAGCTGGTGGCCCTCCTCTCGGACCCGGCGGGCTTCAAGGAGGCCTTCCCCGCCCGCGCCGTGGCCGCCCTGCTGGCCCGCGGCGACGCGGCCCTGGCCGAGGGCGCCAGCGCCCGCGCGCTCTCCTGCTACGATCGGGTGCTGGCGCTCGACCCCGCCAACGCCGTGGTGCCGGGCAAGCTGCGGGCGCTGTCCCGGCGGCGCCGCCTGCGCCGGCTGGCCGGGGTGGTGGCGGCGCTGGCGCTGCTCGGCGCGGCCGGGGTCGGGGTGGCCGCGCTGTGGCGCAGCGGCGCCGCCGGCCGGGTGGCCTCCCCCCTGTCGACCCTCGGCGTGCCGGCCGGCCCGGCCGTGGCGACGTCACCGGGCCAGGTCGCTGCCACCCTGCCGGACGGCCTGACCGCGCCGGGCAGCGCCGCCAGCGAGCCCCCGCGCGCTGGTCGGCCGGCCTCGGCGGGCGGGGTCGGTCGCCCGGTGCCCGGGCCGGGCCCGTCCGCCGCGCTCACCGTCTTCGTCCGGCCGTACGCCCAGCGCGCCCTGCTCGACGGCACCGAGGTGGCCAGCGGCGCCCAGGTGGTCCGCTTCGAGATCGGGGCCGACCGCCCCCACACCATCCAGGTGGAGCACGCCTGCTGCGCGCCCTTCGTGCGTCAGCTCAGCGCCGCCGAGGCCGCCGCCATGGGCGAGCTGCGGGTGCCGCTGGTGCCGCGGCCGGCCCGCCTGCGGGTGGAGGGGGATCCCGCCACCCGGGTCCTGGTCGAGGGGGTCCTGGTGGGCACCGCCGGCGAGTCGCAGCACGCCCCGCTGGCCGTGGCGGTCCCGGCCGGAGGGGACAACCCCTACGAGGCCACCGTGCGCATCGTGCTCGAGCCACCGGGTGGACCGCCGCGCTCCGTGCCCGTCAAGCTGCGGGCCGGCGGCGAGGTGACCGTGGCCACCCCCACCGCGGAGGCGACCCCGTGACCGCTCCCCTGGCGCTGCTGCTCACCCTGGCGCTGGCCGCGCCGCCCGAGCTGAAGCGGGCCCGCGACCGCTTCGAGTTCGGCGCCTACGCCGACTGCGCCGGCACCCTGCGCAAGTACCTGGCCTCCGACCCGCCGCTCACGGACGAGCAGATGGTGGACGCCTACCGGCTGCTGGGCATCTCCGAGTTCCACCTGGGCGACCAGGCCGAGGCCCGCGCCGCCTTCGTCAACCTGCTCTCCTTCGACCCGGAGTTCGCGCTCGACCCGTTCCTGGTGCCGCCGCCCATCGTCGACTTCTTCGACCGGGTGAAGAGGGAGCACGAGCCGGCCCTGGCCCCGCTGCGCGAGCGGCGGCGCGAGCTGCGCGAGCAGCAGCGGCTGGCCGACGAGGCCAAGCGCCGCCTGCTCGCCGAGGAGCAGGCCCGCACCGGGCCCCCCACCAAGCTGATCCGCGTCCAGGAGCGGGTCTACCTCTTCAACTGGCTGCCGCTCGGGGCCGGGCAGTTCCAGAACGGCGACCGGGCCAAGGGGACGGCCATCCTGTCCGGCCAGGTGCTCCTCGGGCTGGTCAACCTGGGGGCCATCTTCGCCCACAACCAGGTGGCCGACGATCGCTCGCGCCTCTGCACCTCCAGCCAGCCCGGCTGCACCCGGCCGCCCTACTTCGACGCCGACCGGACGCTGCTGACGCGCATCGAGGTGGTCAAGTACGCCTCGGCGGCGCTCTTCTGGGGGCTCTACGGCTACGGCGTCTGGGACGCGCACGTCCACTTCGTGCCGGTGGTGGAGACCGAGATCAGCCCCGCCGGGGCGGCCACCGGCGCCACCCTGGGCCTCTCGGGGAGGTTCTGACATGGCCACCCTGGTGGTGAAGGCGCCCGACGGGAGCGAGCGGCGGGTGACCCTGTCCCGCCGGCTCACCAGCGTCGGGCGCGACCCGGAGAACGACGTGGCGGTGCCCGATCCGACCCTGCCCGCCACCGCCCTGCACCTGCACTTCGACGGGCGCGACTGGGACGCCGCCGCCCACGACGGCGCCGCCATGACCGTGAACGGCCGCAGCCGCGGCGCCTGCCGCCTCGGCCCGGGCGACCGCATCCGGGTGGGGGCCACCGAGCTGCTGTTCGACCCCGCGGCGCGCCTCGAGCCGCCCGCCCCGGCGGCCACCTCGGCGCTGGACGGGAGGCTGGCCCGCGAGGCCCTGGTCCGCTTCTCCGAGCGGCTGCTGGGGGCCACCGACCTGCCGCGCCTCCTCGACGAGCTGCTCGACGCGGTGGTGGAGGTGACCCAGGCCGACAAGGGCTTCCTCATCCTCCTGCAGGAGGGGGAGATGACGGTGCGCGCGGCCCGCAACGTGGCCCGCGAGACCATCGAGGGGGCGGTCAGCCGGGTCTCCGACACCATCGTCCGGAGGGTGGTGGAGACCGGCCGGGCGCTGGTGGTGGCCGACGCCCTGCACGACGCCGAGTGGTCCGGCTCCAGCTCGGTGGTGAACCTGAAGCTCTGCTCGGTGATGTGCGCCCCGCTCAAGTCGAAGGGGGAGGTCTTCGGCGTCCTCTACCTCGGCAACGACAACGTGGTGTCGCTCTTCGACCAGCGGGCCCTCGAGGTGCTGACGGTCTTCGCCGCCCAGGCCTCGCTGCTGCTGCAGAACGGCCTGCTGCTCGACTCGCTGCGGCGCGAGAACGTGGCGCTGCGCGAGGCCGTCACCACCCGCCACTACGGCGACCTGATCGGCTCGGGCGCCTCCATGCGCGAGGTCTTCCGGCGCATCGAGAAGGTGGCCTCCACCGACATCTCCGTGCTGGTGACCGGCGAGACCGGCTCCGGCAAGGAGGTGGTGGCCCGCGAGCTCCACCGCCGCTCGCCGCGCAGCGCCGGCCCCTTCGTGGCGGTCAACTGCGGCGCCATCCCGGAGAGCCTGCTGGAGTCGGAGCTCTTCGGCCACGTCAAGGGCGCCTTCACCGGCGCGGTGGCGGCGCGGCAGGGGCGCTTCCAGGCGGCCGCCGGGGGGACCCTGTTCCTCGACGAGATCGGCGAGATGCCGCCCGGCCTGCAGGTGAAGATCCTGCGGGCGCTGCAGGAGCGCGCCGTCACCCGGGTGGGCGAGAGCCGGCCCGAGCCGGTGGACCTGCGGGTGGTGGCCGCCACCAACCGGGTGCTGGAGCAGGAGATCGCCCGCGGCACCTTCCGCGAGGACCTCTACTACCGGCTCAACGTGGTGGCCATCCACCTGCCGCCGCTGCGCGAGCGCGGCGAGGACGTGGTGGTGCTGGCCCGCTGGTTCCTGCAGCAGTACGCCCGCGAGTACGCCGCGCGGGTCAAGGGCTTCACCCCGGGCGCGCTGGTGGCCATGAAGAAGTACGCCTGGCCCGGCAATGTGCGCGAGCTGGAGAACCGGGTGAAGAAGGCGGTGGTGCTGGCCGACCGGGCGGTGGTGTCGGCCGAGGACCTGGACCTCTCGCCGGAGGTGCTGGAGCCCACCGTGCCGCTGGCCCTGGCCACCCGCGACTTCCAGCGGCGCTACGTCGGCGAGGTGCTCGACCGCAACGGCGGCAACCGCACCAAGACCGCCAAGGACCTGGGCGTGGACCCGCGCACCATCTTCCGCCACCTGGAGCGCATGGAGGCGGAGCGGCGAGGCGAGCCGCTGCCCCCCGAGGAGGAGAGCCCGTGACCACCCTCGCCCCGGGCCGCCAGGCCGGCCCGGCGGGCGGCCCGCGCGCCCGGTCCCGCCGCGCCCTGGCCGCCCTGGTCGGCCTGCTCGGCCCCTGGCTGGGCGGCTGCCCGCTGCCGCAGTCGCTGCCCGAGTACCCCAGCACCGGGCGCATCGCCCCGCCGCGCATCGTCACCGATCAGGCCACCCCGCCGGGCACCGTCGTGGAGGTCGCGCCGGACTGCCCGGGCGCCGACACCGACCACGTCTTCTCGCTGAGCGCCGGGCTCATCGACGAGAACACGGTGGAGCCGGTGGAGGCACGCTGGTTCGTGGACTACCAGCCGGGCCGCAGCACCGTGACGCCCATTCCCCCCATCGAGATCATCCCGGGGCCGGAGGACGGCGTCACCCTGGAGCGGCCCCTCACCCCGTTCCAGTTCAGGCCCTACACCTTCGACGACGCCGCCTTCCGCGCCGGCGGCGGCCTGCACGTGGTGGAGCTGGTGGTCTCCAACGGCTTCCTGCTCGAGCCGACCAGCGGCCTGCCGCGCCCCTGGCGCACGCCGCAGGCGCAGTACGAGACCCAGGTGCACCGCTGGGTGTTCCACTACGTGCCGGCCGGGGCCGGCGGCGCCTGCGGCTACCCGGCGCCCTAGGCCGAGGTCCGGGCCGGTGAGGCGTCGGGGGGCGTCCAGCCCGACCGCGCCGCAGCGCCCCGCTCAGCGCTGCGGGGTCGCCGCCTGGCGGGCCGCCTCGAGGGCCCGATCCGCCCCGCGCGCCAGCTCGGCGCCCTCCAGGGCGAAGCGGTTCACCTGCGCCCGGTAGGCGCGGTGCAGCGCCAGCACCGAGTCGCGCGCCCGGGCCAGCTCCTCCCGCCCGCCGAAGCCCTGCGGGTCGGGGTCGGAGGCGTCGAGCCGGCAGCGCTCCGAGAGGTCGTCCACCCGCCGCTCCCACTCGCGGGCCCAGGCGTCGAAGGCCGCCAGCGCGTCCTGGGCCCCCACCTGGCCGCTGAGCCGCCAGGCCCGCTCGTTCTGCTCCTGGTGCAGGGCCTCCAGCTCGCCGACGCAGACCCGCACGGTGGCCCGCGTGGGCAGGGCGCCGGTGGCCTGCGGCCGGTGCGGCCCCGACAGGTGGCGCACGATGTTGGCCACCACCAGCCCGATGGAGAGGGCGATGGCGAGGAAGTAGGTGATCCAGAGGGCGAACCGGTAGGGCCGGTAGCGCGGATCCCGCGTCGGAGGCACGGGGCGAATCTGCCTCAAGGCCCCGTCGCCGTCCACCAGGGCCTGGCCTCCGCCGCGCCGGCCCCCTGCCCTCGCGCCGGCCGGGCGCGGCCGCCGGAGCCTGGCCGGCCCCCCGGGCCGCCTCAGGTCAGCGGCGCCCGACGCGGCGCTCCAGGTCGGCCAGCGGCAGCTCGAAGACCACCGGGCGGCCGTGTGGGCAGCGGGCCTTGAAGTCGATGGCGTCGAGGCCGTCGAGCAGCGCGCGCGCCTCCTCGGCGGAGAGGTCCTGGTTGGCGCGCACCGCGGCGTGGCAGGCCATGGTGGCGGCCAGGTCGTGCAGCGCCTCGTCCACCGCGCTGCCGCGCTCCAGCTGCTCCAGCTGCTGCGCCAGGTCGGTGAGCAGGCCGGCCAGGTCCACCCCTCCCAGGATGGCCGGGGCGCCCTTGACCGCGAAGGCGTCGCCCCCGAACGGCTCGACGTCCAGGCCGAGGCGGCCGAGCTCGTCGGCGTGCCCCTCCAGCGACCGCGCCACCGCCGGCGGCAGCGTCACCACCTGGGGCACCAGGAACGGCTGGACCGGCAGGGCCCGGGCGCGCATGGCCTCGCGCAGCCGGTGGAAGAGCATCCGCTCGTGGCTGGCGTGCTGGTCGATGACCACCAGCGCCCCGCCCGGCGCCTCGCAGAGCAGGTAGGTCCGGGCGTGCTGCCCGACGTAGCGGAGCGAGCCGAAGTACCCGGGCGGCCGGGCGGGCTCGCCGGCCGGCCCGACCAGGAAGGGCAGCGGCGCCGAGCCGCTCGAGGGGGCGGGCAGCGGCCAGGCCGCCCCGCTCTCCGGCGGCGGGTGGATGGCGCGGGCCCAGGCCAGCACCGAGGCCGCCTCCTCCCCGGCGGCCGGTGGCGCCACCGCATCGGGCGGCGCCGCCGCCCCGGGGGCGGCGGGCCAGCCCATCCCGCCGGGGCCGACGGCCGCGCCCCGGCCGAGCCACGGGGCCAGGCGCAGCGCGCCCGCCACCGCGTGGTGGAGCGCGTCGTAGACCTGCCGCGCCTCGGCGAAGCGGACCTCCAGCTTCTGCGGGTGCACGTTCACGTCCACCCGGTCGAGGGGCAGCGTGATGAAGAGCACCCCGGCCGGCTGCCGCCCCGGCGGCAGCACCCCCGCGTAGGCGCGCAGCACCGCGTGGGCGGCGGCGCGGTCGCGGATGTAGCGCCCGTTGACGAACAGGTAGAGCGAGCGGCCGGTGGCCTGCGAGTGATCCGGCGAGGTGACCAGGCCCCGCACGTGGACCTCTCCCCGCCCCGCGTCCACCTCCACCAGGTGGCGGGCCGCCTCGCGCCCCAGGGCCTGGGCGGCCCGGTCGGCCGGGGCCTCGCCGGCCCTCACCCCCATGACCAGCCGCCCCGAGGAGCGCAGCGTGAACCCGACGTCCGGCCGGGCCAGCGCCATGCGGATGACGGCCTCGGTGACGTGGCCGGCCTCGGTGGGCGCGGCCCGCATGAACTTGCGCCGGGCCGGGGTGTTGAAGAAGAGGTCGCGCACCTCGATGGTGGTGCCGCGCGGGCGGGCCACCGCCGCCACCTCGGCCACCTCCCCGCCCTCCACCACCACCCGGGTGCCGGCGCCGTCGCCGCCAGGGGCGGTGTCGAGCCGGAAGCGGGAGACCGAGGCGATGGCAGGCACCGCCTCGCCGCGGAACCCCATGGTGGCGATGGTGGCCAGGCCGGCGGCGTCCTGCAGCTTGGAGGTGGCGTGGCGCTCCAGGGCCAGCAGGGCGTCGTCGCGGTCCATGCCGCGGCCGTCGTCGGCCACCCGCACCAGCGAGAGGCCGCCCTCCTCCACCTCGATGGCCAGCGCGGTGGCGCCCGCGTCGAGGGCGTTCTCGCACAGCTCCTTCACGACCGAGGCGGGCCGCTCCACCACCTCGCCGGCGGCGATCTGGTTGACGAGCCCGGGGGGGAGCACACGGATGGTGGCCACGGGCCGTTCTAGCACGCGGGCGGCGGCGCGCGCCGGCCAGGCGCGGCGGTGTTTGACGCACCAGTGGACCGGGTCTATAGGTCGCCGGATGGCGCGTGGAAAGGCGAAGCGGGGGGCGAGGCAGGGGCCCGCGCGGAGCGCCCGTCCGGCGCTCGGCAACGACCCGTTCGTCCGCGGCGCCGCGCCACGGGAGCCGGCGAGGCCGGTCGTGAGAGAGAGAGCGACCGCAACCCCGACCTCGACCCCGACCGCAACCCCGACCGCGCCCCCGACCGCGCCCCCGACCGCGACCCCGGCCCCGACCCCGGCCCCGACCCCGGCCCCGATCGCGCCGTCCACCGTCTCCCGCGCCGCCGCCTCCCTCGACCACCTCGAGGAGCGCCTCGACGCGGCCATCGAGGAGGCCGAGGCCCGCCTGGCGGCGGCCGCCGGCGCCGCCGGTGAAGGGGCCGGCAGAGCCCGGGAGGACCTGCGCGCCGTGCTGGCCACGCTCTGGCCCGCGCTGCGGTCCCGGCTGGCCAGCGCCGGCGACCTCCTCCGGCTGCTCGAACCACCGGCGCGGCTGGAGCGCTTCGGCATGGACCCGCGGCTGGTGGAGCGGGCCCTGCCACTCGTCGAGTTCCTCTACGCCACCTGGTGGCGCGTCCAGGCCAGCGGCCTCGCCCAGGTCCCGGCGACCGGGCCGGCGGTGGTGGTGGCCAACCACGCGGGGCACCTGCCGTGGGACGCGCTGGTGCTGCGCCACGCCCTCGGGCGGGACCACCCGGCCCGCCGCGACCTCCGCCCCCTGCTCGATGACGCTGCCTGCGACCGATCGTTCCTGGGCACGGCAGCGGTCCGGCTCGGCGCGGTGCGGGCCAGCCCGGAGGCGGCCGACCGGCTCCTGGCCGACGGCAGCCTGGTGGGGGTCTTCCCGGAGGGCTCCGCCGTGGAGGCTCGCCCCTGGCGCGAGCGGTACCGCGTCGGACGGTTCGGGCGCGGCGGGTTCGTCAAGGTGGCGCTGCGCGCCGGCGCCGTGGTGGTGCCGTGCGCCATCGTCGGCAGCGAGGAGGCGGCGCCGGCCATCGCCCGCACCGGGTGGCTGGCGGACCTGCTGCGGCTGCCGCTCCTGGCCACCCAGCCGTCGTTCCGGCTGGCCTCCGCCGGGTTGCTGCCCCTGCCGTCGCGCTGGTCGGTCCGCTTCGGGCCGCCCATCGATCTCGGCGGCCGCGGACCTGAGGCGGCCGCCGACCCGGACTTCGTGGCCGACGCGGCGGCGCGGACGCGGGGCGCCATCCAGGCCATGCTCGACGAGGACGTGGCCGCGCGCCGCTCCATCTTCCTGTAGCGCCAGCCGCGGCGCGCTCGCGGGGAGCCCGGCCAGCCGCTAGGCGGCCTCGCCCACGGCCCGGGCGTCCGCTTCGGCCGCCTCGGCCGGGGCCGCGGCTCCACCCGCCGCGGGACCGGTCCGGCCGGCGTCCACCCGCAGGTGGGCGTAGCGGATGTGCGGCGGCGGCGTCCTCAGGTCGCTCACCAGGCCGGCCGCCCCGAGGAGCTTGAGCACGGCATAGGACAGGTCCACCTCCCACCAGAACCAGCCCTGGTTGGCGGTGGCTGCGTAGAAGTGGTGGTTGTTGTGCCAGCCCTCCCCGAAGGTGACGAGGGCCAGCAGGAAGGAGTTGCGCGACTCGTCGCCGGTCTCGTAGCGCCGCCGCCCCATGACGTGGGCCAGCGAGTTGATGACGAAGGTGCCGTGCCACAGCACCGCGGTGGAGAGGAAGTACCCCCAGAGCAGCGCCGGCCAGCCGCCGACCAGGAAGAGCCCGAGCGCCAGGGTCAGGCCGGGCACGGCGTGCCACCGATCGATCCAGCGAAGCTCCGGGAAGCGGGCGAAGTCCTTGATCTGATCCAGCCGGGTCTGCTCGTAGCGGGACACCAGGAACCAGCCGACGTGGCTCCAGAGGAAGCCGCCGCGCACGGGCGAGTGGAGGTCCTGGTCGGTGTCGGACCAGCGGTGGTGGTGCCGGTGATGGGCCGCCCACCAGAGGGGCCCCTTCTGGGAGGACATGGCGCCCAGCCAGGCCAGGACGAACTGGAAGACCCGGCCCGTCCGGTAGGCGCGGTGGGCGAAGTAGCGGTGGTACCCGGCGGTGATGCCGAACATCCGGATGGCATAGGTGGCGACCGCCAGCCCCAGCAGGGCTGGCGACACCGGCACCAGGAAAGGCGTGGCCAAGGCCACGGCATGCACGAACAGGAAGGGTATCGACCCTCCACCCCAGTTGATCCGGTCTGGATCTCGCAGACTCGCCATCCCCCAGTTCTGCGCCCCTCCCGTCATGGGGGTGTCATCGACTTCTTGGCACGATCCGAGGCCCTGGCGGGTGAAGGAGGCATGGACCTGAGCCGAGGCAGGGTGGACGGGACGGTGGCGCTCCTGGAGCGCGGCCGGGAGCTCTTCGTGAGCGGCCAGTACTGCGAGGCGCACGAGATCTGGGAGGCAGCCTGGCGGCTGGAGCGCGGTGACCTGCGGCGGGTCTTGCAGGGGCTCATCCAGGCCGCCGGCGCCTACCAGAAGCTGGCAGCCCGGCAGCCGGCGGGCATGTGCCGCCTGCTGGAGCTGGCGCTGGACCGGCTGGAGGCCGCGCCGGACGGGCTGGCTGGCCTGGAGCTGGAGCGGTTCAGGGCCGGGCTGCGCGGTTCCCTGGTCGAGGCCAGGCGCTGGCACCAGGGCGGCCCGGCGCCCGCCGGCCCGGCCCCGCTCGGCGCGTCGTTCAGCGGCCGGCTGGCTGCGTTCGGTCCTTCGGCTTCTGCGGCGGGGTGACCGGCTCGTCGAGGTCGAGCGGGCCGGCCAGGTCCGACGCCGCCACGAAGGCCGCCACCTGGGCCACCACCTCCTCGCGCCGCTGCAAGGCCGCGCCGACCCGCTCCGGGAGCCCGGCGTGCTCCTGCGCCCTCCGCACGAACCGGGCCTCGCCGAGCCGCCCGACCGCCCCGTCGAGGGCCGGTCCCCTCTCCCCTCCGGCGCCGTGCAGCCTGTGGCAGGCGGCGCAGCGCAGCAGGTAGTGCCCTGCGCCGACCCTGGCCTCCTCGCCGAGCCCGGGCGGCGGTCGCAGGGCGCGGCCCCAGCTCCGCTCCCAGGCCACCAGCTCGAGCGCCACCACCGGACGTAGCCACCAGAGCCCCGCCCGCGGGTCTGCCGTCAGCCCCGGCTGGTCGAGGGTGGGCCAGGCCAGCTGCAGGGGGGCGGGCCGCCCGTCCACCTGGTCGGCCAGGATCGGGCGATACTGCCGGAGCAGGCCGGCCGGTGTGGGCAGCGTCACGCCGTCCGCGGCGACCACCAGGATGGTGTCGCCGCCGTCCACCGCCTCCAGCTTCCTGGCCAGGAAGGGCACCAGCGCCACCCCGTCGAAGCGGGCCTGGCGGCCCGTGGCAGGGTCCACCGCGCGGAACCCTGCCCGCGGAAGGCCGGCCAGGTCGGAGCGCTGCAGGAAGAAGGGACCGTGCTTCACCTGGCCGCGGATGGTGAGGACCACCTCGCCCGTGGCCGCGGTCGGCAGCTTCGGCCCGGCACAGGCGGCCAGCGCGGCGCCGACCAGGGGTATCAGCCATCGCTTTGTCATCTGGCTCCGTTGGGCTATCTTCCCGGCGCCTCGCAGCAATAACCTGGGAGACCTGAATGGCGCGAGCCTTCATCGGAGCAGTCGAGTGCCGGGTCACTGTGGACAAGGACCTCGGCGACAGCTGGGCGGTGGCGGTCATCCCGGGCGGTGGCGCGGTGGTGGCGCCGCTGGTGGTGAAGCTGCAGGGCAACGACAAGGCGGCCGTGACCAAGGGCGCCCTGGAGATCCTGCTGAAGGCCGGCAGGATCGACCGCTTCGAGGCCTGAGAGGCCGTGACGAGCTCGCCTCCCGGCCTCTGAACCCCGCCGGCGCCGACGTCCATGAGCCACCGCGACCGGCCGAACGCGAGCGCCGCCCCGGAGCCCGCCGGGCCCGCGGCCGGGCTGGACGCCCTGGACTGGGCCGCCGAGGCCACCCTCCTGGAGCGCGAGGCGGCCGCCCGCGCCGTCGGCGTCGAGGCCGCGGCCCTCTTCACCGAGGCGGCCGAGGTGCAGGAGCGGCGGCTCGGCGCTCCCTCCGCCGCGCTGGCCCTGCTGCAGCGGGCCATCGCCGCGGAGCCGACCCACCTGCCTGCCTTGCGCGCGGCCCGTCGCCTGGCCGCCGAGCTCGACGACACCCCGCTGCTGGCGCAAGCCCTCGAGCTGGAGGTGCCGCTGGTGGAGGCGCCGGCAGATCGGGCCGACCTGGCGCTGAGCCTGTCCCGCGCCCTGGCCCGCCTGGGCCTCCCCGAGGCGTCGCTGGCGGCGCTGGTCCAGGCCTCCGAGGCCTCGCCGGGCCACTTCGGCGTGGCCGAGGAGTGCGCCCTGCGGGCCGCCGCCGCCGGCGACCGGCCCGGGCTGGCCAACGCCTGGCTGGCCTGCGCCGCCGCCGCCGGTGAGCCGCGGCTGGAGGCAGACTACCTGGTGTCGGCGGCCGGGCTGCTGGAGGACGCCCTGGGCGACCTCGACCGGGCCGGCGCCGCGGCGCTCAGGGCCTTCGAGCTGCACGACCAGGACCCGGTGGTGCGGGCCATGGCCCGGCGACACGCCGACCGGCTGGGCCAGCCCGAGGTGCTGGCGGCCATCCTGCGCGCCGACGCCGAGGCCGCGGCCCCGGCCGCCGGGGGCTCGGCCTGGCTGGAGCTCGCCAGGGTGCTGGGAGAGCGGCTGAACCGGCCGGAGGAGGCCCTGGAGGCGCTGGAGCGCGGCCGCGCCGACGCCCCCACCGAGCCGCTCCTGCTGGCCGAGCTGGCGCGCCTGCGCGAGCTGCGCGGCGAGTGGGTCGAGGCCGTGGACGTGCTGCGCGAGCTGTCCGGCGCCCACCTCGACCGCCACGATCCGGCCCACCTGGGGGAGGCCGTGGCCGCCCTGCTGCGCCGCGCCGAGCTCGAGGAGGAGCGGCTCGGCCGCACCGACGAGGCCATCGCCTGCTGCCGCGGCGTGCTGGCCCTCGTCCCGGGCCACCGATCGGCCCTCTCCACGCTGGGGCGGCTGTGTGCCCGCGTCGGGGACTGGGATGGCCTGCTGGAGGCCTTCGTGGGCGAGGCGCAGATCGCCCGCGATCCGCGCGAGCGGGCCCAGAAGACCTTCAAGGCCGCCGAGGTGCTCGAGGAGCGGCTGGGCGCCCCCGACCAGGCCATCGAGCTGTACCGGGAGGCGCTGGCCATCGACCCCGAGCTGCTGGCGCCGCGCGCGGCGCTGCAGCGCCTCCACGAGCAGCAGGGGCACTGGCCCGACCTGCTGGCCCTGCTGGACGCCGACCTGGCCGAGCTCTCCGCCTCCCCGGCGCAGGCCGCCCGGCGGCGCCGCCTCTCGCTGCTGCAGCGGCGCGCCGAGCTCCTGGAGGAGCACCTCGACGACCCCGAGCAGGCCCGCGCCTCCTGGGAGGAGGTGAAGGCGCTTGCGCCCGGCCACCTCCCCGCCCTGCGGGCGCTGGGGCGGCTGCACGCCCGCGCCGGCCAGTGGGAGGCGCTCATCGGCCTCTTCCGCGCCGAGGCGGACGCCGCCGGCGACGCCGAGGCCGCCGCCGAGCAGGTGCTGCGCATCGCCGACCTGCTCGATCGGCGCCTGGGCAGCGCCGACGAGGCCACGGCCGCCTACCGCGAGGTGCTCACCCTCTCCCCCACCCACCTGCCGGCCATGGCCGCGCTGTCCCGCCTCTACCGGGCCCGCGGCGACCACGAGAGCCTGGTGGAGCTGCTGCGGGCCGAGGCGGCGGCCCGCGCCGCCCCGGACGACCGGGCGGCGGTGCTCACCGAGGTGGGCCGTCTCTGGGAGGGCCCCCTCGGGCAGCCCTCCAGCGCGCTGGAGAGCTACCAGGAGGCGCTGCGGGCCTCCCCGGCCTACGCCCCGGCCTGCCGCGCGCTCGACCGGCTCTACGCGGCGCTGGGCTGCTGGACGGACCTGGCCGTACTGCGACGCGAGGAGGCCGACGGCGCGGTGGACCAGGCTCCGGCGCTGCTCGGACTGGCCCGCCTGGCGCTCGATCGCGACGCCGACCCGGGCGCCGCCCGGCGGCTGGTCGGCGAGGCCACGGCGGCCGCCCCCGGCCACCCCGGCCCGCTGATCCTCGACCTTCGCCTGGAGGCGGCCGTGCCGGCCCGGCGCGGCGCCTTGCGCCTGGCCCTGGCCGACGCGGCGCCGCCGCGGGCCGCGGCCGCGCTGCTGCTGGCGGCCTCGGACGACCTGCCGCGCCGGGCGCTCGAGCCCGGGTTCCTTCCGCACGCCGCGGCGCTCGACCCCGACAGCGCCATCCTGGCGCCCGAGGTGGACCGGGCCGCGAGCCTCGGTCCGCCGGGCGACGCCGCGCGGCACGCCGAGGCCCGCGCCGCCGGGGCCACCTCGGGCCTCGAGCGGGCCCACTGGCTCACCCGCGCCGCCGAGGGCTGGCGCGAGGACGGCGCCACCGACCAGGCCGCCGAGGCGCTGGACGGCGCCCTGGCGGCTGCCCCAGGCTGGCTGCCGGCCCTGCGCGCCTCCCGCCGCCTGGCCCTGGGGCGCTGCGACCTGCCGCGGGCGCGCGAGCTGCTCCGCGCCGAGGCCAGCGCCCTGCGCCACGGCCCGGCGGCCGCCATCGCCTTCGTGGAAGCCGGCCGGCTCTCCGAGCGGCTGGGGGATCCGGCCGACGCCGCGCTCGACTACCGACTGGCCGCCGAGCTGGATCCAGGCACGCCCGGCCCGCTCACCCGGCTGGAGGGGCTGCAGGCCGGCGGCGGCGAGGCGCTGCTGGCGGCCCGCCAGGCGCGGGCCCGCGCCGAGCAGGAGCCTGCCCGCGCCGCCGACGCCTGGCTGGCCGTGGCGCGCGCCGCCCTGGTCGGCTCCGGCGGCAGGCCGCTGGCCCGCGGCGCGCTCGACCGGGCGCTGGAGGCCCGGCCTGGGATGGCCGAGGCCCTGGCGCTGCGGGCCCGCCTGCGCTCGGAGGACGGCGAGCACGAGGCCGCGCTGGTCGACTACCGGGCGGCCGCGGACGCCGAGGGCACTCCGGCCGCCCGGGTGCCGTACCACCTGGCGGCCGCCGCACTGGCCCAGGACCACCTCCAGGCCGGGGGCCCGGCCCGCCACCACCTGGAGGCGGTGCTGCAGGACGACCCGGAGCATCGCGAGGCGCTGGCCAGGCTGGCGACGCTGCACGAGGCCGAGGGCCGGCCCCAGGTGGCGGCCGACGCCCTGCGGCGCCTGCTCACCCTGACCGGGCTGCCGCCCGACCAGTCCGCCTCCCACCACCTCGGCCTGGCTCGCCTGGAGGCGCAGGCCGGCGACCAGACCACCGCGCTGGCCCACGCGGCCCGGGCCCTGGAGCTGGTGCCGGGCCACGCCGAGGCGCTGCGGCTCATGGTGGAGCTGGAGCGCCGCCGCGACGATCCGCGGGCGCTGGCGGTGGCGCTCGAGGCCGCGGCGGCTGTGGCCACCGATCCGGCCTTCCGCGCCGAGCTGCGGGTGGAGGCGGCCCGCCTGCTGGGAGGCCCCCTGCAGCAGCGCACCCGCGCGGTCGAGCAGCTGCGCGCGGCGCTGGCCGAGGCCCCCGGGCGGGCCGACGCCCGGGCGCTGCTGGCCGCGGCCTACGAGGAGAGCGCCCCGGCGCTGGCGGTGGAGGAGCACCGACGCCTGCTGGAGCTCGATCCGCTCGCCGAGGAGAGCTGGGGGGCGCTCTTCCGGCTCTTCGAGCGGCTCCGGGCCCACGACCGCGCCTACGTGGCCGCCAGCGTGCTGCGGTGGCTGGGAGCGCCGGCCCCCGGCCCCGCCGCCGAGCGGCTGCTGCGCGAGGGCGACCAGCAGGTGCTGGGCTCCCCGCCTGCGCTGGCGGAGGACGAGGTGGCCACGCTGCGCGCGCCCGGCGACCGCGGCCCGCTCTCCGAGCTGGTGGCCGCCGCGGGCGACGCCCTGGCCGAGGCCCTGCGCGGCCCGCCGGTGGCGGGCGCCGAGGTGGCGCGCGACGATCACCCGGCGCGCCGCCTGCTGTCCGAGCTGTGCCGCGCGGTCTGCGCCGGCGACGAGTGGGACCTCGACCCGGGGGCCTCGGGGCGCCTGCTGGTGGACCCCGGCGAGCGGCCGGTGGTGCGCTGCGGGGTGGACCTGCTGCGGCGCGCCACGCTGCGGGAGCAGCGCTTCCTGCTGGGGCGGATGGCCATCCGCCTCAAGCTGCGCAGCGGCCTGGCCGAGGTGGTGGACGAGGGCACCCTGGGCGACCTGGTGGCCGCGGCCGTCCGCCAGGTGGTGACGGCCTGGTCGGCCACCGGGCTGCCCTCCGAGGCGCTGGTCCGTCAGGTGGGGCGGTCCCTGCCCCGCCGCGCCCGCAAGCTCATGGAGCCGGCGGCGCGCGCCCTGGCCGCCGGCCCGGACCCCGACCTGGCCGCCTGGCGCGGGGCCGCGACGCAGACCGCCGACCGGGCCGGGCTGGTGCTGTGCGGCGACGTGCCCACCGCCCTCGACCTGGTGCTGCGCGAGGGGCCCGACGGCACCCCGGCCGTGCTGGCGCCGCCGCGCCAGGCCCTGCGGGAGAACCCCCGGGCCCTGGCCCTCCTGGCCTTCGCGGCCAGCGAGGACCACTTCACCCTGCGCCAGCGGCTGCGGGTGGCCATCGCCTGAGCCCGCGGCGCGGCTCAGGGCCCCTCGACCCGCAGCACCGCCCCGGCCGGCAGCGCGCCCAGCAGCGCCCGCAGCGCCGCCTCGACCGCCGGCAGGTCGCGCGACTCCACCGTCAGGCGCACCAGGTGGTCACCGTCGTCGAACTGCGGATAGCTCCCGAGCTCCACCCCGGGGTGGGCCAGGGCCACCTCGGCCAGCGACCCGGCGATGCGCTCCTCGCGCACCACCAGGTAGACCTGCGCCAGCCGGAAGGGCGCGCCGGCCAGCAGCGTGGCCACCCGGTCGAACTGGTAGCGGAAGAAGCGCGGCACCCCGGGCAGCAGCACCACGTTGCCGCACACCAGCGTCGGGTAGCCCTGATCGCCCACCAGCTCGGTGCCCACCGGCACGTCGGCCATGCGCAGCGCCGCCTCGGGGGCCGCCTCGCCGCCGTGGTGGCGGCGGTGCAGGGCGTCGATGGCCAGGGCCAGCTGGGCGTGGCGCGCCAGGGGCCGCCCCAGCGCCCGCGCCACCGCCGCCACGGTCAGGTCGTCATGGGTGGGGCCGACGCCGCCCGAGGTGAAGAGCCAGCCGGCGCGCCGCCGCTCCCGGTCCACCGCCTCGACGATGTCGTCCACCCGGTCGGCCACGGTGGCGATGGCCCGCAGCTCCACGCCCAGCTCGCGCAGCCGCCGGGCCAGCCAGGGACCGTTCTCGTCGGCCACCTTGGCGGAGAGCACCTCGCTGCCGACGACGACCAGCGCGGCGGTGGGGGCTCGCATCCGGGTCCTCGTCCCTAGCGACGGCGCAGGCGCGCCACCAGCCCGCCGACCGCCTCGGCCACCGCCTCGACCGGGGCCTCGCCGTCGAGCACCTCGACCCGCTGCCCGGCGCGCACCAGCCGGGCCAGCGCCCGCTCGTAGGCGCGCGCCACGCGGCGCTGGAAGGCCGCCACCTCGTAGAGCTCCGGGGCGGTGGCGGCGGCGCGGCGCCGGCCCAGCGCCAGGCCCGGCCGCACCCTGAGGAAGATGGTCAGGTCCGGGGCCCGGGCCCGGGCGTTGATGGCCTCGACCCAGCCGAGGTCGCCGGTGGTGAGCCCCTGGTAGGCCAGCGACGAGAGGGTGTAGCGATCCGAGATCACGTCGCTGCCCTCGGCCAGCCGCGGCGACACCTCGGCCGCCAGGTGGTCGAGCCGATCGGCGGCGAAGAGCAGCGCCACGGCGTGGGCGTCGAAGTCCCCACCGGCGCCGCCGCTGACGCGCCGCTGCAGCACCTGGCGCAGCAGCGCCCCCACCGGCCCGCCCGAGGGCTCGGCGGTGACGTGCGCGGCGCGCCCGCCCGCCCGCAGCCGCTCGCCCAGCAGCCGGGCCTGGGTGGTGGTGCCCGCACCGTCCAGCCCCTCGATGACGACGAAGCGCCCGCGCCGCCGGCTCACGTGTCGAGCCCCAGCCGGGAGCGCAGCGCGCGCAGCCGCTCGAAGCCGGCGGCCTCGTCGGCGCGCAGGGCAGCGGCGCGCCGGAAGGCACGCACCGCGGAGGAGAGCAGCGCCAGGGTCAGGAGGGCTCCCAGCAGGAACCACAGCGGGTACTGCCCCTCCGGCGCGGGCCTGTTGGCCGGCAGCCAGCCCCAGCGGTCCCAGGCCAGCTTGCAGGTCATGCCGAACGCCAGCACGGTGAAGAAGGCCAGGACGCCGCCGGTCTGCACCTGGTCCACCGAGGTGCGGGTGGCCAGGCGCCCGGCCAGCGCGTCGTGCTCGGCGCGCAGGGCGTCCTGCCCGGCCGTGGTGGCGGCCAGCACCCCCGTGGAGGGGGCGGCCACCAGCGCCGGGGCCGGGCCGGCGGGCGCGCCGGGATCCTGCTGGCGGATGCGCTCGGTGGCCACCGCCGCCCCTAGCCGCGCCCGAAGCGGGCGGTGATGGCGTCCTGCACGGCGCCCAGCGTGGCGGGCAGCTGCACGCCAGGGTTTCGCAGCGGCGAGACCAGGCCCGGCAGCGTGCCCTCGTGGTAGCCGACCTTGAAGTCGGAGAACTTGAGGCCGTGGGCGGTGGAGATGACCACCACCCGCTCGCCGCGCTTGACCACGCCGCGACCCGCCAGCTTCTCCAGGGCCGCCAGCGCCACGCCGGTGTGCGGGCAGGTGAAGAGCCCGGCCCGGTCGGCCCGGGCGCAGGCGTCCGCCAGCTCCTGCTCGGAGGCCTGCTCCACCAGGCCGTCCATGGCCGCCAGCGCCCGCAGCGCCCGGCTGGCCGACACCGGCGCCCCGATCTGGATGGCGGAGGCCAGGGTCCTGGTGGCCGAGATGGGCTTCACCGTCACCCCCGGGGCGGCCCTCAGGCCGGCCGCGGTGGTGGCCCGGAAGAGCGGGTTGGCGTGCTCCGCCTGCGCCACCACCAGCCGCGGCACCCGGTCCACCACCCCCAGCGCCTTCATGAGCTCGAAGCCCTTGGCCACCGCGCTGGCGTTCCCCAGGTTGCCGCCCGGGATGACGATCCAGTCCGGCGCGCTCCAGCCGAGCTGCTGCACGATCTCGATGGAGGCGGTCTTCTGCCCCTCGATGCGCAGCGAGTTCATCGAGTTGGCGAGGTAGATGTCCTTGGTCTCGGAGAGCTGCTGCACCACCGCCATGCAGCCGTCGAAGTCGGTGTCCAGCTCCAGCACCAGGGCCCCGTTGGAGATGGGCTGGACCAGCTGGGCGGTGGAGATCTTGCCGCGCGGCAGCAGCACCACGCTGGGGATGCCGGCGGCCGCGCAGTAGGCCGAGAGCGCCGCCGAGGTGTCGCCGGTGGAGGCGCAGGCCACCGCCCGCACCGGCACGCCGCGCGCCTGCATCTCCCTGACCGCCGAGACCAGCACCGTCATCCCCAGGTCCTTGAAGGACCCGGTGTGGGTGACGCCACACTCCTTGACCCAGACGTCGTCGAGCCCCAGCTCGCGGGCGTAGCGGTCCACCTTGAGGAGCGGGCTGCCCCCCTCGTACATGGAGACCACGTTGGGGAGCGCCAGCTGCGGGTAGACCCACTCCTTCTTGCCCCACACGCCCGAGCCGAGGGGCCACGGGCCGACCTTGAAGCGGGTGTCGAAGAGCGCCTTCCAGTCGTCGGCCGAGCGGGCCCGCAGGGCCTCGAGGTCGTGCTCGACCTCCAGCAGGCCACCGCACCTCGGGCAGCGGTAGATGACCTCGGTGAGCTCGGCGCGCACGTCGCAGCCCTCGCCGCAGCGGTAGGTCGCGCGGAAGCTCATGAGGCGCGCCCCGCGGGCGGGGAGGCAGGGGCGGCGAGGCGGCGGCCCTGGGCGAGCCGGTGCTGGCGTGGGGTGGTCATGGGGCGGCGCCACTTTGCGATCCCCGGCCCACATTTTCAAGCGCCGCGCCGCCCGCGCCTCGGCCCGGCAGCGTCCGCTGGAGCGGCCGGCCCGCCGCGCTCAGGGCGTGGCGTTGCGGGCGCCGCAGGCCGGGCAGGTGGAGCGGGTCACCGGGGTGCCGCAGCTGCAGAGCCGCGGCGCCGCGACGACCGCGCCCGGCCGCGGCGGCGTCACCGGCAGGCGCATGCCGCAGCGGGCGCAGAGCCGGTCGGAGGGGTGGGCCTCGGTCCGGCAGTAGCGGCACACCAGGGTCAGCGGCAGGACGGTCGGGCCGTCCTCCGGCAGGCCGGCCTGCACGCGCTCCAGGTCGGGCGTCGGGTCGGAGACGGCCTCCACCGGCGCGGCTCGGGTGGGCTCGAGGTCCGCCACCAGCTCGGCCGGGGGCGCCGCGGAGGGCGCGAAGCGGGTCGCCTCCAGGTCCGGCACCGGCTCCAGCGGCGCCCCCCCCGCCAGCCCGCCGGCGTCGAGGGAGGTCAGCTCCAGCCCCTCCAGCGCCGGCACCGGCGCGTCGGTCCCGCGCCCCTCCTCGAGCCGCCGCCCGCAGACCTCGCACTCGGATCCGGCGGCCTGCTGGTGCTCGCAGAGGGGGCAGGTGATCATCCGGCGAGTCTATCAGTTGCCCCCTCACCCCGGGCCCTCTCCCCGGAGGGGAGAGGGGGCGGACGAGGGCTGCTCCGGTCCAGGCGGAAGTGCGTGCAGGGCGCGTCCGCTCGAGCCCCCTCTCCCCCAGCTGGCTGGGGGAGAGGGATGGGGTGAGGGGGCTCCCGGGGCGGAGGGCCCTACCCGACCTGCGCCAGCGACAGCCGGGAGGCCCAGCGCCCGCGCAGCGCCTCGGCCGCGGCGGCGTGCTCGGGGCTGGCCAGCGACGGATCGGCCTCCACCAGGGCGAAGGCCTCCTCGCGCGCCTCCTCCAGGATGGCCTCGTCGCGGTAGAGGTCGGCCACCTCCAGCAGCGCCTGGCCCGACTGCCGGGTGCCGAGCATCTCCCCGGGCCCGCGCAGCTTCAGGTCCACCCGGGCCAGCTCGAAGCCGTCCTGCGTGGCCACCAGCGCCTCCAGGCGCTCCCGCGCCTCCGGGCCGGCCTGGCGGAGCCTGGCCAGCAGCAGGCAGCGGCTCCTGGCCGCGCCGCGGCCCACCCGGCCGCGCAGCTGGTGCAGCTGCGACAGGCCGAAGCGCTCGGCGTGCTCCACGATCATGACGCTGGCGTTGGGCACGTCCACGCCCACCTCGATGACCGTGGTGGCCACCAGCACCTGCACCTCGCCGCGCCGGAAGGCCTCCATGACCGACTGCTTCTCCTCGGGCTTCATCTTGCCGTGCAGCAGGCCCACCGCGTGCGGCGCGAACACGCCGCGCAGCGCCTCGGCGCCGCTGGTGGCGTCGGCCAGGTCGGACTTCTCCGACTCGGCCACCAGCGGGTAGACCACGTAGACCTGCCGGCCCAGCCCCAGCTCCTGGCGCGCCAGCTCGTGGACCTTCTTGCGCTGCGAGTCGCCGAAGAGCCTGGTCTCCACCGGGGTGCGCCCGGGCGGCAGCTCGGTGATCTTGGACTGGTCGAGGTCGCCGTAGAAGGCCAGCGCCAGGGTGCGCGGGATGGGCGTGGCGGTCATGACCAGCACGTCGGGGAGCCGTCCCTTGCCGATGAGCGCGGCCCGCTGCAGCACGCCGAAGCGGTGCTGCTCGTCGACCACCACCAGGCCCAGCCGGTCGAAGCCCACCTCGGCCTCCAGCAGCGCGTGGGTCCCCACCACCAGCCGCGCCGCGCCGCTGCGCACCAGCTGCCGGGCCGCCTGCTGCCCCTTGCCGCGCGCCGCGTTGCCCACCAGCGCCACCTCCAGGGTGGTGCCGGCCAGCCAGCGCGACAGGGTGCGGGCGTGCTGCTCGGCCAGGATCTCGGTGGGCGCCATCAACACCGCCTGGTAGCCGGACTGGACCGCCAGCAGCATGGCGGCGAAGGCCACCGCGGTCTTGCCGCTGCCCACGTCGCCCTGCAGCAGGCGGTTCATGGGCTCGGGGCTCGCCATGTCCCGGGCGATCTCGCCCAGCACCTTCTGCTGCGAGCCGGTCAGCGCGAAGGGCAGGCGCGCCAGCGCCCGGTCGAGCGCCTCGGGCCCGGCCTCGAAGCTGATGCCGGCCTTGGACTTGACGCCGCGGCGCTGCAGGGCCACCGCCAGCTGCAGGAAGAAGAGCTCCTCGAAGACCAGCCGGCGGAAGGCGGGGGTGGCGCGGGCCGCGGCGGCGGCCAGGTCGGTGCCCGGCGGGGGGAAGTGGGCCTGGCGCAGCGCCTGGGCGCGGGCCAGCAGGCCGCGCCGCGCCCGGACCGGCGCGGGCAGGTCGTCCACCGCCAGCGGCGCCAGCTCGTCGCAGAGCCGCTTCATGAGCTTGCGCAGCGCCGGGTGCTGCCAGTCGGCCGGGCCCGGGTAGATCGGCACGATGCGGCCGAAGTTGGCCGAGTCGCCCGGCTGGTGGACCTCGACCTCGGGCTGCGTCATCTGCCGCCGCCCGCCGAAGCCCTCGGTCACCTTCCCGGAGACCAGCAGGGTGGCCCCCGGCGGCAGCTGCTTCTCCTTCCAGGGCGGGGCGTTGAAGAAGACCAGGCCCAGGCCGCCGGTCTCGTCGGCCACCGCCACCTCGAGCAGGACGCGCCCGTTGCGGGTGCGGCGCGAGCGGGCCGACTTCACGGAGGCGAGCACGATGGCCTCGTCGCCCACCTGGAGGTCGCGGATGCGCCGGAGGGTGGTCCGGTCCTGCCAGGCGCGCGGCCAGAACTCCAGCGCCTGCTCCACCGTGGCGCGCCCGCGCTCCTCCAGCAGGCCGCGCGGCGAGGCGTGGGCGCGCGGCACGGCGGCCAGGGGGCAGGCCAGGGCGGCGCGCCGGGCGGCCCGCTCCTCCGGCGTGCGCGGCTCGGGCGGCGGGGGGCGTGGGGTGGCGGCCTCGGGGAGGTCCTCGTCGGGCGCTGGCGGCGAGCCTCCCCTCACCCCGGCCCTCTCCCCGGAGGGGAGAGGGGGAGCGGAACCGGAGGTCGTGGAGGAGGTGCCCCTCACCCCGGCCCTCTCCCCGGAGGGGAGAGGGGGAGCGGGGACTGTGGGCCGGGCCCGAGGGGTTGCTCCCTCTCCCCCACGAAGTGGGGGAGAGGGTCGGGGTGAGGGGGCGCCGCTCGAGCCAGCCGCCGCCCCCGGCTTGGCCGGCTTCCCGCCCAGCAGCTCGGCCCGCGCCGCCCTGGCCACCACGGCGATCTCCTCCGGCACCTGCACCAGCGACGCCAGGTGCACGGCCAGCCGGCCCACCGCCAGGCGCCGCGCGGCCGGGGCGCGGCCGTCGAAGGCCTCTCCCTCCGCCGCCAGGGCCCGCAGGGCCGGGGTGTCGGCGGCCCCCAGCGCCCGGGCCCGGGCCACCGCGCCGCGCACCGTCTCGCCGAAGCCGGCCAGGCGCGCCAGCCCGGCGAAGCCGTCCTTGACGGCGAAGCGGAGCGGCGGCACCAGGGCCATCAGGGCCTGGGCCGCCGCGTCGCCGGCAACGTCTCGTGGTCGGCCGTCCCGCTGGGTCACGCCGGGCAGCCTAGCGGATCACTCCGACTCCGCGATGTCGTCCTCGACGAACTTGATGGCCTGGATCTCGAACTCGCGGCTGCCGCCCGGGCTGCGCACCGTCACGGCGTCGCCCTCGCTGCGCCCGATGAGGGCCCGGGCGATGGGCGAGGTCACCGAGATCTTGCCCTGCTTCAGGTCGGCCTCCAGCTCGCCCACCAGGCGGTAGGTCACCTCGTCGCCGGAGTCGGTGTCGGAGAGGGTCACGGTGGCGCCGAAGATCACCTTGTCGCCGGCGTGCTTGGTCACGTCGATGACCTCGGCCGAGGCGATCCAGTGCTCCACCTGGAGGATGCGCCCCTCCACGTGCGACTGCTTCTCCTTGGCGGCGTGGTACTCGGCGTTCTCGGAGAGGTCGCCGTGGGCGCGCGCCTCGGCGATCTCCTTCACGATCTTGGGGCGCTCCACGGCCTTGAGCCGCTTCAGCTCCTCCTTCAGCCGGACCAGCCCGGACTTCGTCATCGGCACGCGCTCGGACAAGAGCCACCTCCCTCAAAAAAGCCGGCGGCCGTCCCGGGGTCCCGGGGCGGCCGCGCTGTCGCCACAAAGTATTGGAGAACCGCGGGGCTCCTGTCAACGACTGGTGACGGGGGCGTGGTACTCCTGCAGCGAGCGGACGCCGATGGGCCCGGAGCGGGCCGCCTCCATGGCCGCCACGGCGGCGCGGGCGCCGGTCATGGTGGTGAAGTAGGGCAACTGCTTCATCAGGGTCTCGCGCCGGATGGGGAAGCTGTCGGAGACCTCGCGCTTCCCGTCGGTGGTGTTGACCACGAAGTGCACGTCGCCGTCCTTGATCCGGTCCACGATGGAGGGGCGCCCCTCCTTCACCTTGCGCACCGGGGTGCTGGCGATGCCGCGGGCCGCCAGGAAGGCGTGGGTGCCGGCGGTGGCCAGCACCTCGAAGCCCAGCCCGGCCAGGCGGCGGGCCACGTCCACCAGGCCCTCCTTGTCGCCGTTGCGCACCGAGACGAAGGCCCGCTTGCCGGCGCCGCCGGTGGGCAGGGTGTTGCCGGCCGCCGCCTGGGCCTTCCAGAAGGCGCGGGCGAAGTCGAAGTCCACTCCCATGACCTCGCCGGTCGAGCGCATCTCAGGGCCCAGCATGGTGTCCACGCCGCGGAAGCGGGCGAAGGGGAAGACCGCCTCCTTCACCGAGACGTGGCGCGGGTGGGCCGAGGCGGTCACCCCGGCCTCGGCCAGGGTCTTGCCCACCATGCACAGGGCGCCGGCCTTGGCCAGCGGCAGGCCGGTGGCCTTGCCCACGAAGGGCACGGTGCGGCTGGCGCGCGGGTTCACCTCCAGCACGTAGACGTCGCCGCCCTGCACCGCGAACTGCACGTTCATGAGGCCGACCACGCCCAGCTCGCGGGCCATGGCGATGGACTGCCGCTCGATCTCGGCCACCAGCGCCGGGGCCAGGCTGAAGGGGGGCAGCGAGCAGGCCGAGTCGCCGGAGTGGATGCCGGCCTCCTCGATGTGCTCCATCACCCCGCCCACCACCACGTCGCGGCCGTCGGAGACCACGTCGACGTCCACCTCGGCGGCGTCCTTGAGGAAGCGGTCCACCAGCACCGGCCGGTCGTTGGAGGCCTGCACCGCCTCGGTCAGGTAGCGCTTCAGGTCGGCGTCGTCGTAGACCACCTCCATGGCCCGGCCGCCCAGCACGTAGCTGGGGCGCACCATGACCGGATAGCCGATGCGGTGGGCCACCGCGAAGGCCTCCTCGGGGCTGCGCGCCATGCCGTTCTGTGGCTGGCGCAGCCCGAGCTTCTCGATCATGGCGGAGAACCGCTCGCGGTCCTCGGCCCGGTCGATGGCGTCCGGGCTGGTGCCGAAGATGGGCACGCCCAGCTCGTGCAGCGGCACCGCCAGCTTGAGCGGCGTCTGGCCGCCGTACTGCACGATCAGCCCCTTGGGCTTCTCCTTGTGCACGATCTCCAGCACGTCCTCCAGCGTGAGCGGCTCGAAGTAGAGCCGGTCGCTGGTGTCGTAGTCGGTGGAGACGGTCTCCGGGTTGCAGTTGACCATGATGGTCTCGAACCCGGCCTGCGCCAGCGCGAACGAGGCGTGGACGCAGCAGTAGTCGAACTCGATGCCCTGGCCGATGCGGTTGGGCCCGCCGCCCAGGATCATCACCTTGTCCCGCCCGGTCGGCTCGGCCTCGCACTCCTCCTCGTAGGTCGAGTAGAGGTAGGGCGTGTGGGCCTCGAACTCGGCGGCGCAGGTGTCCACCCGCTTGAAGACCGGGCGCACCCCGGCCGCCCAGCGGGCCTGGCGGGCCTCCTGCTCGGTGGCGCCGGCCAGCTGGGCCAGGCGCTTGTCGGAGAAGCCCATGCGCTTCACGGCGTACCACCCCTCGCGCCCCTGCGGCAGCTTCCCGCCCAGGGCCGCCTCGGTGGCCACCAGCTCCTCGATCTCCCGCAGGAACCACGGGTCCACCGCGCTGGCGCCGTGCACCTCGTCCACCGTCATGCCGGCCCGGAAGGCCTCGCCCAGCCAGAAGAGCCGGTGGGCGCGGGGCACCCGGATGGTGGCGTCCACCAGCGCCTTCTCGGCGGGGGTGTAGGCCTCGCCCGGCTTCTTCCCCAGCGTGGACTCCAGGCCGCAGCGGTCGATCTCCAGCCCGCGGATGGCCTTCTGCAGGGACTCCTGGAAGGTCCGGCCCATGGCCATGACCTCGCCCACCGACTTCATGGCGGTGGTCAGGACGTCGTCGGCCCCCTTGAACTTCTCGAAGGCGAAGCGCGGGATCTTGGTGACCACGTAGTCGATGGTGGGCTCGAACGAGGCCGGGGTGACCCGGGTGATGTCGTTCTTGAGCTCGTCGAGCGTGTAGCCCACCGCCAGCTTGGCGGCGATCTTGGCGATGGGGAACCCGGTGGCCTTGGAGGCCAGCGCCGAGGAGCGCGAGACGCGCGGGTTCATCTCGATGACCACCAGCCGGCCGGTGCGCGGGTGGGTGCCGAACTGGATGTTGGAGCCGCCGGTGTCGACGCCGATCTCGCGGATGATGCGGACCGCGGCGTCCCGCATCACCTGGTACTCCTTGTCGGTGAGGGTCTGGGCTGGCGCCACCGTGATGGAGTCACCGGTGTGCACGCCCATGGGGTCGAAGTTCTCGATGGAGCAGATGATGACGACGTTGTCGTTCTTGTCGCGCATCACCTCCAGCTCGTACTCCTTCCACCCGATGATCGACTCCTCGCAGAGGATGGTGTGGGTCGGGGAGAGCACCAGGGCGCGCCGCGCCATGGGCTCGAACTCCTCCCGGTTGTAGGCGACGCCGCCGCCCTCCCCGCCCATGGTGAAGCTGGGGCGGATGATGATGGGGAAGCCGATCTCGTCGGCGGTGGCGGAGGCCTCCTCCCAGGAGGTGGCGTAGCCGGACTTGGGCATCTCCACGCCCACCCGCTTCATGGCCTCCTTGAAGAGCAGCCGGTCCTCGGCCTTCTCGATGGCCTCCAGCGAGGCGCCGATGAGCTCGACGCCGTGGCGCTTCAGGGCCCCGTTCTTGGCCAGCGCCACCGCCAGGTTGAGCGCGGTCTGGCCGCCCAGGGTGGGCAGCAGCACGTCCGGCTTCTCGCGGGCGATGATCTGCTCCGCCACCGCGGGCGTCATCGGCTCGACGTAGGTCCGGTCGGCGAAGCCCGGATCCGTCATGATGGTGGCCGGGTTCGAGTTGAGCAGGACGATCTGGTAGCCCTCTTCCTTGAGGGCCTTGCAGGCCTGCGTCCCGGAGTAGTCGAACTCGCAGGCCTGCCCGATGACGATGGGCCCGGACCCGCAGATCATGATCTTCTTGATGTCTGAGCGGCGCGGCATGGGGCCCGGGCATAGCACGAAACGGGCCGTCGCCGAGGCGCCTCCGTGACCCTCCGGCGGCCGCCCCGCCCTCCCCCATCCAGGCCCCGCCGGAGGCCCGGCAGGCCCTACCCGCCGAGGCGGTGGGCCGCGTCGCGCTCCCGGGCCGCCTTGACGGTCTCCAGCAGCCTCAGGAGCTTGGGGAAGCGGGCCGCCAGCGCCGACACCACCGGCGCCGGCAGGGTCACCACCGAGACCTCGGTGCGGGCCACCAGCGCCCCCACCACCGGGCTGCCCAGCACCCGCCCCTCGCCGAAGACCGCGCCCTTCTCCAGCACCGCCACCTCGGCCGCCGTGCCGGCCCGATCGAGCAGCACCGCGGCGCGCCCCTCACGCACCAGGTAGACCAGCTCGTCGCCGGCGTCGGCGGCGATCAGCTCGCCGGCCTCGTAGTCCTCCACCCGGGCCAGCGCCAGCAGGTCGGCGCGCGCCTCGGCGTCGAGGGAGCGGAAGAGCAGGTTGGCCTCGACGAAGGCGACGGCGGCCAGGTCGCCGAGGACCTCGCGGGGCAGGGAGGGCATGTGCCGGTGACGCTAGCACGGGTGGTGCGCCCCGGGCTGTCCCGGGGGCGCGGCACGGCGGCTACGGCCGGGGCAGCTTGGCGCGCAGGGCGGCGGCCACGTGGGGCGGCACCAGGCCGGTGACGTCGCCGCCGAAGGTGGCCACCTCGCGCACCAGCCGGGACGACACGTAGAAGTAGTCCTCGCCGGTCATCACGAAGACCGACTCGAACTCCGGCAGCAGCTTGCGGTTCATGTTGGCGAGCTGGAACTCGTACTCGAAGTCGGACACCGCCCGCAGGCCGCGCAGCACCGTGTGGATGCCGCGGGTGCGGGCGTACTCGACCATCAGCCCGTCGAAGCTGTCCACCTCGACGCGTGGGTCGTGGCCCACCGCCTCCAGGATGGCGGCCCGCCGCTCGGCCACCGTGAAGAGCGGTGACTTCTGCGGGTTGTTGGCCACCGCCACCACCAGGCGGTCGAAGAGGTTGAGCCCGCGCTGGATGATGGCGACGTGGCCGTTGGTGAGCGGGTCGAAGCTGCCGGGGTAGATGGCGAGGCGGGCCATGGGAGGTCGCGGAGTATCGCTCACTCGCGCCGGTAGATCGAGAGGCCGGTGCCGCCGTAGGCCCGCCGGTCCACCAGGGCCAGGGGGCCGATCCGATCCGGCGGCGGGCTGCGGGCGTCGTGCTCCGCCACCACCCTCCCCCCGGGCGCCAGGAGCGGCCCCACCAGCCCGAGCGCCACCTCGGGCCCGGCCTGGTAGGGCGGGTCCACGAAGGCCAGGCTGAAGCCGGGCGCCAGCCTCGCCGCCAGGTCCTCGACGCGCCCGTGGCGCACCTCCACCCGCCCGGCGAACCCCAGCGCCTCGGCGTTGGCGCGGATGGCCTCCACGGCCCGCCGGTCGGCCTCGACGCACACCGCCGACGCGCAGCCGCGCGACAGCGCCTCCAGGGCCAGCGCGCCCGAGCCGGCGTACAGGTCGAGCACCGCGCCGCCGTCGAAGAACTGGCCGAGCAGGTTGAAGGTGGCGGCCCGCACCTTCTCGCCGGTGGGGCGGGTGCCCTGCCCGGGCGGCACCACCAGGCGCCGCCCGCGGGCGGTACCGGCCACGATGCGGGTCACGCCCCCGGCTCGGCCAGGGTCCGGGCCAGGGCGCGGCCCAGCCGCTGCGCGCTGCCGGCGGCCCCCAGCCGCTCCAGGAAGTCGAGCACCTCCAGGTAGGCGCGGGTCTCCAGGCGGGCCCGGCCGGCCTCGCCGAGGCGCGCCTCGGCCTCGGCCAGCCCCTCGCTCGGCGTCCCCGCCGGGGGCTCGCTCTCCGCGGGCAGGCTCAGCACCGCCGCCTCGGCGGCCGCGCCCCCGTCGTCGCAGCCGGCCACCGGGGAGCCCTTGAGCGAGCCGAGCAGCTCGGAGGTGACCGGGCCGCGCCGCAGCACCGGGGTGCCGGCCAGGGCGGCGCACAGGGCCAGCAGCTCCTTCACCTGGGCCCGGGCCGCCGCCAGGTCCTCCGGCGCCAGGCAGCGCAGGCTGGCCATGTCCGGCGCCGCGTCGCGCCGGGCCAGCGCCGCGAAGAGCGGCCGCGCCGCGGCGGCGCCGCCGGGCTCCACCAGGCAGTCGAGCCCCAGGCCGCGCTCCAGCGCTGGCGCCGCCACCTTCTCCAGCACCTCGGCGCGGGCCTCGGCCGGCACCAGCGTGAGGTCCAGGGTCAGGTGGGTCAGCCCGGCGTCGGCCAGGCGCCAGGCCGCCTTGAACGCGGCCTCCACCTCGCCGTCGCGCCGCCCGGCCACCACCACCTCGCCCACCAGGAAGATGGGCAGGCCGGCGGCCAGCTCGTCGGCGGCGGCGGTGACGGCGGCGAACCAGGCCTCCGGGGCCGGGCCCTGGGGCAGCGCCAGCCCGAGCACGCTGTGCAGCTGCTTGGCGGCCACCAGGGCGGCGCGCGCCACCCCGGCGCTGGGGGCCCGCACCAGCGGCAGGGTCAGGCGGAGGGCCGCGGCGGACGCCAGCAGGTCCTTCGAGGAGAGCGGGCAGGCGGCGCTGCGCGGCGGCAGCCGCTCCACCACGCGCGCCGGGCGGAAGGCGAGGACGGGGGAGAGCACGGACCGACCATACCACGCGCCGGGGCGCGCCGCCCCCCGCCCCGGCCGGCCGCCTGGTTCACCTCTAGTGTGAGTGGGCGCAGATGTCGTTGACGTCCGAGTAGGCCGCCGACTCGATCTGGATGGTGGCGTGGTCGATGTGGAAGCGCCGGCGCAGCGTCTCCTTCACGGCCGTGAGGATCTCGTCGTTGCGCCCCACCGCCACGGCCTCCACCACCACGTGGGCCGAGAGGGCGTAGAGCCCGCTGGAGATGGTCCAGATGTGCAGGTCGTGCACCGCCACCACCCCGGGGGCGGCGGCGGCCATGCCGCGCTCCACCTCGCCCACGTCGATGTGCCCGGGCACGCTCTCCATGAGGATGTCGGTGATCTCGCGGATGAGCCGGAAGGCGCCCCAGGAGATGAGCGCGGCGATGCACAGCGAGAGGACCGGGTCGATCCAGGTCCAGGCCGGGCGCAGCCACATCACCGCGGCCCCCACCAGGATGGCCACCGAGGAGATGGTGTCCGAGAGCACGTGCAGGAAGGCCGAGCGGGCGTTGAGCCCCTGCTCGTGGCGCAGCACCGCCAGGATGGCCAGGTTGGCGCCGAGGCCCAGCCCCGCCACCCCCGCCATCAGCCCCAGCTGCACCGGCTGGGCCGCCCCGCGCAGCCGGTCGATGGCCTCCCAGGCGATGAAGCCGGTCAGGCCGATGAGGGCGCCCACGTTGACCTGGGCGGCCAGCACCTCGGCCCGGCGCCACCCGTAGGTCCGCCGGTCGTCGGGCAGGCGCGTGGCCAGCCAGGCCGCCACCAGGGCCAGGAAGAGCGCCCCCGAGTCGGTGAGCATGTGGCCGGCGTCGGAGATCAGGGCCAGCGAGCCGGAGAGCCAGCCGCCCACCGCCTCCGCCACCATGATGGTGGCGGTCAGCGCCAGCGAGACCGCCAGGCGGCGCACGCTGCCGCCCCCGTGGACGTGCCCCAGGCCGTGGTGGTGACCGGCGTGGTCGCCGTGCTCGTGGGAGTGGTCTTCCGACATGCCGCTTGAACCTCCGGGGCCAAGGAGTCTACGACACAGGGGCACACCGCCGCACCCAGCCCCCCCGGGCCGGGCCTGGCGTCCACCCCGAGGATCGATGCCGCGCACCGAGCACTACGCCACCGCCAGGGACGGCACCCGCCTCCACTGGACCAGCGCCGGCCAGGGCCAGGCGCCGGCCCTGGTGCTGTGCGACGGCATCGGCTGCGCCGGCTACATCTGGCGCTTCCTGGAGCCGGAGCTGGCCCGGCAGCGCCGGGTCATCCACTGGAACTACCGCGGCCACGGCCAGAGCGAGCGCCCGGCGGACCCCACGCAGGTCTCGCTGGCCGAGTGCGTCGAGGACCTGTTCGCGGTGCTCGACGACGCCGGCGAGCGCTCGGCGGTGCTGGTGGGCCACTCCATGGGGGTGCAGGTGGCGCTGGAGGCCCACCGCCACTCGCCCGGGCGGGTGGAGGGGCTGGTGCTGGTGTGCGGCTCCCCGGGCCACCCGCTCGACACCTTCCACGACGTGCCCTTGCTGGCGGCCGCCTTCCCCTACGCCCGGCAGGTGGTGGAGCGGTTCCCGGCCGCGGCCAGGCTGCTCTTCCACGCGGTGGTGCCCACCGAGCTGTCGCTCCGGCTGGCGCAGACCTTCGAGGTCAACTCGGAGCACGTGGCCCGCGAGGACCTGGTGCGCTACCTCGACGACCTGGCCGACGTGGACACCAGCCTGTTCGTGCGGCTGCTGGGCTCGGCGGCGCAGCACGACGCCTCCGACCACCTGCCCCGGGTGGGCGTGCCCACGCTGATCCTGGCCGGCGAGAAGGACTCCTTCACCCCCATGTGGCTCTCGGTGAAGATGCACGCCGCCATCCCCGGCAGCGAGCTGCTGGTGCTGCCCGGGGGCACCCACGTCGGCCCGCTGGAGCACCCGGACCTGGTCGCCCTCAGGGTGGAGAAGTACCTGCGGGATCACTTCGGCGAGGCGCCGGTGGCGCCGGTGCGGCAGCGCGCAGCGGAGCGCCGCCGGCGCACCGGGGGTGCCGGGTGAGCTGGCCCTGGCGCGGGCGGGCCGGCCAGCCGCGGTCGGCCGGCCGCGCCCTCGTGGCCGGGCCCGGTCGCGCCGCCCTGGTGGCCTGCGCGGCGGCCTTCCTGCTGCTGGCGCCGGCGCCGGCCCGACCGCTCTACGACCCGGCCTACCGCTGGCGCACCCTCCTCACGCCCCACTTCCAGGTCCACTTCCACCAGGGCGAGGAGGCGCTGGCGGCCCGGGTGGCCGAGCTGGCCGAGGCGGCCCACCAGCGGCTGGTGCCGCTGCTCGGCCACGCGCCGGCCGGGCCGACCCACCTGGTGCTCTCCGACGATCAGGACGAGGCCAACGGCTCGGCCACCCCGCTGCCGCGCAACCTCATCCGGCTCTATGCCGTGCCCGCCTCCTCGGCCTCCGAGCTGCACGACGCGCGCGACTGGCTGGCGCAGCTGGTGGACCACGAGTACGTCCACGTGCTCCACCTCGACCAGGCGGGCGGGCTGCCGGCCGCGGTCAACGCCGTCTTCGGCAAGCTCTGGGTCCCCAACGGCCTGACCCCGGGCTGGCTCATCGAGGGGGTGGCGGTGGCCCACGAGGCGCGCGACGGCGCCACCGGCCGGAACCGCAGCGCGCTCTTCGAGATGTACGCGCGGGCGCTGGTGGTGGAGCCGCCCGGGCTGCCCTCGCTGGCCCAGGTCAGCAACCCGCTGCTCGACTGGCCGCGCGGCCACGCCCCCTACCTCCTGGGCGGCCGCTTCGTGGAGTTCCTGCTGGCCCGCAGCGGGCCGGAGGCGCTGCGCGGCTTCCTGGCCGAGCAGGGGCGGCAGGTCTGGCCCTGGGCGCCCTCCTGGGCCGGCCAGGCCTGGTTCGGCGCCGGGTTCCCCGAGCTGTGGGAGGAGTTCGGCGCGGCCCTGGCCGACCGCGCCGCCGCCGACCTGGCCGCCCTCCGGACCCGGCCGGTGACCAGGCCGGCGCGGCTGACCTGGCGCGGCGGGCAGGTGGAGCGCCCCCGCTTCACGCCCGACGGGGCCTCGCTGGTCTACCTGGACCGCGGCCCGCACGAGCGGGCCGGGCTGCGGCGGGTGGCGCTCGACGGGCGCGATCTGGGCCGGGCGCTGCCGGTGGACCAGCACGGGCGCTTCGACCTCACCCCCGACGGCCGGGCGGTGCTCTCCCGCGCCGAGGTCTGGCGCGAGTTCCGCGTCTACGACGACCTCTGGCTGGCCGACCTGGCCACCGGCCGGGCCGAGCGGCTCACCGACGGCGAGCGGGCCACCGACCCCTCGCTGGCGCCGGGCGGCGCCGCGGTGGTCTACGTGGCGCGCAGCGGCGGCGGCGAGCACGAGCTCCGGCGACGGGCGCTCCCGACCGGCCAGGCCGAGCTGCTGCTCCACCGGCCCGGGGCCCAGCTCTACGACCCCGCCGTCTCGCCGGACGGCCTGGCCATCGCGCTCTCGCTCCAGGAGGGCGGACGGCGCGACCTGGTGGTGCTGCGGCAAGGCCAGGTGGAGCGGCTCACCGACGACGACGCGCTCGACCTCCAGCCGACCTGGACCCCGGACGGCGCCCACCTGCTCTTCGCCTCCGACCGCGGCGGGGTCTTCAACCTGTACGCCTGGGAGGCCGCCACCGGCCTGATCCGCCAGGTGACCAACGTGGAGACCGGCGCGCTCGACCCGGCGGTGTCGCCGGACGGGAAGACCATCGCCTTCGTGACCTACGGGCGCGAGGGCTACGACCTGGCGACCATGCCGTTCGAGCCGGCGTCCTGGCTGGAGGCGACCCCGGTCGAGACGCCGTCCGCGACGCCGACCGCGACATGGGCGCCCCCTCACCCCGGCCCTCTCCCCCAGCAAGCTGGGGGAGAGGGTGAGCAGGGCAACGCGACCCCGACGGCGACCCCGACCGCGACTCCGACCGCGACTCCGACCGCGACCCCGACTGCGACCCCGACCGCAGCCCCGACCGCGACTCCGACCGCTACTCCGACCGCAGCCCCGACCGCAGCCCCGACCGCAGCCCCGACCGCAGCCCCGACCGCGACCTCCTCCCCCTATCGTCCCTGGACCGCCCTCCCCACCTTCTGGCTCCCGATCTGGGGTGCCGACGACGCCGGCGACCTGTTCGGCGCCTACACCGCCGGCCAGGACGTGGTGGGCCAGCACACCTGGCAAGCGCAGGCCTGGTGGAGCGCCGGGGCCCGCACCGCCGGGTACGCCGCCAGCTACGTCGGGGCCTGGTCCTGGCCGGCGCTCGACCTCGCCTCCGAGCGGCTGTTGGTCCGCTCTCCCGGCGAGCCGGACCGGCTCACCGCGGCCTGGACGCCGCTGGCCGGCGGCGCCACCTTCACGTTCAGCCGGCTCGACCGGGCGCTGCAGCTGCGCCTCGGCTGGTCCGCCACGCGCTGGGACACCCTGGGCGATCCCGGCGACGCGGCCGCGGCGCCGCCCGGGCAGCGCTTCGTGGACGGCCTGCTCTCCGAGGCCAGCCTGGGGGTGGCCTGGAGCAACGCCCGCCGCTACGCCCGCTCCATCTCGCGGGAGGAGGGGCGCACGCTCTCCCTCCGGCTCCGGGCCGCCGGCGCCACCACCGGCAGCGACTACGACCTGTGGCGGGCCCGCGCCGCCTGGAGCGAGTACCTGCGGGTGCCCGGAACGCGTCACGTGGTCCTGGCCGGCCGGCTCTCCGGCGCCCTGGCCCACGGCTCGCTCGGCGGCAGCCCGCCCTTCAGCCTGGGCGGGCTGTCCCAGCCCAACCCGGTGGACCTGCTTCTGCTGCAGGCCTTCTCGGCCTCCGACCAGCTGCGCGGCTACCCGGCCGGCCTGCAGCAGGGCAACGGCACCGCGCTGCTCAACCTGGAGCTGCGCTTCCCCCTGGCCTCGCCCGAGCTGGGCCGGTCCACCTGGCCCATCTTCCTCAGGCGCCTGCACGGCGCCGTCTTCGCCGACCTGGGCGAGGCCTTCGTGAAGGGCATCGAGCGCGGCTACGCCGGCAGCGGCTTCCGCTGGGACCGGCTGCGGCTCGGCGCCGGCGTCGAGCTGCGCCTCGAGACCGCCCTGGCCTACTGGCTCCTCACCGACCTCCGGCTCGGCGTGGCCCGCGGCCTGGGGAAACCGCTGGCGGGCCTGGGCCCGGGCGACGATCCGCTGGCCGAGTGGCAGGTCTACCTGACCTTCGGGCCGAGCTTCTAGCGAGGGTCCGGCGGCCGGCGCGTCGGGCCCCCGAGGGCCGCCCCGGACCGCCACCGGCCGCTTGCACGGCCGATCCGCGAATGCTAAGGAAACGCGCCTTCGCCGACATAGCTCAGTTGGTAGAGCAGCTGATTCGTAATCAGCAGGTCAACGGTTCAAATCCGTTTGTCGGCTCTCGGCAGCACCCCAGGAAGCACACGGAGCGGGCGCCCTCGAGGCGCCCGTTTCCGTTCCCGGGAGGGCCGCCGCAGCCGCCGGTGCCGCGGCCGGCCGCGCCCTGACCCTGGGCCGCCCCGACCCTCGGCGGTGGACGCGCGACGGTCCAGACGTGGACGCCGCCCGGGGGCGCCACTAGAGTCCCGCCACGCTCCACGGGCCCGGCCCGGGGCCGGCGCGATCCACCTCCAGGAAAGGGCGTCGTCATGGCCAGGGGAAGCTCGAGGAAGGGGTTCTGGGAGGGGGCGGTGGAGACCTTCGATCGGGCCGCCGACCTGATCCACCTCAACCCGCGGGTGCGGATGGAGATCGAGGAGCCGGACTTCGAGCACATCTTCTACGTCACCATCGAGGTGCGGGACCGGCTGGTCCCGCTGGCCCCCGCGGACCTCGGGCCCTTCCGCGACCTGCCGCCCTCCGGCGTCGAGGCCGGCGAGGCGCTGGAGCCCCTGGCCGACGGCAAGTTCATCCTGCACCGCCGGGCCCTGCTGGACGCCGACCTCACCATGCGCCAGGGGGTCCTCAACATCCCGGGCAAGGGGTTCTTCCGCGTCGAGAAGGGCGGCCCGCGCAAGTTCAAGGCCTACCGGGTCCAGCACAACCAGGTGCGCGGCCCGTACAAGGGCGGCATCCGCTACCACCAGGAGGCGTCGCTCGACCTCTTCAAGACCCTGGCGGCCGACATGACCTGGAAGACCGCCATCGCCGAGATCCCCTTCGGCGGGGCCAAGGGCGGCATCCGCTTCGACCCCATGCGCTTCTCGCGGGAGGAGCTGGAGGCCATCTCGCTCCGCTACGTCTACAAGCTGAAGAACCTGATGGGGCCGTTCCTGGACATCCCGGCGCCCGACGTCGGCACCAACGGCCAGACCATGGCCTACATGATGCGGCAGTACACCGACGGTGAGCGCGACCACCACGCCCTGCGCGGCGTGGTCACCGGCAAGGACGTGCGCATCGGCGGGTCGGAGGGGCGGCTCAAGGCCACCGGCCAGGGCGTGGTCTACTGCATCGAGGAGTGGGCCCGCGAGAAGGGCTTCTCCCTCAAGGGCGCGCGGGTGCTGGTGCAGGGCTTCGGCAACGTGGGGTCGGCCACCGCCGAGATCCTGGCGGCGCAGGGCGCGCGCATCGTGGCCGTCAACGACGCCTTCGGCACGGTGCACGCCGAGGCCGGCCTCGACGTGGACGCGCTGGCCAGCTACGTGCACGCCAACCCGGCCAACCTGCGCCGCACCGTGGCCGGCTTCCCGGGCGCCGCCGCCATCTCCAAGGCCGACTTCTGGCTGGTGGACGCCGACATCCTGGTGCCGGCGGCGCTGGGCGAGGAGATCGACGGCGAGGTGGCCGAGAAGCTGACCGTCCGGCTGGTGGCCGAGGGCGCCAACGGGCCCACCACCCAGGAGGGCGACCGGGTGCTGCAGGCCCGCGGCATCGACCTCATCCCGGACATCATCTGCAACGCCGGCGGCGTCACCGTGAGCTACTACGAGTGGCTGCAGAACCAGAAGCTGGAGAAGTGGACCGAGGCCGACGTCAACCAGCGCCTGGAGCGCGCCATCAAGTCGAACTACGCCATCATCCGCGACGTGGCGCGCGACACGCCCCGGCGCACCCCGCTGCACAACTCGCGCCCCTACTGCATCGGGGCGCCCACCGACGTGCGCACCGCCGCCATGTGCCTGGCCCTCCGCCGCGTCGAGTCCCACTACCTGCTGGAGGGGTTCTCGCAGTAGGTGGCGACGCGCGGGGCGCTCCTCGCCGCGGCGTCAGGCCTCGTCGCCGGTCACCACCCCGAGCAGCAGCTCGCGCCGGGCCTCCAGCAGCCGCCCCATGCGCGGCAGGGTGCCCCGGTAGAGCGCCAGCCCGGCGGCGCCCAGCGCCAGCCAGGCCCCCGGCAGGATCCAGGCCTGGTCGAGCCGCAGGGCCAGCAGCACGGGCAGGGCGAAGAGCCCGGCCACGCCCGAGACGATGGCCATCCCCAGCAGGCCCGAGAGGGCCGGCAGGTTGCCGCTGCGCTGCAGGGTGGCAGAGGCCACCCGCGGGTTGAGCACCGACAGGAGGTTGCCCAGGCCGTGCAGCCAGGGGGCCACGCCGGCGTGCAGCGCCAGCGCCGCCAGCAGCGCCCAGCCCGGAGGCGCCCCGACCAGCGCCACGGTCAGGAGCACGCAGCCCAGGTAGAGCAGGGCCGCCAGGGCGTAGGTGGCCAGGTTCTTGGCGGCCAGCACCTCTCCCAGGTCGAGGGGGGCCAGGTAGTGCTGGCGCGCCCCGCCGCGATCCCAGCCGAAGGCGTTGAGCCAGAACACCTGGGTGGCCAGGTGGGTGTAGAGGGCGAACCCCAGCAGCGGCAGGGCCCGCAGCACCTCGCCGGCCTCGGCCGGGATGAGCGGCGAGGCCTGCCAGGCCACCACGCCCGCCATGGCGGGGATCACCAGCAGCAGCACCCCTGGCAGCGGGTGGCGGGCCAGGTGCTTGACCTCCCGCTCCAGCAGCGGTCCGAGCAGGCCGGGCAGCCACCCACCGGCCCACCCGGCGCCGCCGGACGAGCCGCTGGCCGCCCCGCCCGCGCCGCCGGAGGTGGCGGCCGAGAGCGTCAGCCGGTAGGCGGCCCACCCGGAGGCCGCCACCGCGGCGGCCTGCCCGGCCAGCCAGGGCAGCGCCGCCGCCACCTCACCCGAGAAGAGCCGGCGGGCCGCGCCGGCCCCCAGCGCCGCCGGCCAGGCGAGCCACTGGACCAGCCCGAGCACCTCCCTGGCGCGCGCCAGGTCGATGCGACCGCGCAGGCCGGCCAGCGCCGCGCCGCCCATGGCGAGCCCCACGTAGAGCAGCGCGATGGCCACCTCGCGGGTCCGCTTGCCGCGCAGGATCCGCCCGGAGACCTCCTGCAGCAGCACCACGGAGCAGGCCACCGAGGCGGCGAAGAGCAGCAGCGCCAGCGCCAGCGGGAGGAGCCAGGCGCCCGGCCGCCCCACGGCCGCGCCGCCCCAGGCGCCGGCCAGCAGCACGCACCAGAAGAGCGCGAAGGGATCCCCCACCACCGAGGCCACCAGGCCGTAGGTGAAGACCCGGCCGGCGGCCAGCGGGTAGACCAGGAAGCGGCGCAGGTCCACCCCCTCCCGCTCGTGCAGCGACATGGCCACCGCGGTCCAGGCCTGCCAGACGCCGAACAGGACGGCGCTGACCGGCAGGTCCACCTGCACGCCGCGGCCGGACCGGGCCGCCCGGTACATGCCCGCCCCCACCAGGCCGGCGAACACCACGCCCAGCGGGAGCAGCACCAGGTAGCTGAGCGCCTTGGCCACCAGCTCGGGCACCCCGCCCCGGCCGCGCAGCCGGCGCAGCCCGAGGCGCAGCCTGAGCTCCACCAGCGCCGCCAGCGGCGTGTCGCGCCAGGCCCCCACCCGCTCAGCCGCCCGCGCCGCTGGCGGGCCCGCCCAGCCAGGAGAGCCGGTGCGCCACCCGCTCCTCGCCCACCGTGCGGATGAAGGACTCCTCCAGCGAGCCGGCGCCGCGCACCTCGTCGAGGGTGCCCTGCGCCACCAGCCGCCCGCCGTGGATGATGCCCACGTGCGTCACCAGGCGCTCCACCACCTCCAGCACGTGGCTGGTGAGGAAGATGGTCATCTGGCCGCCGGCCACCAGCCCCTGCAGCATGCGCCGGATGCCGTTGACCGCCACCGCGTCGATGCCCTCGAAGGGCTCGTCGAGGAAGAGCAGGCGCGGCCCGTGGATGAGGGCGCAGCCCAGCGCCAGCTTCTTCTTCATGCCGTGGCTGTAGTCGCCCACCAGCTTGCCGGCGTCGCCGGTCAGCTCCATGGCCGCCAGCAGCTCCTCGGCGCGGCGCGCCGCCTCCCGCCGCGGCAGCCCGTAGAGCTGCCCGTGCAGCCGCAGCTGCTCGGCGCCCGAGAGCCGCTCGAAGAGCGCCAGCCCGTCGGGCACCACCCCCACCAGCCGGCGCACCTCCAGCGAGCGCTCGCCCAGATCGTGCCCCAGCACCGTGGCCCGGCCGGCGCTCGGCGCCAGCAGCCCGGTCAGGAGCTTCATGGTGGTGGACTTGCCGGCCCCGTTCGGCCCGAGGAAGCCGTAGAAGGCGCCCTCGGGCACGGTGAGCGAGAGGTCCAGCACCGCGGGCCTCCCGTCGAAGAGCCGGGTCAGCCCGTGGGTCTCGATGGCCTGCATCCTGGGATCGGGTAACACGGCGCCGGACGGGGCGCTACCCGGTCGTGCGGACCGGCTGGCCCGAGGCGCGCCTCAGTGCAGCGCGCCGGCGCGGGCCGGGATGGCCTGTCGGACCTCGGGGGCCGCCTCGAAGTAGAGGAAGCGCAGCCCCATGCCGCGCACCCCCACCGGCCCACGCCCCGGCGACGCCGGCTGGCCGGTCAGGGCGCAGACGTAGCGGACCTCGCCCACCCCGACCATCTCGGCCGGTCCGCCCTCGAAGGTGACCCGCACCTGCGAGCCGATGGGCTGGGTCACCGGGGTCTCGACGAAGAGGCCGCCGGGCGAGATGTTGCGAGCCACCCCGTGGGCGCCCCCGCGGTCTCCCTCGAGCCAGACCGGGAAGACCTTGTCGAGGCGCGCGCTGGCGCGCCGCTCGGCCTCCTCGTTCCCTGGCGTTCCCTTCCACGGCCAGACCATGATGCGGCCTCCCCTGCAGGTCTGAGCAAGGTAGGACGGTAGGGGCATGTAGGCAAATAAACGACACCTACCCACCCTGGGGCCGCGCTCGGATGCACCGACGCCGCCGGAGCGTGAGCCCCGGCGGCGTCGCGGTGGCCAGCCCGAGGCTGGCCGGGGTGGCGAAGCGCCGGCTACTGCCGGCCGCCCACCGGCACCGCCAGGAAGAGCGCCCCGTCACCGCGGCGAACCCGCAGCAGCACCAGGTCGCCGTCGGCCAGCTTGCCGATGACCTCCCCCACCTCCGCCGGCCGGGTCACCGGCTGCCGGTTCACCTCCAGGATGAGATCGCCGCGCACCAGCCCGGCCCGCTCGGCTGGGCCACCCTCGGTGACGTCGGCCACCAGCACGCCCTGGTCGCCCTCCAGGCCGAGCTGCTTGCTGAGCTCCGGCGTGAGCGGCTGGAGCCGCACGCCCAGCTTCGGGCTCTTGCCGGCCTCCCCCACCCCGCCCTCCCCGTCGGCCTCGGCCTGCGCCAGCTCGTCGGGCCGCTGCGCCACCGGGAAGGTGAAGGTCTTCTCCTTGCCGCGGCGCAGCACCACCAGGGTCACCTTGTCGCCCGGGGCGATGAGCGCCACCGCGCGGGTCAGCGCGCTGCCGGACTCGAGCGGCTTGCCGTTCAGGGAGAGCACGATGTCGCCCGGCTCCAGCCCGGCCACCGCAGCCGGCTGCTTGGGCACCACCTGCTGCACCAGCGCCCCCCGGGTGCCGCCCGGCAGGCCGAAGGCCTTCTGCAGGTCAGGGGTCAGGTCGCCCACCGCCACCCCCAGGTAGCCGCGGGTCACCCGGCCCTTGGCCTGCAGCTGCGGCAGCAGGGACTTGGCCAGGTTGATGGGCACCGCGAAGCCGATGCCCGAGCCGATCTGCGGCGACACGATGGCCGTGTTGATGCCGACGACCTCGCCCCGCAGGTTGAAGAGCGGCCCGCCCGAGTTGCCCGGGTTGATGGCGGCGTCGGTCTGGAGGAAGTCGTCGTACGGGTTGCCCGAGTTCACGCCGCCGCGGTGCTTGGCCGAGACGATCCCCAGCGTGGCGGTCTCGCGCAGGCCGAAGGGGCTGCCCAGGGCCAGCACGAAGTCGCCCTGGCGGAGCGCGTCGGAGTCGCCCAGCACCACGGTGGGCAGCCCCTTGGGCGGCGCGTTGAGCTTGATGAGGGCCACGTCGGTGGCGGCGTCCTTGCCGACCACCCGGGCCGAGTACTCGGCGTTGTCGGGGAGGCGGACGCGGATGTCGGTGGCGTCCTTGATGACGTGGTGGTTGGTGAGGATCAACCCCTCGGCGTTGAGGATGAAGCCCGACCCGAGCCCCTGCCCGCGCTGCCCCTCCGGGCCGTCTGGGGTGGGCTGGCCGAAGAACCGCTCCAGGGGGTCCTGGCCGCGCCCCAGGCCGCGGCCGTGCGGGGAGCGGGTCATGGTGGTGGTCGAGATGTTGACCACCGCCGGCTTGAGCCGCTCGATGAGCGGCGCCAGCGTGGTGCCGACCGGCACCTCCGCGGCGGGCGCGGCGGCCACCGCCTCGCGGAAGATGGCGCCGGCGGCCGCCTCGGCGGCGCGGGGCTCGGCGGTGGCGCGGCCCTCGCCGGAGCAGGCGACCACCAGGGCGACGGCGGCAGAGGCGGCGATGAAGGTCAGGATGATGCGACGCATGGGCGCTTCTCCTCGGGGATGCCGGACATGGGGTGCAGGTAAGACGCCGCTCCGGGGCTGTCTATTCCCTGTCCCCCGCCCGCCCCGGGAGGGGTGAAGCGCCAGAGCCTAGAGCCCGAGCAGCTGGGCGATCGACTTCTCGTCGGCCGGCGGGAACTCGTACTGGTCGAGCTCGTCCGGGCGCACCCATCGGTGATCGTGGATGCGGGTGTGCGCCACCTCACCCGAGACCAGGCGGCAGCGGTAGACGCAGAAGTCGATGTCGTAGCCCTCGTAGGCGTGCTCCACGTGCAGGACCCGGTCGCCGACCTCGACGAGCACGCCCATCTCCTCGCCGAGCTCGCGCGCCAGCGCCGCCTGATCGGTCTCGCCGACCTCGACCCGGCCGCCCGGGAACTCCCACAGCAGCGGCAGGGAGGCGCGCGGGGGTCGCTGGGTGATGAGGTAGCGGCCGTCCTGCTCGATCATGGCCCCGACGACGCGGATCTTCCGGCGCATGCCTGTGTCCCCTTCACGTTCGCCGCGCCCTTGACGGGGCGCGCGACCTCCGGTCGCCTCGGCGCACGGCCCGGGGATTGTAGGATTGGGCCGAGATGGCGTCCATCCGCTTCCTGGGTGCAGCCGGCACCGTCACCGGCTCCCGCTTCCTGGTCGACACCGGCGCGGCCCGCGTGCTGGTGGACGCCGGCCTGTTCCAGGGGCCCAAGGACCTCAGGCTGCGCAACCGGGCCCCCTGGCCGGTCGCCCCGGACTCCATCACCGCGGTGGTGCTGACGCACGCCCACATCGATCACACCGGCGCGCTGCCGCTGCTGGTGCGGCAGGGCTACCCCGGTCCGGTGCACGTCACGCCCGCCACCCGCGACCTGCTGGCCCTGCTGTTGCCCGACTCGGGCCGGCTGCAGGAGGAGGAGGCCTCCTGGGCCAACCGGCGTGGCTACTCGAAGCACGCCCCCAACGCCGCCCCGCTCTACACCGAGGACGACGCCCTGGCCGCGCTGCCGCGCCTGGCGCCGCTCGGCTACGGCCGGCCCAGGCTGGTGGCCCCGGGGGTCACCCTCACCTTCCACCGGGCCGGCCACATCCTGGGCAGCGCCACGGTGCTGCTGGAGGTGGCCGGGCCGCCGCCGGTCCGGATCCTCTTCAGCGGCGACCTGGGCCGCTACGGCGCCCCCATCCTGCCCGACCCCGAGCCCGGGCCGGCGGCCGACGTGCTGGTGCTGGAGAGCACCTACGGCGGGCGGCGCCACCCGGCAGGCCCCGGCGCCGCCGGCCTGCGAGCGGAGGTGCTGGCGGCGGTGGAGCGCGGCGGCGCCCTCCTCATCCCGGCCTTCGCCATCGGGCGCACCCAGGAGGTGCTCTTCGCCCTGCGCGAGCTGGAGCAGCGCGGCGAGATCCCCGAGCTGCCCGTCTTCGTCGACTCGCCCATGGCGGTGGACGCCACGCCCATCCACGTGGCCCACCGCGAGGACCACGACGACGAGATGGTGCGGCTGCTGGCGGCCGGCATCGAGCCCCTGCGCCCGCGGCGGCTCCAGTTCGCCCGCAGCCCCGAGCAGTCCAAGGCCATCAACCGGGTCGAGGGTCCCTGCATCATCCTCTCGGCCTCGGGCATGGCCACCGGCGGCCGGGTGCTGCACCACCTGGCGCGGCGCCTGCCCGACGAGCGCACCACCGTGCTGCTGGTCGGCTTCCAGGCGGCCGGCACCCGCGGCTGGAGCCTGCAGAGCGGCGCCGCCACGGTGCGGCTGCACGGCCAGGACGTGCCGGTGCGCGCCCGGGTGGCCAGCCTCTCCGGCTTCTCGGCGCACGCCGACGAGGCCGAGCTGGCCCGCTGGCTGTCGGCGCGGCCCGCGCCGCCGCGGCGCACCTTCCTGGTGCACGGCGAGCCGGTGGCGCTCGAGGCGGCCCGGGCACGGCTCGACGCCATGGGCTGGCCATGCCTGGTGCCGCGGCACCTCGAGACCCACGCCCTGGCGCCGTGAGCCCGCCGGGCCCCGCCGCCCCGCTGCCCGCGGCCCTGCGCCGCGCCCTGCGGGCCGGCCCGGTGCTGCTCGACGGCGCCATGGGCACGGCGCTCCAGGCGCGGGGCCTGCCGCCCGGCGAGCTCCCCGAGGCCTGGCTCGGGGACCACCCGGAGGAGATCGCCGCGGTGCACCGCGCTCACGCCGCGGCCGGCGCCCGGATCCTGCTCACCTGCACCTTCAACGCGGCGGCGCCGCGCCTGGCCGGGCGCCTGGCGTCCGGGCGGGCCACGGCGCTGTGCCGCCAGGCCGCCGGGCTGGCCCGGGCCGCAGCCGGCGGCGGCTGGGTGGCCGGCGCCCTCGGGCCGCTGGCGCTGGCCACGCCGGGTGGGGCGGCGCCGCCGGCCTCCGAGCTGGAGGGGCGGTTCGCGGAGGCGGTGGCGGCCCTGGCGGGGGCCGGGGTGGACCTGCTCTGGCTGGAGAGCCAGTACGACCGGCGCGAGGCCACCGCCGCGCTGCGGGCCGCGCGCGCCTGCGGCCTGCCGGTGGTGGTCACCTTCACGCTGGCCGAGGCCGGGGGCCGCCTGCTGGCCGCGGACGGCGGGGACGCCGGCCCCATGCTCCTGGAGGCCGCAGCCGGCGGGGCCGCGGCGGTGGGGGTGAACTGCGTCCTGGCCGGGCCCGCGCTCACCGCCCTGGCCAGCTGGGCCCTGGCGTCGCTGCCGGTGCCCCTGGTGGCGAAGCCCAGCCCGGGCCTGCCGGGCCAGGTGCTGCCGCCCTCCGCCTTCGCCGCGGCCCTGGCGCCCGCGCTCCGGGCCGGCGCCCGCCTGGTGGGCGGGTGCTGCGGGGCGGACTCCGGACACGTCGACGCCCTCGCCGCGATGGTCCGCGACGAGGGCGCCAGGTGAGACGGGCTGCGTCGGCCGCTACGGGATGGTGAACTCCACGCGGCGGTTCGAGTCGCGGCCAGCGGCGGTCTGGTTGTCACCCACCGGCCTCGACGAGCCGAAGCCCTTCGAGTCCAGGCGGGCGGCGTCGGTGCCCTTGCCGACCAGGTAGGCGGCCACGGCCTTGGCGCGGTCGGCCGACAGCTTGGTGTTCAGCCTGGCCGAGCCGGTGCTGTCGGTGTGGCCCTCGACCACCACCTTGGTGAGCTGGGGGTTGCGGGCCAGCACCTGCGCCACCTCGTCGAGCAGCGGGAAGGACCGATCCTGGATGGTGGCCTTGCCGGTGTCGAAGTAGACCTTCTCGAGGATGTCGATCTTGCCGGTGGCGACGTTCAGCACGGCCTTGGCCGGCGGGCAGCCGGCGTTGTCGGCCACGCCCGCCACGTCGGGGCAGCGGTCCTTGTGGTCGGGGATGCCGTCGGCGTCGCCGTCCTTGGCCGGGCAGCCCTCGAGCTCGGCGATGCCGGCCACGGTGGGGCACTTGTCCTTGTGGTCGAAGATGCCGTCGGCGTCGCTGTCCTTGGCCGGGCAGCCCTTCTCCTCGGCGATGCCGGCCACCAGCGGGCAGACGTCGTCCCTGTTGAGGATGCCGTCCTTGTCGTCGTCGAGCGCCGGGCACTGGGCCGGCGTGTGGACCATGCCAGCGGCGCAGGGATCGGCCGGGGGCGGCGGCGGGGCCTTCTTGGCGACCGGCACGTAGGCCAGGCCGATCAGGCCGCGGAAGCGCGGCGTGCCCGGGGCCTCGAAGAAGCCGGGGCCGCCGAGGGCGAAGCCCTCCCAGTCGGTCGCGAAGGTGTAGCGCGCGCCGGCCAGCACCTCCATGGTGCGCTGGGCCTCGTAGCCGAGGTTGCCGCGGACCGACAGCTCACCGCGGAGCGGGGCGCCGGTGGTGGCGGCCACGGCGCCCACCTGGAACTCGCTGCCCAGGACGGCCCCGTCGGGGAAGGCGGCGAGCTGGCGGCGCATCAGCATGCCGGCCTGCCCGCCCACCACGAAGCCCTCGAAGTGACGGCCGACCTCGAGGCGGGGCGTGAAGGCCCAGCGGTCCGAGCCGGCCAGCGCCTCGGTGGCGCCGAACGGCAGGAGCGCCTCGGAGGCGACGGCGATGTTGAAGGGGCTGGCGCTGCCCTGCGCCATCAGCGCGTAGCGCAGGCCGAAGGCCGGGGTGCCGAGGCCGGCCGAGGTCACCGGGGCCAGGCCCGGGATGGTGGCGCCCTCCTGCCAGGCCACCACGGGGACGCGGAGGCTGACCTCGAGCTTGCTGGTCAGCGACACGGAGGCGCCCAGGTGGGCGGTGACCCGGTTGCCGACCACGTTCTGCAGCCGGGTGCCGGGGGTGCTGGTGCCGCCGCCGCGGATGGTGTCGTCGTCGTTGAGCACCAGCGGGCGGTTCTCGTAGTGGGCGGCCAGCGACAGGCGGGTGTCGCCCTTGGCGCGCACCTCGCCGGTGCCGATCACCATCGAGGAGACCGCGGCCGGGTCGAGCGAGAGCCGCTCGAGATCGAACAGCGGGACCTGGGCGTAGGCGGCCGAGGCGCCGAGGAGGCTGGCCACCAGGGCCGCCTTGAGGACGTGCTTCATCGGTGTGTTCTCCCCCACCCTGCGAATCGAGGTGGCATGACGTGATGGAACGGCGATCGGGTACTGCGCTGCACCGGAAACGGCGTTGTACATGGGTTTGCGTGGTCTCGCCAGCACCTTGCTCGGTTCGGAGGCCGTACTCCGGGCGTGACCTGGGCGGATCCCGGCTCACGCCCCGCGCGGGTACGATCCGAGCAGGTAGAGCCGGTGGACCCGGGCCCGAACGCCCTCCAGCGCCGCGGCCCCGGCCGGATCGAGGCGGTGCCCCTCGAAGTCGATGAAGAACACGTAGTGACCCAGCGCCTGCTTGAGCGGCCGGCTCTCCACCCGCGACAGGTTGATGCCGCGTGCCGCGAACTCCCCCATCACCTCGTAGAGGCCGCCCGGGCGGTCCCGGTCGAGCGTGAAGGCCACGCTGGTCTTGTCCCGGCCGGTCGGCGCCTCGTCGGCGCCGGTGAGCAGGACGAAGCGGGTGGTGTTCTCCTCGGTGTCCTGGATCGACTCGACCAGCACCTCGAGCCCGTAGCGGGTGGCGGCGGCGCGCGACCCGATGGCGGCCGCGCCGGCGGCCCCCTCGGCCACCTGGCGGGCGGCGTCGGCGGTGGAGTGGGTGGGCTCGAGCGCGGCGCCGGGGAGCCTGGTGCGCAGGAAGCCGGCGCACTGGCCGAACGGCTGGGGGTGCGAGAGGACGCGCCGCACCTCCTCCAGGCGGGTCCCCGGGCGGACCAGCAGGTGCTGGCGCACCGCCAGCAGGACCTCGCGGCGGATGAGCGGCCCGGGCCGGTGCACCAGCAGGTCGAGCACCGTGCCGATGGCGCCCTCCAGGGAGTTCTCGATGGGGAGCAGGGCGCCGTCGGCGCCGCGCGACAGGACGGCCTCGTAGGCCTCGGAGAAGGAGGCGCAGGGGAGCGGCGCCTCCGGCCCGGCGAGGTCGCAGCGGGCCACGGCCTCCTCGCTGAAGGTGCCGGGGGGGCCGAGGTAGGCGACGCGCATGGGGCGGCACCTTAGCAGCCGCCGGGGCCGGGCGCGCGGGCGGCGCTCAGCCGGCGGGGCGGGCCGCCTGCAGGCGGGCCACCAGCGGCACGATCTGCCTGGGGTCGTCGAGCAGGTGGTCCGCCAGCGGCGCCAGCACCTCGCGCGAGGCCGCGCCCCACAGCACCCCGGCGGTGGCCGTCCCGGCCGCCCGCCCGGCCGCCAGGTCGTGGTTGGAGTCGCCGATCATCACCGCCTCGGCCGGGGTGCGCCCCAGCCGCTCCAGCGCGTGGCGCACCGGCATGGGGTCGGGCTTGCACCGCGCCACCGTGTCGGCCGCCACCACCAGGTCCACCTGATCGCGCAGCCCCACGTGGCGCAGCGTCCGCTCGGCCCCCGCCTCGATCTTGGCGGTGATGATGGCCAGCGGGTGGCCGGCCGCGCGCAGGGCCCGCACCGCCTCCCCCGCCCCGGGGAACAGGCGCGTCATGGCGTCGTGGTGCTGGAGCCAGTAGGCGCGGTAGCGGTCGAAGAGGGCCGGCACGTCGTCCGGCTGCCGGGCGAAGGAGGCCAGCTGGTCGCGCAGCGGGGTGCCGATGCCGGCGATCCACTCGGCGTCGGTGGGGCACCGGCCGTAGCCCTGGAAGGCGTGGCGCACCGCGGCCAGGATGAACGGCACGGTGTCCACCAGGGTGCCGTCCAGGTCGAGCAGGACCGCGATGGGCCGGGCCGGAGCCGCAGCGCTCATCGGCGGTCCGCGCCGGGCAGCGACAGGATCCGGATCTCGCCGAGCTCGAAGGCCGGCCTGGGCGCGGCGGGGTCCTTCGGCGCAGGTGCGGGCGCAGGCGAAGGGGTCAGCGGGGTGCGGCTGGCGGCCAGCACCGGCGGCGGCGGGATGTCGCGTATCGGCGGCCTCGGCGGGAGCACCGCCGGCCCGGCGCCCGCGGGCACGGGCGCGCCGGGGTCGGCGGCGCAGCGGAAGCCGGTGATCTCGAACCGCTCGTCGGGCGCGTTCATCCCGCGGAAGCCGGCCGCCAGGAACTCCGGCAGGCTGTCGCCCCAGGAGCCGCCGCGCACCACCCGGTCCTTGCCGATGCGCGACGCCGTCCACTCGCGCACGTTGCCGCCGAGATCGTGGAAGCCGTCCGGGCTGTCGCTGGCCGGGTGGGCGCCGGCCGGGCAGGTCTGGTTCCGGCCGCCCTTGCCGAGCGAGTTGCCGGCGCCGTCCCAGCAGGCGCGGTCCGCCGGCGGCGCCTCGCCCCACGGGTAGGTGAGCCCGCGCAGCCGGCCGCGGGCGGCCCACTCCCACTCGGCCTCGGTGGGGAGCCGCTTGCCGTGGGCGCGGCAGAAGCGGTCGGCGTCGGTCCAGGCCACGCAGTTGACGGGGTGGCCCTCGCGGCCCGGGGCGCCGAAGGTGGCCGACTTGCCGCAGCGCACCCCCGCCTCCGGGCAGGCGCCGCGGGCCACGCAGGCGGCGTACGCGCCGGCGGTCACCTCCGACTCGTCGAGGCAGGTCGCCTGCACCGAGGCCACCTCGCTCCCGTCGGCCAGGGTGAAGCGGCCCCCGGGGACCAGGCGCATCCCCTCCGGGCAGCCCTGCGACGAGGCGGTGGACGGCGCCGCCGCGGCCGCGACCAGGGCGGCGCCGAGCAGCCAGCGGAGCGAACCCGCCGCGGCGCGCGGACTCGGGGCACGGCTCGGGCTGCGGCGAGGGAGGTTGGTCAGCGGCACGGACTCGTCGTGGTGGGAGGCGCCTGGCTGGACGGCAGGCCCCGAGGGGGTGTCGTTTCTAGCAAGGCCAGTGCGACGAAGGCAACGCCAGCACAGGAAGGCAAGCTGACAGGGCTTCCGCGCTCCGCCAAAGCACCTATCCGACGCGGATTCGAGCGGATGTGTCATCCGCCACATGGCGCCCGGGACGGCCTGCTGTACCTTGTTCCCAGGACCCGCGGCTTGCGCGACCCCGACGCGCCCCCCCCGCACGGACTTCCGCAGCAGGCCGCGGGTCCTAGTTTTTCCCGCCGCATCTATCCCACCTCCGTGCCACCTCTCGAGGTGCTGCCGCTCCGCGCTGGTGGGCCGCCAGGCATTCCTGGGGTATTTACCCACTGTGCGCTCTCCACCGCCTCCCGCCTGGTTCCTCGTGCTCCCGGCGCTCCTGATCGGCTCCTCGTCTTGCGCCAGGCCCCTCAGGTTCTACCCGCCCCTCCCGGTCCCTGACGCCACCCAGTTCCCAGCCGAGCCTGACAAGAACTCCGTTTCGCTCTTTGCCCTGACGAAGGCCGACGACCTCGTCCTGTGTCACCGGGCCTTCGTGCGGACCAAGACGCCTTCGTCGGGTCGCACTGTCATTCAGTTCAGCATTCGCCCGGATGGCGGCGTGGAGGGCGCCCGCGTGGTCGAGACCACGCTGGAGGACCCGAAAGTCGATCGACTGCATGGTCGAGGCCGTGTCGCGCTGGAAGACACCGTTCAGGCCAGCGGCATCGAGGACCTTCCGATACCCCTACACCGCCGTCGCCGAGGACTACGCCCGCCCTGTCGCGCCCAGGTAGCGCCACGCTGGGCTGCCACGAGGTGGGACGGGCTGGCCTGCGACCTCGCAAGTCGCTGCCTGGCCTGGGCCGTGCCCAGGCAGACGCCATCCATCGCTATGGCGCCAGCGGCTTCATCGGTTCAGGCGGGGAGTAGAAGATGGTCAAACTGAACGGGCGTGTGGCTATCCCCAGGGCAAGGTGCTGCTTAGGGGCGATGAGGGACTGAGCGAGCGTCACCTTGGATGATGGCGCGCTCCAGTTGCAGTGGACTTGGACGTTCCTGATCACACCCTTCGATTTGTCATCTGTCGAGCAGGCCTCAGGGGCACCATACCGACCGGAAAGCATCTTCAGCAGGAAGTCATACCGACCGACCGCCTCGGGCTCGGCAAGCGACCGCGCCGCGACCAGAATCCTGGCAAGCTTCTCTTTCGTGAAGACGAAATAGACCTTGTAGCTGCCGTCACCGATCTCGAAGCTTGGGATCTCGGCCAGGACCGGCCCGTCGTCGGCCCAGTTCGGCTTCAAGGGACTCCGGGCCTCGCCAGGGAACGCGGCGAGTACCTCTGCTGGGGCCATGCCCCAGCGAGCCTCCCTCCAGGCGGGCGGTGGTACGTCCGCCGGCTCCCCCGCCAACACCTGGACCGCTCCAAGGCAGCACACCAGCGTGGCGATCGCTCGAATCATGCCGGCAGCCTATCGCACCCTGGGTATGCCCCGCCGCTGAATCCTTCCACCCCAGCGAAGGCTCAAGAAAGAAGCAGGGGGCCAGCTTCTCCGCCGACCCCCTGCTCTGCTTCTTGGGCGCTGTAGGGCTTGAACCTACGACCCTCGCCGTGTGAAGGCGATGCTCTACCACTGAGCTAAGCGCCCGGCTGCTTGAGAGGGCGCGGAGTATGCCCACGGGCCTTCCCGCTGTCAACGCTCGCGCGCACCGCTCGCGTCGCGCCGCTCCTCCAGCTTCTTCCCGAGCTCGCGGGCCTTGCGCTTGACCCGGGCCAGCTGCTTCGCCAGCTCCTGGTAGTCCTGCCGGCCTGGGATCCCGGCGGCCTTCATGGCCTCGGCCTGCAGCGCCTCCAGCCGCTGCAGGGTGCGCTGCGCCAGCCCGACGGCGCGGGCCACCGCCTCCTGGCCCCGCGGGTCGGCCAGCACCTTGCCGGCGGCCTGGGCCGCCAGCGTGGTGGCCTCCTGCAGCAGGGCCTGCAGGCCCGGCAGCTCACGCCTCACGGCCACCTCCGGCCTCGTCGGGGAACTCGGTGGCCACCGAGGCCAGCGCGGCGTCGGCCACCGCGCGGTGGCCGGCCCGGCGCACCAGCGCCTCGAGGTCCCCGGTGACGCGGACCTGGCCGGTGAGCGCCGCCCGCACCGGGTCGGCGCCGCGCAGCAGCGCCTTCCAGGTGGCGTAGGGGGCGCGCAGCAGGTAGGCCGGCTCCAGCTCCAGCAGCTCGTCCTCGTCGTCCAGCAGGCGCCACTCGATGATGCGGCCGCCCTCCTGCCGGCCCCAGGCGGCCAGCGGCCGCGGGAAGCCGGGGGAGGCCTCCACCACCAGCCCCAGGGCGGGGGCCAGCCCGGCCAGCGCCGCCGCCAGCCCGGGCTGGGCGTTCAGGGCCGCCACCACCGCCGAGCACCAGGGGCGCGAGCCGAACTCCACCCTACCCCCGCTTCAGCCAGCCGAAGAGGCCGCCGCGCTTGGTCGTCTCGGCGCCCGCCTCGGCCGCCTGCGCCTGCTGGCGCGCCGTGGCGGTGTCGGCCAGCGCCCGCCTGAGCGCCTCCGGCGTGTCGCGGGTGGCCAGCTCCAGCGCCGTCATGCCGCGCGCCGGGTCGTCGAAGCTCACCTTGAGCAGGCACTCCTCGTCGAGCTTGAAGTCGATGCGCCGCCCGGTGGCGGCGGCGGGCAGGCGGATGGAGCCGAGGAACTCGTTGTCGATGATCAGGTCCGAGTCGCCCTGGTAGATGTCGATCTCGATGGGCTGGCCCGGCTCGCGCGGCGGCGGCAGCCGGAACGACTTGACCGCCGGGATGGGGGTGTTCTTCTCCAGCACCCGCCGCATGTGGCTGGTGGGGGTGGCGATGCCGATGGGCATGGAGAGCACGTCCACCAGCGTGACCGAGTCGATGCTGTCGAGCGAGTCGCCCAGCAGCGCCGCGCCCAGCGCCACGCACTCGTCGGGGTGGACGCCCTTGCGCGCCGGCCGCCCGAAGTGCTGGCGGATCTTCTCCTGCACCAGCGGCATGCGCGACTGCCCGCCCACCAGGATCACCTCGTCGATGTCCTTGGGGCGCAGGCTGCGCTCGCTCAGCACCTGGTCGCACAGCTCGAAGGTCCGGTCCACCAGGTCGCGGGTCAGCTCGTCGAGCCGCGCCCGCGACAGCGGCACCCGGATGTCGAGCGGCCGCCCCTTCTTCTCCTCGATGTAGGGCAGGTCGATGACCACGTTGGGGATGAGCGACAGGTCGATCTTGGCCGCCTCGGCGCCGTTCTTGACCCGCTGCATGGCGATGGGCGACTGCGCCAGGTCGATCTTGTGCCCCTGCCAGAACTCCTCGAGGACGTAGTCGATGATGCGGTTGTCGAAGTCCACCCCGCCCAGGAAGGTGTCGCCGCCGGTGGCCAGCACCTCGAAGACGTTGCCGGAGAGCTGCAGCACCGAGACGTCGAAGGTGCCGCCGCCCAGGTCGTACACCAGGATCTTCTGGTCCAGCCCGCGCGAGAAGCCGTAGGCCAGCGCCGCCGCGGTGGGCTCGTTGACGATGCGCTTCACCTCGAAGCCGGCCAGCTTGCCGGCCTGCCGCACCGCCTGCCGCTGGGCGTCCGAGTAATAGGCCGGCACCGAGATGATGGCCTCGGGGATGTCCTTCTGCAGGAAGGCCTCGGCGATCTTCTTGATGTGCGCCAGCACCATGGCGCTGATCTCCGGCAGCGTGGTGACCTTGCCGCCCAGCAGCACCGCCGCCTCGCCGGCCGGCCCCTCCACGATGTCGTAGCTGTAGTAGCTGCGCAGCTCCTGGACCACCCGCGAGTTCCACTTGCGGCCGATGAGCCGCTTGGCGCCGTAGATGGTGTTCTTGGGGTTGGTGACCAGCTGGTCCTTGGCCACCCCGCCCACCAGCAGGTCGCCCTTCTCGGAGAGGGCCACCACGCTCGGCAGGATCAGCGTGCCGCGGTCGGTGGGGACCACCCGCGGGATGCGGTTGCGCACGTGCGCCACGCAGGCGTTGGTGGTGCCGAGGTCGATGCCGATGATGGGCTTCTCGCGCGCTCCGGCCATGGCCCGGATCTGTAGCACGGATCCCGCCGCGCCTCCGCGACGCTAGAACGGCACGTCAGGGTCCTGGCCGTCCCCGTCACCGCCCGCTCCCTCGCCCTCGCCGCCGCGTGGCGCCGGCCCGGCCGGCGGCCGCCGCGGCGCCACCCCCGGCACGCCGCCCCCTTCACCCGGCCCCGGCGTCCCGAAGAGCGACGGCACGCTGCGCGGGTCGCGCGGCCCCACCGCCGCGGGCGAGGGCGCCGCGTCCAGCCCGGGCAGCCCGCCCCCCTCGTCGAGCTGCCAGCGCTCGCACAGGGCCGGCTCCCCCGGCAGCTCCTCCAGGAAGCGCGAGGCCTTCATGACCACCCGCTCGCGGTCGCGGGGCGTCGAGACCACCGGGTAGGTCAGGTAGAGCTCGTCCTTGGCCCGGGTGCAGGCCACGTAGAAGAGCCGCCGCTCCTCCTCCTCGCCGTCGCGGTCCTTGAGGGCCTGGGCCGAGGGGAAGCGCCCGTCGGCCAGCCAGACCACGAAGACGGCGCGCCACTCCAGCCCCTTGGCCTGGTGCACCGACGAGAGCACCATCTTCTCGTCCGGCGCCTCGGCCTCGCTGACCGTCTCGGCGGTCAGCTCGGAGAGCAGCGCGATCTCGGCCAGGAAGGTCTCGGTGTCGGCCCAGCCGCGGGCGTAGTCGGCCAGCTGGCGCAGGTCCTCGATGCGCGAGTCGGCGTTCATGAACTCGGCGCGCAGGTACTCCTCGTAGCCCGAGGCCAGCACCTTCTCGATGGCCTCGCCGGGCAGGTCCCGGGTGGGCGGCCGGTCCAGCGCCTGCAGCAGCGCCGCCAGCGCCTGGTAGCCGGGGCGCCCCTTGGCCGGCACCTGCCCGGCCACGTCCGGCGCCGTCAGGTCGGCCACCGTGCCGCCGCCCACCCGCCGCCGCGCCGCCAGGGCGCGCCAGACGGCCTCGGCGGTGGCGGTCCCCACGCCAGGGGTCACCTTGAGGCAGCGCTTCAGCGCCAGCTCGTCGCCCGGGTTGCGGGCGAAGCGCAGGTGGGCCAGCACGTCCTTGACGTGGGAGGCCTCGAAGAAGCGCACCCCGGAGCGCACCACGAAGGGGATGCCGCGCCGCGCCAGCTCGAACTGGATCTCCATCGAGTGGTGGTGGGCTCGGTAGAGGACGGCCATCTCCGGCAGCGGCACCCCCTCGTCGCGCAGCTCCAGCACCCGCTGGGCGGTGAAGGCCGCCTGCTGGAAGACGTCGCGGCAGGGCACCAGCGCCGGCAGCGCCCCCTCCGGCCGGACGCTGCGCAGCTCCTTCTCGAACTGCTTCAGGTTGTTGGCGATGGAGGCGTTGGCCAGCGCCAGGATCTGCGGGGTGGAGCGGTAGTTGACCGTCAGGGCGAAGCGCCGCGCGCCGGGGTAGCGCCGCTCGAACTCCAGGATGTTGGCGAAGTGGGCGCCGCGGAAGGCGTAGATGGACTGGGCGTCGTCGCCCACCACGCACAGGTTGCGGTGGTCCAGCGCCAGCAGGTCCACCACGTCGCCCTGCAGGCGGTTGGTGTCCTGGTACTCGTCCACCAGCAGGTGCCGGTAGCGCTCCGCCAGGGCCCGGCGCACCGGCTCCCGCTCCGCCAGCAGGATCTTCCAGTTGAGCAGCAGGTCGTCGAAGTCCATGGCGTTGAGCGCGTGCTTGCGCTCGGCGTAGCGCCGCGCCACCCGCAGGATCTCGTCGGTGAGCGGCGCGAACTGCGGCCGCCGGGTCGCCACCAGGTCGGCCAGCGGCGTCTGGGTGTTCACCGCCATCGACACCAGGTCCACCAGCACGTCGGCCTTGGGGAAGCGGCGCGCCCCCACCGCCTGGCCGCAGTCGGCCACCGCGGCCGTCATCACGTCGCTGGAGTCCTCGCGGTCCAGGATCGAGTAGCCCGGCGCGTAGCCCAGCTCGCCGGCGTGCTGGCGCAGGAGCTGGTGGGCCACGTGGTGGAAGGTGCCGCCGGTGAGGCGCCGCGTGTCGATGCGCGCCACCTCCTCCACCCGGCGCAGCATCTCCTTGGCCGCCTTGTTGGTGAAGGTGAGGAGCAGGATCGACTCGGGCTGGACCCCCTCGTGCAGCAGCCGCGCCACCCGCCAGGTGAGCGTGCGGGTCTTGCCCGAGCCGGCGCCGGCCACCACCAGGATGGGCCCCTCGGGGGCCTCCACCACCGCCACCTGCTCCTCGTTGAGGAGCCCCTGGTAGTTCAGGGCGCCGCCGCCGCGGGCGGCCGGGCGGAGCTGGTAGGTCCGTGACATGCGTTCAGGCTATCACGGGAAGCCGTCGAAGGCGCCGCAGGCGCGGCAGCGCCAGGCCCGCGCCGGGGCCTCGGCGCCGCACCGCACGCAGCGCACCGCGTGGACCCGCCGCCCCAGGGCGAGCACCAGCAGCTCGTGGCGCGCCGCCAGCTCGGCCCCCTCGGCCGGCGTGGCCTCCACCTCGCGCAGCAGGTCGCGCAGCGCCAGGGTGACCTCCCCGCGGGCGTCCAGGTCCAGCGCGGTCCGCAGGGCCACCAGCGCCTCGGCCGGCCGCTCCAGCCGGTGGAGCAGGCGCCCCAGCAGCATGTGCAGGCCGGCGTCGTCCGGGGTGGCCGCCGCCCGGGCCGTGAGCGGCCCCAGCGCGGCCGCGCGGTCGGCCAGGGCCGCGAGCACCGGCCAGGCCAGCACCGCCGCCCGGGGGGTGGCGTCCAGCCCGCGGCCCAGGGCCGCCAGCGCGGCCTCGGGCTGCCCGGCCGCCGCCGCCGCCTCGGCCACCGCCAGGTGGGCGGCGGCGCAACCCGGGTCGGCCTCCACCGCTGCCGCCGCCGCCCGCTGCGCATCCTGCAGCGCCGCCGGCCCGCCCCCGCCGGCCACCGCCCCGGCCACCTCGGCCCGCGCCGCCGCCGCCAGCAGGTGGGCCCGCAGCCGGTCTGGCCCGGCGCCGGCCAGGCCGAGCTGCACCTGGGCGGCCTCCCGCCAGGCCCCCTGGTCGGCCAGCACCTCGCGGTAGGCCTCGGCGCTGGCCCGGTCCAGCGGTGCGCCGGGCGCCAGCAGCTCGAGCGCCTCCGCCAGCATGCCGCTGCGCCGGTAGTCCTCGGCCAGCTCGCGCAGCACCTCGCGCCGCTCGGCCGGGTCCGGCCACTGGCCGGCCAGCATGTTGCGGTGCAGCCGGATGGCCCGCGCCAGGTCGCCGGTGCGCCGCAGCAGCGCCCCCAGCGCCAGGTAGGACTCCTTGGCCTGCGGCGTGCCGAGGCGGGCGGCGTCGGAGAGCGCCTCGATGGCGGCGTCCGGGTCGCCGGAGATCATCGAGCGGACGCCCTTCAGGTAGGCCTTGGCCTCGGTGCGGCGGCGCCGGTGCCGGCTCACCGCCACCCCCAGCGCCGCCAGGACGCCGAGGGCCGCGGTGGCCGCCACCAGCTGGAGGTGGGCCTCGGTCACGGCGGCGACGCGGCGAACCCGGCGTGCACCTTCTCCCAGGTGGTCTCGAGGTGATCGACCATGACCCGGATGTCGGCCAGCACCGGCATGAAGTTGTTGTCGCCGACCCAGCGCGGCACCAGGTGCCAGTGCAGGTGGTCCACGATGCCGGCGCCCCCGGCCCGGCCCAGGTTCATGCCGACGTTGATCCCCTCGGGGCGGTAGACGGCCCGCAGCACCGCCTCGGCCCGCCGCACCTCGTCCATCAGGCCGGCCCACTCGACCGGCGGCAGGGCCTCGAGCGCGGCGCCGTGGCGGCGCGGCACCACCATGAGGTGGCCGGAGTTGTACGGGTAGCGGTTGAGGATGGTGAAGGCGTGCGGGGCGCGGTGCACGATGAGGGTGCGCCGGTCCTCCGCCTCGGCCTCCGCCGGGTACTGGCAGAAGATGCACCCGGTCGGCTTCTCCGCGGCGATGAACTCCATCCGCCACGGCGCCCAGAGCGGCCGCTGCATGGTCCCCTCCCCCTTCAGCGCGCCAGCAGGTAGAGGCCCGGCTGCCGGGCCTCCGCCACGCCGCGCTCGACCCCGGCCGTGGCGCCGCGGGCCAGGGCGCCGGCGGCGCCGCCCAGCAGGTTCTCGAGGAGGTGGGCCCCGTCCTCGGGCGGGTACACCAGCGTCGGCTCGCCGGAGAGCTTGGCCTCCGCCTTGGCCAGGTCCACCGCCACGTAGAAGTTGCCCAGCACGTCCACCAGCCCCAGGTCCCTGGCCTCCAGGCCGGTGATGACCCGGCCGTCGGCCACGGCGCGGACCTTCTGCTCGTCGAGCTTGCGCCCGGCCACCACCGCGCCGAGGAACTGCTCGTAGATGCCCATGGTGGTCCGCTCCCAGTAGGCGCGGTCCTCCGGCGACAGGTCGCGGAACGGGTTGCCCAGGTCCTTGAGCTTGCCGCTCTTGATGGTCTCCACCTTCACGTCGAACCGCTCGGCCAGCCCCTTGACGTTGACGAACTGGCTGACCACCCCGATGGAGCCCGTCAGCGTGCCCGGCAGCGCCACGATCTTCGGGCAGGCCACCGCCACGTAGAAGCCGCCCGAGGCGGCCAGGTTGCCCAGCGAGCAGACCACCACCTTCTTCTTGGCCAGCCGCACCACCTCGTCGTGGATCTCCTGCGAGGGGGCCACCGCGCCGCCGGGCGAGTCGATGCGGATCACCACCGCCTTGATGCCGTCGTCGTCGTGGAAGCGGCGCAGGTGCTTCATGATGGGCTCGGACTCGGCGCCGCCGCCGCCGCCCATGCCGATGCCGCCCTTGACCTCCACCACCCCGATGCGCGGGCCGGTGGAGAGGCTGGGCGACTCGCCCCGCACCACCGTGTAGGCCAGCAGCAGGAACCCGAAGAACACCAGGAACAGGCCGCCGAAGATGAAGGCCACGATGCCCATGGCCAGGCGGTCGCGCCGCGGCGGCGAGGGCGGGGGCACGGCGGCCTGGGCAGGGCCCCAGCCCGGCGGCGGCCCTCCCCAGCCCGGGGCGCCGGCCCACCCCGGCGTGGCGGCGTAGCCCGGGGGCGGGGGCGCGGCGTGCGGAGCGGGGGGCGGCGCTGCGGGCGGCGCGCCCGTGGGCGCCACCGGCGTGGTCGGCAGGGGCTCGTCGGGATCGATGGGGGACATGAGGGGTCGAGGTAATCACGCGGGGGGCGGGGTCGCAAGCCGCGGCGGCCTGGCTCAAGGGGGCGCCGCACCCGGCCGGCCTCCGCGCCGCGTCAGGCCGGTCCGTCGAGGGCCTGGCGCACCCGCGCCAGGAGGTCCTCGGGCGCGAAGGGCTTCGGCAGCAGGTTCACGGCGGCGTCGAAGACGCCGCGGCGGGCCACGGCCTCCTCGGCGTGGCCCGAGACGAAGAGCACCCTGAGGCCGGGCCGCTGGCGCGCCAGCGCGGCGACCACCTCCGGCCCGGACTGGCCGGGCATGACCACGTCCGAGACGACCAGGTGGATGGCGGCCGTCTCCTCGCGCGAGGCGGCCAGCGCGGCCGGGCCGCTCTCGGCCACCAGGACCCGGTACCCGGCCTTCCGCAGGGTCCGCACCGTGACGCTGCGCACCTGGGCGTCGTCCTCGACCACCAGGATGGTCTCGGCGCCGGTCGGGGTGGCGCGTTCGGCGGCGGGCCGGTCCGGCGGCGGCTCGTCCGCGGGGCTCGCCGCTCCTCGCGGCAGGTAGACCAGGACGGCGGTGCCACGGCCCGGCTCGCTCTCCACGAGGAGCTGCCCGCCGCTCTGCTCGACGATGCCGTAGACCGTCGCCAGCCCCAGGCCGGTCCCCTGCCCCACCGGCTTGGTGGTGAAGAAGGGCTCGAAGAGGTGGGCCCTGGCCTCCGGGCTCAGGCCGGTGCCGGTGTCGGCGACCGTCAGCTGCACCCACTCCCCCGCCCGCAGGCCGCCCTCGCCCGGGCCGTGCCGGGTCACCAGGGCGTTGGCGGTGGAGATGGACAGCCGCCCGCCGGTGGGCATGGCGTCCCGGGCGTTGACGGCCAGGTTCATCAGCACCTGCTCCAGCTGCCCGGCGTCGCCGAGGACCGGCCAGAGCCCGGGGGCCGTCTCCACCGAGAGCTCCACGTCCTCGCCGAGCACCCGGCGCAGCAGCTTCTCGCTGGCCCGCACCAGCTCGTTGAGATCGAGCCGCACCGGGGTGATCACCTGCTTGCGGGCGAACGCCAGCAGCTGACGGGTCAGGTCGCGGGCCCGCAGCCCGGCGGCGCGGACCTCCTCCACCTCCTCCAGGCCGGCCGCCCGCCCGGCCAGGGCGTCCTCCCGCAGCGCCGAGGCGCAGCTCAGCACCACGGTGAGCAGGTTGTTGAAGTCGTGGGCCACCCCGCCCGCCAGCCGCCCGATCGACTCGAGCTTCTGGGCCTGGCGCAGCTGCGCCTCGGTCCGCCTCCGGTCGGTGACGTCGCGGATGAAGGCCACGATGCGGCCCGGGGCCCCCGGCACCAGGGTGAGGCTGGACTCGACCTCCACCAGCGTCCCGTCCTTTCGCCGGACGCGGCTCTCGAAGCGATCGAACCCCTGCTGGCGCAGGCGGACGATGCGCGCCTGGACGGCGGACTGGTCGTCCACCGCGTCGACGTCGGAGACGCGCAGCCGCAGCAGCTCCTCGCGGGTGTAGCCGGTCATGGCCAGGGTGGCCTCGTTGGCGTCCACCAGGCGGCCGTCCTCCGTCAGCTCCCAGAAGGCGTCGATGGAGGCGGCCAGGACCGCGCCGCGGTGTCGCTCCCGCTCGACCAGCGCCTGCTCGTCCCGGCGGGTGTCGGTCACGTCCCGGGCGGTGCCGATGATCCCGGCCACCCGGCCGGCGGCGTCGCGCCAGGGCGCCTTGGTGGAGGCGAACACCCTCGGCCCCGAGGGGGTGCCCATCACGTCCTCGCCGGTCACGACCTGGCCCGACGCCAGCACCCGCTCGTCCACGGACCGCACGGCGGCCGCCTGGCGTGGGTCGGCGACCAGCTCCTCGTTGCAGCGCCCCAGCACCTCCTCGAGCGGTCGCCCGAGGACCCGCAGCGCCGCCGCGTTGGCGAAGAGGTAGCGGCAGGCCGCGTCCTTGAGGAAGACCGGCTCGGGCACGGCGTCGAGGAGGGCGCGCAGCACCGACGCGTCCACGAGGAGGGCGCTGGCCTTCACCGCCCCGCCCGCGGCGTGGGCCTGGTCCGACTGGTCCCCGCTCATACCGCTCCACCTCGGGCCCGGGTTCTCGGGCGGGATGATAGCGGATCCCGGCGCGCCCGGCGCCACCGGCGAGGGCCCCGTGGGGCGCGCTCCCCGGACGCGAAAGCGGGCGGCCCGCGTGCTCGCGAGCCGCCCGCCGGTGTCACGCCGCGCGCCCGGTGCGGGCGCGGGACCGGACTACTTCCTCCGGTTGAACTTCTCCATCAGGTCGCCGAGGCGGGCCCGGCCGTCGCCCTGCTTGCGCAGGTACTCGCGGTAGTCGTCCTCGCCGCCGTCGCGGTTGAGCGCCTTGATCGAGAGCGCCACCTTGCGCTCCTGCAGGTCCATGTCGATGACCTTGACGTCGATCTCGTCGCCCTCCTTGACCACGTCGCGGGGGTTCTCGACCCGCTCGTCCTTCATCTCGGAGACGTGCACCAGCCCCTCGATGCCCGGCTCGAGCTCCACGAAGGCGCCGAAGTCGGTGACCTTGGTGACCTTGCCCTTGGCCTTGGAGCCGACCGGGTGCCGCTCGGCCAGCGTGGTCCACGGATCCGGGTTGGCCTGCTTGATGCCCAGGCTGAAGCGCTCGTTCTCGACGTCGATGTTGAGCACCACGGCCTCGACCACGTCACCCTTCTTGAACTTCTCGCCCGGGTGCTTGATGCGCTCGGTCCAGGAGATGTCGGACACGTGCACCAGGCCGTCGATGCCCTCCTCGACGCCGACGAAGATGCCGAAGTCGGTGACGTTGCGGACCTCGCCGCGGATGGTGGTGCCGATGGGGTACTTGTCCTCCAGCAGCGTCCACGGGTTGGCCTCGATCTGCTTCATGCCGAGGCTGATCCGCTTGGCCTTGGGGTCGATGTCGAGCACCACGGCCTCGACGGCGTCACCCTGGTTGACGAGCTTGGACGGGTGCTTGACCCGCTTGGTCCAGCTCATCTCGGAGACGTGCACCAGGCCCTCGACGCCCTGCTCGAGCTCGATGAACGCGCCGTAGTCGGTGAGGCTGACCACCTTGCCCTTGACCCGCGTGCCGACCGGGTACTTCTCGTCGGCGCGGTGCCACGGGTCCTCCTGGATCTGCTTGAGGCCCAGGCTGACGCGCTCGGAGGCGGGGTCGAACTTGAGGACCACCACGCGGAGCTCGGCGCCCACCTCGAACATCTCGCTCGGGTGGCCGATGCGGCCCCACGACATGTCGGTGACGTGCAGCAGGCCGTCGATGCCGCCCAGGTCGATGAACGCGCCGTAGTCGGTGAGGTTCTTGACCACGCCCTTGAGGATGGCCCCCTCCTTCAGGTTCTTGAGGGTCTCCTTCTTGAGCTCCTCGCGCTCCTTCTCGAGGAGGACGCGGCGCGACAGGACGATGTTGCCGCGCTTCTTGTTGAACTTGATGACCTTGAACTTGAACTTCTCGCCGATCAGCTTGTCCAGGTTGCGCACCGGGCGGATGTCCACCTGGGAGCCCGGCAGGAAGGCCTTCACGCCGATGTCGACCGAGAGGCCGCCCTTGACGCGGCCCACGATGACGCCCTCGACGAGCTCGTCCCGCTCACAGGCGGCCGAGATCTCGTCCCAGATGCGCATCTTGTCGGCCTTCTCCTTGGAGAGGACGACCATGCCCGTGTCGTTCTCGCGCGACTCGACGAGAACCTCGACCTTGTCACCGACCTTGACGCCTGGCTCGCCGCCGGGACCCGGGGCGAACTCGTTCATCGGCACCTGACCCTCGGACTTGTAGCCGATGTCGATGACCGCGTAGTCCTTGGTCAGCTGGATGACGGTGCCGTGGACGACCTTGCCTTCCTCGACGGGGCCCTGCTGCAGCTCGCTGGCTGCGAACATGGCGGCAAAATCTTCGACCTCGGCCTCGGCCGTGACGGGAATCTGATTCTCCATTCGGGTGGACTCTGTGCTTTCTGGTGGGCGCCCGCTCTGGGGTCCTTCGCTGCGGGCGGCGCCACGTGTTGCCCCTGGTTGGTCGTTCGCGCCGCGGCCCGGGGATCGAGGCCAGGTGGCGCTCGCCGGGCACATCCCGGCGAAGTCCTGGAAAACGGAAGGCGCACCCTACACGCCCGTTTTTGAAGCGTCAATGCGCCGCGGGCCCCCTCGGGGGAGGCCCGTCCAGCCTGGCGCCTCAGCGCAGCTGGCGCAGCCAGCCGGCCACGCCTTCCACCACCCAGTCGGGGGTGGAGGCGCCGGCCGACAGGCCCACCGTCTGGCAGCCCTCGAACCAGGCCGGCTGGAGCTCCTCCTCGGTCTCGACGTGCCAGGTGCGCGGCTGGATGTCCCGGCAGATCTCGGCCAGGTGGCGGGTGTTGGCGGAGTTCTTCCCACCCACCACCACCACCGCGTCCACCTCGGCGGCCAGCGCGCGGGCGTCGGCCTGGCGCTCCTCGGTGTCGCCGCAGATGGTGTTGACCGCCCTGACCTCCTTGTGGCGCAGGGCCAGCGTCCCCACCACCCGCTCGAAGTCGGCGCCGATGCAGGTGGTCTGGGCGATGACCGCCACCTTCTTGTCCTTGAGCTCGGGCACCGGGCCGCCCGGCTTGACCACCGTGCAGGGGCCCACCGCGTAGGAGACCACGCCCTTCACCTCGGCGTGGTTGGCGTCGCCCACGATGACCAGGTGGTAGCCCTCCTTGGAGAGCCGCTGCGCCATGGCCTGCGGGTACTTCACGTAGGGGCAGGTGCCGTCCACCACCTCGAGGCCGCGGGCCCGGGCCGCCTCCAGCTCGCTCTGCACGGCGCCGTGGGTGCGCACCACCACGGTGGTGCCTTCGGCCACCTCGGCGATGGCGTTGACGGTGCCGACGCCCTTCTCCCGCATGCGGGCCACCGCCTGGGGGTTGTGGATGATGGGGCCCAGGGTCACCACCGGGCCGACCGCCTGGTCGGCCACGCTCATCACCTGGTCCACCGTGCGGCGCACCCCCCAGCAGAAGCCGGCGGTGCGGGCGATCTTCACGTCCATCGTGCCACCTCGCGGGCCCTCATATAACGGGGGCGCGCGGCGGTTCAATCCAGCCGTACCTCGGCCCCGCTCCCCACCGGGGTGAGGGGCGGTGGCTACCCGCCCGTGCCCTTCTCCCCCACGAACTTGTCCTTCTCGTCCTTGAAGAGGACGTTGAAGGTGGTCAGCGACCCGTAGCAGCGGGTGACGTACTGCTGGAAGTCCACCTTCTCGGCGTCGCTGAGCTTGTCGTGGGCGTTGATCTTCGCCTCCAGCACCCGCAGCCGGTCGCGGATCATGATCACCTTGTGCAGCAGGGCGTCGAGCGGCAGCTCCTTGGGGGCGGTGTTGGGATCGCCCGGCCGGAGGACGATGGCGCCGCCCTCCCACTTGTTGGCCAGGCGGACCTCGGCGGCCTCCTCGCGCAGCGCCTCGCGGATGGCCAGGGCGAACTCCTCGCGGGTCATGTCGGTCAGCTCCTCGGGCAGGGGTGGCAGCGGCGCCGGCGCCGGGCGGGCGACCGGGACGTAGGTGGTGACGGGCACGGCCTCGCCGGCCCGGTGGACCAGGACCGGCCTGAGGTCGCGGGCGCGGCGGCGGCGCTCCGGCTCGACGGGCGGCGCTGCCGGGATGGCGGCGTCGCGCGGCATGAAGCGCTCGCAGACCGGGGCGGTGCCGGGGAAGTCGCCGGTGCGCACCTGCAGCCGGCAGGGGCCGATGGGGCCGCGCTCGTCCTCCAGGATGGAGCGCCAGAGCCGGCAGCTGCCGCACTCCCTCGGGCCATAGGCCCGGTCGCTCACCGGCCGGCCCCGCGGCTGGCCAGGGCCAGCTCGACCTCGCGGGCCAGCGACTCGACCACCTCGACGAGCCCGACGCCGGAGGAGTCGAAGAGGCGGGCGTCGTCGGCCGGCTTGAGCGGCGCCACCTCCCGCTCGCTGTCGTTCTTGTCCCGCCGGCGCTGGTCCGCCAGCACCTGCTCGTAGCTCGAGGGGTCGCCCTTCTGCTCCAGCTCGACGAAGCGGCGCCGGGCCCGGCAGTCCTCGGTGGCGGTCAGGAAGACCTTGAGGTCGGCGTCCGGGAAGACCACCGTGCCGATGTCGCGGCCCTCCAGCACCGCGCCGCGGTTCTCCGGCGAGAGGGCCAGCCGGCGCTGCAGCTCCAGCAGCCCGGCCCGCACCACCGGGCGGGCCGACACGGCGCTGGCCCCCAGCGACATGGGCGGGGTGCGGATGGCGGACGAGACGTCCTCGGCGCCCAGGAAGACGTGCTGGGCGCCGCCCGGCTCGGCCGGCGGGGCGAAGTGGATGGTGAGGGACTCCAGCAGCGGCCCGAGCCGCGCGTCGTCGTCCAGGGCCACGCCCTGCCGGGTGGCCGCCAGGGCCACGGTCCGGTAGATGGCCCCGGTGTCCACCAGGGCGAAGCCGAGGCGCGCCGCCAGCAGGCGGGACGCGCTCGACTTGCCGGCCCCGGCGGGGCCGTCGATGGCGACGATGAACGGGCGGGGTGCGCTCACCGCGCCAGCACCCTCTCCAGCGCGGCCAGCAGCTTCTCGTTCTCGGCGCGCAGCCCCACCGTGACCCGCTGGCAGGTCGGGAAGCCGTAGCCCGCCACCGGCCGCACCACCACCCCCTGCCGCAGCAGCGCCTCGAAGACCTGCTTGCCGTCGGTGCCCGGGAAGTCGGCCAGGAGGAAGTTGCCCTGGCTGGGCACCACGGTGGCGCCCAGGGCGGACAGGCCGGCCGCCAGGAAGGGGCGCTCGCTGCGCACCAGCGCCCGGCTCCGCTCCACGTGCTCGAGGTCGCCGAGCGCGGCCGTGCCGGCCGCCTGCGCCACCAGGCTGGTGTTGAAGGGGGCGCGCACCCGGTCGAGGAACCCGACCAGCTCGGCCCGGGCCACGCCGTAGCCCAGCCGCAGCCCGGCCAGCCCGTAGATCTTGGAGAAGGTGCGCAGGATCACCAGGTTGGGGAAGCGGCGGCGCAGCGCCAGCGAGTCCGGGTAGCCCGGGGCCTCCACGAACTCGGCGTAGGCCTCGTCGAGCACCACCAGCGCGGTGGACGGCACGGCCTCCAGGAACGGCACCAGCTCCGCCTCGGTGAAGGAGGTGCCGGTGGGGTTGTCCGGGTTGGCCAGGAAGACCACCTTGGTGCGGGCCGAGAGGCGCGCCTGCAGGGCCGCCAGGTCGTAGTGGAAGCGCTGCTTCATGGGCGCCTCCACGAAGGTGCGCCCGTGGGCCTGCGCCGCCAGCCGGTAGGCCACGAAGCTCTGCGCCGAGGTCAGCACCTCCTCGCCGTCGCAGGTGAAGGTGCGGACCATCAGCTCGATGAGCTCGTTGGAGCCGTTGCCGACGAAGACCTCCTCGAAGGCCACGCCCAGCTTGGCGGCCAGCGCCTGGCGCAGCAGGTAGGCCGAGCCGTCCGGGTAGAGGTGGATCCGGGCGGCCGCCTCCCGCGCCGCCGCCAGCGCCTTCGGCGAGGGGCCCAGCGCGTTCTCGTTGGAGGCCAGCTTGGCGACCCCCGAGATGCCGAGCTCGCGCTCGACCTCCTCGATGGGCTTGCCGGGGACGTACGGCGTGAGCGAGGCGACGTTGGCGGGGACGAGGGCCATGGCGTGGCGGTTTTCTTACCACACCGGGGACGGCCGCTAGTCGTCGGAGGTGTACACGCCGATGGCCCGGAACTTCCGGTACCGGTCGGCCACGATCTGCGCGGGCGTCATGGCGTCGAGCTGCTTGAGGTGGCGCCGCACGGCGTCCCCGACGTTCTTGATGGTGAGGGCCGGGTCGCGGTGCGCGCCGCCCGGGGCCTCCTGCACGATCTCGTCGGTGATGCCGAAGCCGGCCAGGTCCTTGGCGGTCAGCTTGAGGGCGTCGGCCGACTTCTTGGCCTGCCCGGGATCGCGGTAGAGGATGGCGCTGCAGCTCTCCGGCGAGATGACGTTGTACCAGCTGTACTCCAGCATCAGGATGCGGCTGGTGACGCCCACGCCGAGGGCGCCGCCGGAGGCCCCCTCGCCGATCACCACCGAGATGCTGGGCACGCCGAGCCCGGACATGACCTCCAGGTTGACGGCGATGGCCTCGGCCTGCCCGCGCTCCTCCGCGCCGATGCCGGGGTAGGCGCCGGGGGTGTCGATGAAGACCAGCACCGGCATGCGGAAGCGGTCGGCCAGGTCGAAGAGGCGGCGCGCCTTGCGGTAGCCCTCGGGGCGGGGCATGCCGAAGTTGCGCAGCATGTTCTCCTTGGTGGTGCGCCCCTTCTGGTGGCCCATCACCACCACCGGGCGGCCGTCGAAGCGGGCGAAGCCGCCCACGATGGCCCGGTCGGCGGCGAAGCGCCGATCGCCCTCCACCTCGAAGAAGTCGGTGAAGAGCGCCTTCAAGTAGTCGAGCGTGTAGGGCCGCTGCGGGTGGCGGGCCACCTGCACGGTCTGCCACGGCGTCAGGTCGCTGAAGATCTCGGCCTGCAGCCGCTTGGCCTTGCGCTCCAGCTTGGTGATCTCGTCGGAGAAGTCGACGGTGGCGCCGGAGGAGAGCTCCTTCAGCTCGGCGATCTTCGACTCGAGGGCCATCAGCGGACGCTCGAAGTCGAGCGCGAACGTGGGCTTTTGCACGGTGGGGCTTTTATCACGAGCCCCGGCCGATTTCACGGCGCCCGCCACCAGGCCGTGACGCGCCGCGCCACCTCGTCCGGGTCGACGGGCGGCGCCAGCCACTCCACGCCGCGCTCGCGCCGCAGCCAGACCACCTGCCGCCGGGCGTACTGCCGGTGCGCCGCCTGGACCCGCCGGACGGCCTCGTCGAGCGGCAGCCGCCCCTCCACCACCTCGGCCGCCTCGGCGTACCCGATGGGCAGCCGCGCCGGCAGCGGCGAGCCGAGCCGGGCCAGCAGGGCCCGGGCCTCCTCGAGCAGCCCCTCCTGGAAGATGGCCTCCACCCGGGCGTCGATGCGGGCGCGCAGCACCTCCCGCGGCGGCGCCAGCGCCAGGAAGAGGCACGGGTAGCGGTCCTGCCGGAAGGCGTGGGCGTCGCGCAGCCCGGAGGGCAGCGCCCCGCCGGCGGCGATCTCCAGCGCCCGCACGATGCGCACCAGGTCGTTCTGGCCGATGCGGGCGGCCGCGGCCGGGTCGAGCGCCGCCAGCCGGGCGTGCAGCGCCGGCCTCCCCAGGGCGGCGGCCTCCGCCTCCAGCCGGGCCCGCAGCGCCGGGTCGCGCCCGGGGGCGTCCACCACCCCGTGCAGCAGCGCCCGCAGGTAGAGGCCGGTGCCGCCCACCACGATGGGCAGCGCGCCGCGGGCCGCGATGCCCTCGATGGCCTGGTCGGCCAGGGCCACGAAGCGGGCCGCGTCCATCCCCGCCCCGGGCTCTGCCACGTCGAGCAGGTGGTGGGGGGCGGCGGCCCGCTCGGCCGCGGTGGGCTTGGCGGTGCCCACGTCGAGCGTCCGGTAGAGCTGCTGGGAGTCGGCGCCGACGATCTCGCCGCCCACCCGCCCCGCCAGCGCCACGCCCAGCGCCGTCTTCCCGGAGGCGGTCGGCCCTCCGATGACCAGCAGCCGGGTCACGGCGCGGCCGCGGCGCCGCGCGGGCACGCCAGCGCGGCCTGCACCTCGCCGGCCAGCGAGGCGGCGGCCTCCCGGGCGTAGCCCTTCTCGATGCGCAGCACGGCGCCGTCGCGCGCCACCAGGAAGAGCGAGGGCAGCGGGGACTGCTCGCCCAGGTACCGGCGCGCCAGCACGTTGAAGCGGTCGGAGAGCACCGGGAAGCGGACCCGCGCGGCCACCGCCATGCGGCGGGCCGCCTCCAGGCCGGCCTCGTCGCGGTCGATGCTGACCGAGACCACCCGCAGGCCGCCGGCCCGGAACCGGGCGTCGAGGTCCACCAGCGCGGCCAGCTCCTTCTGGCAGGGGCCGCACCAGGAGGCGAAGAAGCTGATCAGCACCAGCCGGGCGTCGGGGTCGTCGGGCTCGTCTCCCACCCACTGGTCGAGCCGGAACCAGGCCGCCCCGGCCACCTCGGGGTTGAGGGTCTTGAGGGAGAAGCCGGGCGCCGGTTGGCCCAGCTCCAGCTCCTCGTCGGCCCGCGCCGGGCCGGCCAGGAGCAGCAGGGCGGCCAGGGCGCCGGCCAGGGCGGGAGCGGTCACCCCCGGATGGTGCCCGAGCCCCGGTCCGCCGCGCAGCCCCCCTGATCCAGGGACGCGGCTCACGTCTGCCGGGTCAGGGCGGCGGCCAGGTCGGCCAGGGCCACCGGCCGCTCCTCGCGGGTGGCCAGGTCCTTCAGCTTGGCCTGGCCGGCGGCCACCTCGTTGCCGCCCAGCACCAGCGCGTAGCGGGCCCCGACCCGCTCGGCCTGCTTGAACTGGCGGGGCAGCTTGCCGCCGCGCCCGTCCAGGTCGCAGGCGATGCCGGCCTTGCGCAGGCCGGCCGCCAGGGTCAGCGCGGCGCGGGTGCCCTGCTCGTCGATGGCCACGAAGAAGACCTCCGGCCGCCGCACCGGCACCGGGCGCTTCAGCGCCTCCAGGATCAGCGCCAGCCGCTCGGCCCCGAGGGCGAAGCCGATGCCCGGGGTGGGCGGCCCGCCCAGCGTCTCCACCAGCCCGTCGTAGCGCCCGCCGCCGGCCACCGCCGACTGCGCGCCCAGGGCGTCGGAGGTGAACTCGTAGGCGGTGCGGACGTAGTAGTCGAGCCCGCGCACCAGCCGCGGCTCCACCTGGTAGCGCACCCCGAGGGCGTCGAGCCCGGCCTTCACCGCGGCGAAGTGGTCGCGGCACCCCTGGCAGAGCCGGTCGGCCAGGCGCGGCGCCTGCTCCAGCACCGGCTGGCAGGTGGGCACCTTGCAGTCGAGCACCCGCAGCGGGTTCTTGGTGGTCCGCTCGCGGCAGTCGGCGCACAGGGCGGCGGCGTGCTCGCCGAGGTAGCCGCGCAGCTCGGCCAGGTAGGCCGGGCGGCAGGCCGGGTCGCCCACCGAGTTGAGCTTGAGGGTGGCCACCACGCCCAGGCGAGCCAGGTAGTCCTCCAGCATGGCGATCTGCTCGGCGTCGATGAGCGGCTCGGCCACCCCGAAGGCCTCGCAGCCGATCTGGTGGAACTGCCGGTAGCGCCCCTTCTGCGGCCGCTCGCGCCGGAACATGGGGCCCATGTAGAACCACTTCTGCGGCCCCTCCACGTAGACGCCGTGCTCGATGAAGGCGCGCACCGTGCCGGCCGTCCCCTCGGGCCGCAGCGCCAGCCGCTCCTCGCCCTTGTCCTCGAAGACGTACATCTCCTTGGAGACGATGTCGGTGGCCTCGCCCACGCCGCGGGCGAAGAGGGCGTGCGGCTCCACCACCGGGGTGCGCACCTCGCGGTAGCCGTACAGGGCGAAGACCTCGCGGGCCACCGCCTCCAGCTCCTGCCAGCGCCCCACCTCGCCGGGCAGGACGTCGTTCATCCCCTTCACGCCGCTGATCTTCGCGCTCATCCTGGCCTCACCTGTCCCGGCGCGTCCGGCCGGTCACCGCGCCCCGCCGGCCGCCGGGCCGCCGATGGCCTGGCCCACCCGCACCCGGGCGCCCGGCGCCAGCCGCGGGTCGAGGGCCACGCGCCCCGGCGAGAAGACCAGGATGACGGTGGATCCCATCTCGAAGGCGCCCAGCTCGGCGCCCTTCTCCACCGGCAGCGGCTCGGCGTAGCGGCCCGCCTGCACCACCGCGCCCGGCCGGTCGGTGCAGGGCACCGCGGGATCGAAGGTGGCGCGCACCCGGCCCACCACCGTGGCCCCCACCGCGACCACCGCCACGGCGCCCAGCGGCGTGTCGAGCAGCGTCACCAGCCGCTCGTTCACCGTGAAGAGCCCGGGCACGCTGCGCACCGAGGCGGCGTTGACCGGCCAGAGCTGGCCCGGCACGTAGCGCCAGCCGGTGACGCGGCCGCCCAGCGGGAAGTGGATGCGGTGGTAGTCCTGCGGCGAGAGGTAGAGCGTGGCCCAGGCCCCGCCCTCGAAGGCCTGGCCCAGCGCGGCGTCGCCCAGCAGCGCGCCCACGCCGTAGTCGATCCCCTTGGCCTGCACCAGCCGCCCGGCGGTGGCCAGGCCCGCCTCGGAGACCAGCGCGTCCACCGGCGAGACCACCACCTGCTCGCCCGGGGCGATGGGCCGGAGGCCAGGCAGGAGCGGCCGGGCGAAGAAGCGGCCGAAGGTGGGGTAGGTCTCGAGCGGCGGGCTCTCGCCGAGGTCGATCCGGTAGGCGCGGGCGAAGGCCCGCATGGCGCCCTGCAGCACCGGGCGCGGCAGGGGCGCGTCGGTGAGCCGCCCCACCAGCCGCGACAGGGCGTTCTTGGGGAGGAGGCGCAGCGCCGCGATGAAGGCCCGGTCGGACATGAGGGGCGCGCATCCTAGCAGACGTGGCGCGGCGGGCCAGCGCCGCTGCTATGGTGGGGGCCTCCATGTGCCGCCTCTTCGGCCAGCATGCGCCGCCCGACCTCGACCGCTGCGAGGCGCTCTGCAGCGGCCACAACGCGCTGCGCTTCCAGAGCCACCGGCACCCGCACGGCTGGGGCGTCGGCTGGTACCGCGGGGCCCGCGTCGAGGTGCGGCGCGGGCTGCTGCCGGCCCACGCCGACCAGGCCTTCGTGGAGGCGGCCCGGGCGGCCCGCTCGCGGGTGGTGGTGGCCCACGTGCGCGACGCCAGCGTGGGGCCGGTGGCCGAGGTGAACACCCACCCGTTCGTGTTCGGCCGCTGGCTCTTCGCCCACAACGGAACGGTGGCCCGCTGGCGGCGCTCCGCCAGCGTCCGCGCCGCCGTGGAGGCCGAGATCGACCGCCCGCTGCGCGCCGCCCTGCGCGGCGAGACCGACAGCGAGCGCTGCTTCCTGGTCTTCCTGTCGCGCCTCTCGGCCCGCTGCCGCCTCGACCGCGCCACCCTGGCCGACGTGCGCGCCGCCCTGGCCGCCACCACCGCCACCGTGGCGCGGCTGGCCGACGCGGGCGCCGAGCGGCCCTCCTCGCTCAACTTCCTGGTCTCCGACGGCCGGGTGCTGGCCGCCTGCCGGCGCGGCCGCGACCTCCACCTGGCGGCCGGCCTCGGCCCGGAGCACGCCTTCGTGGTGGCCAGCGAGCCCATCGGGCGGGTGGCCTGGCGGGTGGTGCCGGAGGGCGGCTTCGTGGGGACCGACGACGGCCAGCGGGTGGTGCGGGGCGCCCTGCTGCCGGCCGGCCGGAGGCGCTGAGGCCGCCTCCCGGCCGGCCGCGGCCGCTACTCCAGCCCCTGCACCACCATCCCGCGCGGGAACCGGACCTCGTAGCGCAGCTCCAGCACCTGCTCCGCCTTGGGCCCCAGGGTCACCTCGGTGACGCGGACGCCCGGCCGCTCGGGATCCTCCCGGGTGGCGGGGGTGGTGCCGTCGAGCACCTTCACCTTGATGGCCTCGTCGCGGCTCACCGGCACCAGGTCGAGCAGGCGCACCACGGTGGCGGCGGCGTAGCGGTTCTTCACGGTGGTCCGCACCCGGTAGCGGATGACGTCCTCCTTGGAGATCAGGCCGGCCGTCTCGTGGCGGCGCTCCACCACCCGCCGCTCCACCTCGACCCGCCCGTCGGCGCCGAAGGCCAGCTTGAGCTCGCCGCCCGGCGGGGTGGCGTCGAGCGGCGCGCGCCCCACCAGCTCGTCGCCCACCGAGACGCGGGCCAGCCCGGGCAGCAGCGGCACGCCGGTGTCGTTCTGCACGGTGGCGGTCAGGTAGGCGGCCGGGTCGACCCGCGGCGCCGCGGTGCGGCTCACCTGGGCGGCCAGGGTGTAGCGGGCCAGCGTCACCGTGCGGGCCCTGCCCGCTCCGTCCACCGTCTCGCGGCGCGGGGCGGTGAAGGTGGCCGCCAGCAGCCCCTGGGCCACCTCGGCCACCGGGGCCTCCAGCGCCACCTCCTCGCGCGCCACGGCGTCGGCCTCCGCCAGCTGGCCCATCGCCTTGTCGCGCCTCAGCTCGGCCGGGGCGGCGGCCATCGGCATGGGACTGCGCAGCGGGCGCGGCGGCGGCGCCTTCTGCAGCCAGAGGGACTCGAGCTCGGGCACCCACAGGCCGCGCGAGGGCTCGGCGGTCGACAGCGTCAGCCGGGCCTCGGCCCAGTCCTCGCCGGTCTGCTGGCTCACCGTGCCGAGGAAGGTCAGCTCCACCTGCCCGGCCTCGGGCAGCAGCCTTGCGTCGTAGGTCGGCTGCCAGGAGGCGCTGCCCACCAGGTAGCTCACCGCCACCTCCAGCGACCCGGCCCGCTCGGCCGAGACCTCCACCGCCACCACCTTGGTGGTCTCGCCGCGCTTGGCGTTCAGCTTCTCGAGGTCGGCGCGGGCCGCCGCCAGCCGGCGCGCCAGGTCGCGCTTGCCGGCCTCGGCCTTGCGCACCTCGGCGGCGGCGCCGGCCAGCTGCCCGTCCACGAAGGCGAGCAGGTCGGCCCACTCGCGGGCGCTGACGCCGCGCACCGCCAGGTTCTTGGCCCGCTCCTCCGAGTAGCTGGCCCGCAGCGACTCGGCGAACTTGCCGCGGGCCCGCGCCGCCGCGACGCGGTCGTCGAGGGCCCGGTCGTCGGCCTCCAGCGCCTCGACCCGGTCCTCGGCGGCGCGCACCTCGGGGGCCGCCGCCTCGGCGGCGGTGAAGGGCTCGGCGGTGACGCCGAAGACCCTGGCCCGGGCGGTCCCCTTCCCCTCCACCCGGATCGACTCGTCGTCCAGCCCGGGCGGCAGGCCGGTGAGCAGCACCCGGGAGTCGCCGGCCGGCAGCTCGACCCGGGCCAGGCGGGTCACCCGGGCCCAGGCGCGGTAGACGGTGACCGCGTCCACCCGCGAGGTGGCCCTGAGGTCGGCGGGGCGGGCCGGCGCGGGCAGCGCCAGGCAGGTGACCAGGGCGGCCAGGGTGAGGCGGCGGGCGAGGGCGGGCAGCGGCGGGCGCATGGGTGCTCCTCCAGGGGTGGCGAGGGGGATCTACGCACGAGCCCGGGAATCGATCTATCGCGGCGTCGGCCCCCCGGCGGGGTGGCAGGCGGGGCAGGCGGGGTGGGCCGGGTCGGCCCGCGGCGCGGTCAGGCGGCCCCGCTGCCCTCGGGCCCCTGCAGGATCTCGTCGCCGCTCATCCGGAGCCACCCGCCCGCCGTGGTGGGCCGCAGGATGCCGTGCACCTTGAGCGGGGCCCGGGTGGAGCGCGGATCACCCTCGTGGTGCAGCGGCAGGTTGAAGTAGTAGAGGCGGGTCGCGGTGCCGAAGCGGAGGCGGTAGAGCGGGGCCCCGCCGTAGTCGTCGGTGCTGAACTCGGACAGCTCCACCCTGGCCAGGCGGTGGCGGCTCCCGATGACCGCCGACGAGACGCCGAAGGTCGCCTCCCCGCTCGTCCCCTCGATGACGCTCTCGGCCGAGCAGTTCCCGAACACGGTCACCGTGCCGCGCACGCCGGGCGTGTCCTCGAGGTACTCGCCGTAGAACCCGCTCAGGATCTCGCGGTAGGCGCGGTGCTCCGGCTTCGGGTTGCACTGGATCACGAAGAGCGCGTCGAGCGTCTGCCGGGTGGCGAAGAACCGCTGATCGGCGTGGTCGATGATGCGCCGGATGTTGGAGCCGTAGAGGTCCCGGTACAGGTAGTCGAGGCAGATCAGGACCATGAAGGTGTAGGCGGAGCGGCACTGGAAGGCGTAGACGTGCTGCCCCTGGTAGAGGTCGCGGTTCTTGTCGAGGAACTCCTCGCCGTGGAACGGGTGGCCCTTGGCCTCCAGGAAGACCCGCAGGCGGCCGCCCTCCTCCTTGACGGCCACGCAGCAGAGGTTGACCGGGGCCTCCTCGGCGCTGCCGCCCGCCAGGTCGCGCTGCACCCGCTCCAGGGCCGCCGGGTTGTCCTCGCGGAACCGCTCCAGGAGCGCCCGGTAGGTCCGCAGCGTCACGTGCTCCAGCCCGAACATCGTCACGGTGCTGGGGCGGAAGCGCTCGCCCAGGAAGGCCAGCAGGTCGTCGAGGTGGGCCAGCGGCAGGCAGCCCTCGGGCAGGACCAGGAAGTGCAGCTTGCCCAGGCCGCCCTCGCCGCTGGCGACCGCCTCGAGCACCGAGCGCGCCGAGCGCCACTGCGCCGCCGGATCGGCCACCTGGAAGCCGACCTCGGAGCGCCTGAGCCGGTTGGGGAGCTGCGCCACCAGGCAGTGCGGGTGCTGGCCCACCGGCAGGACCACGTCGAGGTGGCAGTCGAGGATCTCGATCATGGCGGGTGGAGCTATAGCCGCGGCGCCCAGCGCGGGCCCGGCCGCCGCCTCAGCGCCCCGCCAGCCCCGCCGCCAGCGCCTGGTGCCGCGCGCCCGCCGCCCGCAGGGTGAGGCGGCGCGACGAGGGGTGGCCCGCGACCTCCTCCAGCGTCACCAGCAGGTGCCCGGGCGGCAGCCAGCCAGCCACCCGGTCGGCCCACTCCACCAGCAGCGCCCCCTCGCCACCCACCAGGTCCATGAAGCCGGTGGCGTAGAGCTCGTCGAGGTCGCCCACCCGGTACAGGTCGGCGTGGTGGATGGGGAGCCGGCCCCGGTAGGTCTGCACGATGGCGAAGGTGGGCGACGACACGTCGCCCGGCGCCACGCCCGCCCCCTCGCAGGCGCCGCGGCTCAGCTGGGTCTTGCCGGCGCCGAGGTCACCCACCAGCGCCACCACGTCGCCGGGCTGCAGCAGGGCCCCCAGCCGCCGCCCCAGCCGCGCCGTGGCCGCGGCGGAGCGGGTCAGCAGCGGGATCGGCGCGCCGGAGGCTACCGGCCCCATCGCGCCCACACCTGGCCGATGGCCTCGCCCAGGTCGCCGGCCACCAGGCCGCGCTGCCCCACCCGCGCCGCCACCAGGTCGCCCGCGGCGCCGTGCACCCAGGCCGCGGCCCGCGCCGCGTCGAGGGCCGGCAGGCCGCCCGCCAGCAGGGCGCCGCACAGCCCGGCCAGCACGTCGCCGGTGCCGCCGGTGGCCAGCCCCGCGTTGCCGGTCGGCACCACGGCCGCCGGCCCGGTCGGGCCCGCCACCACGGTGCCCGCGCCCTTCAGCACCACCACCACGCCCCAGGCCCGCGCCCGCGCCGCCGCCAGGCCGATGCGGTCGGCCTGCACCGCGGCCACCTCCAGCCCGCACAGCCTGGCCATCTCGCCGGGGTGCGGCGTCAGCACCAGCGGCGCCGGCAGCGCCGCCAGCCGGCCCAGCGACCCCGGCAGCTCCGCCAGGGCGTTGAGGGCGTCGGCGTCGAGCACCGCGGGCACCGCCAGCGCCTCCAGCAGGGCCAGCAGGAGCGCGCCGGTCTCCTCGCCGCGCGGGATGCCGGGCCCCACCACCAGCGCGTCGGCGTCGCGCCCGGCCGCCAGCAGCGCCGGCAGGTCGGCGTGGCCCAGCGCCCCCTGTCCCGCCAGCGCCGCGCTCATCGCCTCCGGCCGGCCGGCCAGCGCCGGTCCGAGCACCTCGGCGCGGGCCGCCAGGGTCACCAGCCCGGCGCCGCCGCGCAGGGCCCCGAGCAGCGCCAGGTGGGCCGCGCCGGCCTTGCCGGCCGAGCCGGCCACCACCAGCAGCCGCCCGGCGTCGCCCTTGTGCGCGTCGGCGCCGCGCGCCGGCACCAGCGCCCGGGCCGCCGCCTCCTCCAGCAGCTCGCAGCCGATCTCCACCTGGTCGGCCGCCGCCGCGGGGAGGCCGATGTCCGCCACCGTGACGGCCCCCGCCAGCGCGGCCCCGGGCTGCAGCACCAGCCCGCGCTTCTGGAAGGCGAAGGTCACGGTGGCGTCGGCCGCCACGCAGGGGCCGAGCGGGCGCCCGGTGTCGGCCGACAGGCCGGAGGGGACGTCCACCGCCAGCACCCGGGCCCCGGCGGCGCGGGCCTCGGCGATGCGGGTGATGGCGGCGGCGAAGGCCCCCTCCAGCGGCCGGGCAAGCCCGGTGCCGAGCAGGGCGTCGATCACCACGTCGCCCGGCCCGGCCGGGAGCGGCGCGCCGGGGACCAGCGGCGCCCAGGGCACGCCGGCCTGCTGCGCCTGCGCCGCCACCGCCGCGGCGTCGCCGCCGAGCGCGCCGGGGTCCATCACCGCCAGCAGCCGCACCGCGCGGCCGGCCTGGTGCAGCAGCCTGGCCGCCACCCAGCCGTCGCCGCCGTTGTTGCCGCCGCCGCTCACCACCACGCAGCGGCCGGCGGAGCCCGCCAGCGCCGCCGCGGCCGAGGCCACCGCCGCGCCGGCCCGCGCCATCAGCGCCAGCGAGGGCACGCCCAGCCCCTCGATGGCGGCGCGGTCGATGGCCCGCATCTCGGCGGCCCCCACCAGCCTCACGGCGCCTCCAGGATCACCGTGGCCGCCGCCATGCCCCCGTCGTGCGTCAGGGTCAGGTGCTGCCGGGTCGCGCCGATGGCCCGGGCGGCCTCGGCGGCCGCGCCGGCCAGCACCAGCCGCGGGGCGCCGCCCTCGGCCCGCACCACCTCGAAGTCGGTCCAGCGGGCCCCGGGCGCGCCGCCCAGCGCCTTGTAGGCCGCCTCCTTGGCCGCCCAGCGCGCCGCGTAGGCGGTGGCCCGGTCGCGCCTGGGCTCGCAGGTGGCCCGCTCGGCCGGGGTGAAGATGCGCTGCAGGAACCGCTCGGCCCGGCCCGGCGGCCCGTCCAGGATGCGGGCCAGCCGCCCGATCTCCACCAGGTCCATGCCGAGGCCGACGATCACGGGCGCGCCTGCCGCAGCAGCCCCTTCATCTCGCGCACCGCCCGCTCCATGCCCACCAGCACGGCGTGGGCCACGATGGCGTGGCCGATGTTGAGCTCCTCGATCTCGGCGATGGCCGCCACCGGCAGCACGTTCTGGTAGTTGAGGCCGTGGCCGGCCGCCACCTTGAGCCCCAGCTTGGCGGCCGCCTTGCACGCGTCGAGGATGCGGTTCAGCTCGCGGCGCCGGTCGGAGGCCAGCCGGGCGTCGCAGTAGCGGCCGGTGTGCAGCTCCACGGCGTGGGCCTCGGCCCGGTGGGCCGCCTTGACCTGGTCGAGGTCCGGATCGATGAAGAGCGAGACCTCGATCTCGGCGTCGCGCAGCGTCTTGACCGCCTTGCGGACCGGCTCCCGCCCGCTCACCACGTCCAGGCCGCCCTCGGTGGTCAGCTCCTCGCGCCGCTCCGGCACCAGGGTCACCATGTCCGGCTTCACCTCGTAGGCGGTGCGCAGCATCTCCTGCGCCACCGCCATCTCCAGGTTGAGGCGGGTGGTGACGGTGCGCCGCAGCACCTGCAGGTCGCGGTCCTGGATGTGCCGCCGGTCCTCGCGCAGGTGGATGGTGATCTGGTCGGCGCCGGCCAGCTCGGCCATGAGCGCGGCCGCCACCGGGTCCGGGTAGGCGGCGCGGCGCACCTGCCGCAAGGTGGCCACGTGATCGACGTTGACTCCCAGTCTGGCTGGCATGATCGGATCCTACCCCATCGCCCGGCTGATCTCGGCGGCGATGGCCTCGGCGTGGGCCTTCACCCGGGCCGCGTCCGGGCCCTCCACCAGCACGCGCAGCTTGTTCTCGGTGCCGGAGGCGCGCACCAGCACCCGCCCCGAGGCGCCCAGCGCCTTCTCGACGGCGGCGATGGCCTTCTGCACCGCGGGCAGCTCGCCGAGCGGCAGCTTCCGGCTCACCGGCACGTTCACCAGGGTCTGCGGCATGGGCTCGAAGCAGGTGGCCAGCTCGGAGAGCGGCCGGCCGCCGCGGGCCATCACCGCCAGCACGTTCAGGCCCGCCGCCACGCCGTCGCCGGTGGTGACGTGGTCCAGGAACACCAGGTGCCCCGACTGCTCGCCGCCGAAGTTGTAGCCGTGGGTCCGCATGGCCTCCACCACGGCCCGGTCGCCCACCGCGGTGCGCACCACCTTGCCGCCCACCGGCCGGAGCGCGCGCTCCAGCCCCAGGTTCGACATCACCGTGGCCACCACCGTCTTCTTGGCGAGGGTGCCGCGGGCCAGCATGGCCCGGCCCACCACCGCCATGATGGCGTCGCCGTCCACGATGCGGCCGCGCTCGTCGGCCAGGATGACCCGGTCGGCGTCGCCGTCGAGCGCCATGCCGAGGTGCGCCTTGTGGCGCAGGATGGCCCTGGCCATGCCCTCGGGGTGCACCGCGCCGCAGCGGTCGTTGATGTTCTTGCCGTCCGGCTTGACGTTGAGCGCCACCACCCGGGCGCCCAGCTCCTCCAGCACCGCCGGGGCCACGTGGTAGGCGGCGCCGTGGCCGCAGTCCACCACCACCGTGAGGCCGTCCAGGGTCAGGTCCTTGGGGAAGAGCGACTTGAGGAAGACCACGTAGCGCCCGATGGCGTCGTCCACCCGCTTGGCCTTGCCGATGCGGGTGGCGGTGGGGCGCAGGGCCTGGAAGTCCTCGGCGCCGTCGCCGCCGGCGGCGCCGTCCAGCACCAGCCGCTCGATCTGCAGCTCGGTCTCGTCCGGCAGCTTGAAGCCGTCGCGCGAGAAGAACTTGATGCCGTTGTCCTGGTAGGGGTTGTGGCTGGCGCTGATGACCACCCCGGCGTCGGCGCGCATCGACTGCGTCAGGAAGGCGATGCCCGGGGTGGGCAGCGGCCCGGACAGCATCACGTCCACGCCCATGGAGCAGATGCCCGAGGCGATGGCGGTCTCCAGCATGTAGCCGGAGAGGCGGGTGTCCTTGCCGATGACGATGCGGTGGCGGTGCGGCCCGCGGCGCACCACGTAGGCCAGCGCCCGCCCCAGCTGCAGCGCCATCTCGGCGGTCATGGGGTGGACGTTGGCCACGCCGCGGACCCCGTCGGTGCCGAAGAGGCGGCGCGGGGCGGCGGCGGGGGTCGTGGCGGCGGGGGAGCGGCGGGGCGTGGGAGGTCGGGCGGCCATGGGGTGCCGCATGCTACCGCAGCGCCGCCGGACCGCCAGCCCGCCGGTCGCGCAGCGCCGCCGCCAGCAGGGCCGCCTGCCGGGCCGGCGCCACGTCGTGCACCCGCAGCAGCTCCACGCCGGCCAGCACGCAGGCGGTCACCGCCGCCAGCGTGCCCGGCAGGCGCGCCTCCACCGGGGCGCCGGTGGCGTGCCCGATGAAGCGCTTGCGCGACGGCCCCACCAGCAGCGGCCGGCCCAGGGCCCGGAGCTCGCCCACCCGCGCCAGCAGCTCCAGGCTCTGCTCGGGCGTCTTGGCGAAGCCCAGGCCGGGGTCGAGGATGATCCGCCCGGCCGGGATGCCGGCCGCCTCGGCGCGCGCCTGCGCCGCCCGCAGCTCCGCCGCCACCTCGCCCATGAGGTCGGCGTAGCCGGCCAGCCCGTCCATGGTGGCCGGGGTGCCGCGCAGGTGCATGAGCACCACCGGCACGCCGGCCTCGGCCACCACCGCGGCCAGCGCCGGGTCGGCCAGCCCGGCCACGTCGTTCACCAGGTCGGCCCCGGCCTGCAGCGCCGCCCGGGCCACCTCGGCCTTGCTGGTGTCGATGGAGATGGGCAGCGTGAAGCCGCGGGCGCGCAGCCGCTCGATGACCGGCACCACCCGCCGCCGCTCCTCGGCCGCCGCCACCGGGGCCGCGCCCGGCCTGGTGGACTCGCCGCCCAGGTCCACCAGGTCGGCCCCCTCCTCGGCCAGCCGCTCGGCCTGCGCCACCGCGGCGTCCGGGTCGAGGAAGCGCCCGCCGTCGGAGAAGGAGTCCGGGGTGGCGTTCACCACCCCCATGAGGAAGGGGCCGGGCCCCTCGAAGAGCCTGGCCCCGATCCGAAGCCGCATGTGCGCTCCCTCGCCGCCGCCCCGCGCGACCGCCGCGGGGCGGGGCGCGCCTCAGGCCTTGCCCGCCGCCGGCACGCCGCCGACCGGGTCGAGCAGCCCGCCCTTCTTCTTGTCGCCCACCACGGTGGTGGCCATGGGCTTGGCCGGGGGCGGGCGGGTGATGGTGCCGCTGCCCATCAGCACCTCGATGTCGGCGGTGTCGAGCGTCTCGTACTCGATGAGCGCGTCGGCGATCTTGGCCAGCACGTCGCGGTGCCCCTCCAGGATCTTCCGGGCCCGGTCGTACTGCTCCATGACGATGCGGTGCACCTCGGCGTCGATGTCGCGCGCCGTCTCGGCCGAGAAGGCCTGCACGGTGGACATCTCGCGGCCCAGGAAGACCTCGCCCTCCTTCTTGCCGAAGGCCAGGGGCCCCATCTTCTCGCTCATGCCCCACTCGCAGACCATGCTGCGGGCCAGGCCGGTGGCCACCTCGATGTCGTTGCCGGCGCCGGTGGTCTTCTGGTTGAAGGTCAGCTCCTCGGCGATGCGGCCGCCCATGAGGATGGCGATCTGGTTGAGGGCGAACTCCTGGTTGATGTTGAGCCGGTCCTCCTGGGGCAGCTGCTGGGTCAGCCCCAGGGCGCGGCCGCGCGGGATGATGGTGACCTTGTGGACCGGGTCGGTGCCCGGGATGATGCGCGCCACCAGCGCGTGGCCGGCCTCGTGCACCGCCGTGGTCCGCTTCTCCCGGTCGGAGATGACCATGGAGCGGCGCTCGCTGCCCATCAGCACCTTGTCCTTGGCGTACTCGAAGTCGGGGCCGGTCACCTTCTCCTGGTTGCGGCGGGCCGCGAAGAGGGCCGCCTCGTTGACCAGGTTCTCGATGTCGGCGCCGGAGAAGCCGGGCGTCCCCTTGGCGATGGAGAGCAGGTCCACGTTGGGGTCCATGGGGACCTTCTTGGTGTGGACCTTGAAGATGCCGAGCCGGCCGTTGACGTCCGGGCGGGGCACCACGATGCGCCGGTCGAAGCGGCCCGGGCGCAGCAGGGCCGGGTCGAGCACGTCGGGCCGGTTGGTGGCGGCCACCAGGATGACGCCCTCGTTCGACTCGAAGCCGTCCATCTCCACCAGCAGCTGGTTGAGGGTCTGCTCGCGCTCGTCGTGGCCGCCGCCCAGGCCGGCGCCGCGGTGGCGGCCCACCGCGTCGATCTCGTCGATGAAGATGATGCAGGGGGCGTTCTTCTTGCCCTGCTCGAAGAGGTCGCGGACCCGGCTGGCGCCCACGCCCACGAACATCTCCACGAAGTCGGAGCCGGAGATGGAGAAGAAGGGCACCCCGGCCTCGCCGGCCACGGCGCGCGCCAGCAGGGTCTTGCCCGTGCCCGGCGGGCCCATCAGCAGCACGCCCTTGGGGATGCGGCCGCCCAGGCGCGTGAACTTCTTCGGGTCCTTGAGGAAGGAGATGATCTCCTCCAGCTCGTCCTTGGACTCGTCGATGCCGGCCACGTCGGAGAAGGTGATCTTGTTGTGGTGCTCGGTCATCAGCTTGGCGCGCGACTTGCCGAAGCTCATGGCCTTGCCCCCGCCCGACTGGAGCTGCCGCATGAAGAAGAAGAAGAGCAGGAAGATGAAGACCAGCGGCAGCCACTGCAGGGCCACCTGCACCCAGAGCGAGCCCTGGTCGGGCTTGGCGTAGCTGAGCGTGACGCCCTTCTCGAGCAGGTCCTTGGCGATGGTGGCGGAGGCGTCGAGCGGGCCGGTGGTGGTGAACTCGGTGCCGTCGGCGAGGTGCCCGCTGTACTCGAGCTCCTTCACCACCACGTCCTTCACCTGGCCCGCCTTCACCTTGGCGTCGAACTGGGACCAGTTGTAGGTCTTGATCTGCGTCCCCTTCTGGTCGAACACCTTCCACAGCGCGATGAACATCACGATGAGGAAGACCCAGAGCAGGGCGGTCTTGTAGGACTGTTTCAAGGGGCTCGGACCTCGGCGGGGAAGGTGAAGGACAGGGAACGGTTATAGCAGCCCGGGCCGGCCGGCGCAGCACGTCACGTCGCCGGGACCAGCCGGACGGCGACGCCGGCGGGCAGGCCGGCGGCCAGCACCCCGAGCGCCGGGATGGCCAGCACCGCGCCGCCGGCGTCGGCCAGCAGCACCAGCCGGTCGCGCGCCTCCCGCGGCACCTTCCGGTCGATGAGCCAGGCCTTGAGCTTCTTGCCGCCGGCCCCGCCGGCCGGGCGCAGGCGGTCGCCCGGGCGCCGGGTGCGCAGCCAGAGCGGCCATGGCAGCGCGGCGGCGGCGGGCGCGGCCACCTCGGCGGCGAGCCCCAGGCCAGGCAGAGGGTAGGTGCCCGGGCCCGGCACCTCCACCGGCGCCAGCGCCGGCCCGGCCGGCGCGGCGACGGGCCGGATCCGCAGCAGGCCCCCGGCCACCACCGCCTCCAGCCCGCCGGGCAGGCCGGCGCGACCCGCGCGCTTTCGCCGCAGGAGCGCCAGCACCACCTCCACGTGGGCCGCCCCGAGCTCGGCCCGCCGGCCGACCAGGCGGCGCACCACCCGCCGCCGCACCGCCCGGGGCTCCGCCAGGAGCCGGGCCACCGGCACCCCGGCCGCCGGCCCACCTGCGCCCTCCACCACCGCGCGCGCCCGCCGCGCCAGCGCCCGCTCGTCGTCCCGCAGCAGCCCGGCGGCGCGCCCCAGGGCGGCCTCGGCCGCCGGGTTCAGCTCGAGCAGCAGCGGCCAGAGCCGCTGGCGCACCCGGTTGCGGGCGAAGCGGGGGGTGGCGTTGCTGGGGTCCTCCCGGAAGGCCAGGCCCAGGCGGGCCAGGTAGGCCAGCCCCTCGGCGCGTGGGCGGTCGAGCAGCGGCCGCACCAGCGCCCCGCGACGGGCCGGGATGCCGGCCAGCCCGCGCGCCCCGGCGCCGCGCGCCAGGCGCAGCAGCACCGTCTCGGCCTGGTCGGTGAGGGTGTGGCCGGTGGCGATCCGGTCGGCTCCCACCCGGGCCGCCTCCCGCGCCAGCGCGGCGTAGCGCGCCCGGCGGGCCTCGGCCTGCACGTTGCCGGGGGCCACCTGGACCCGCACCGAGTTGAAGGGCACGCCGAGCCGCTGGCAGGCCTCCTGGCACGCCGCCGCGTCGAGCGCGCCGTCCGGCCGCAGGCCGTGATCCACGTGGAGGGCGGCCAGGGGCCCGAGCGCCCCGCGGTCGCGCAGGGCCGCCAGCGCGGCCAGCAGCGCCGTCGAGTCCGGGCCGGCGGAGGTGGCGACGAGCAGCGAGGTCGCCGGGGAGGCGAGGCGCCGGGCACGGATGGTGGCGAGCACCGCGGCCGGATACGGGTCGAGCGGTGCCCCCTCGGCCGGGCTCGCGCCGGCGCGCATTTTGCGCCGCGTACGGGTCACGCCCGCACCGCGACCGGCCCCGCCCGAGGTCGACGAGTCCGGCGGAAATCGGCGGAATCACAGGGGTCAGCAGGCGCTGAAAGTCCGGGGCGCCGGCCCGGCCGGCCCGGGGCCGGACTCTCCGAAATACCCCGGCGGAATAAATGGATCGCCTTCACTTGTTCCCACCCCGACAGCAGATTAGAGTCTTGGTCGTAGGGCCTAGGGGTCCCCCCCCTCCCCCTCTGGGCCCACGGGGAGCCGGCAGCAATGCCGGCTCCCTTTTTTTGTCCGCCAGCCCACGGCGCAGCGCAGCCGTTGCGCTCGGACCGCCGTCACTGGCTCCAGTCGCCGTCCCGTGGGTCAACGACATTCCTTTGTGTTGCAGCAGGTTGCGCCGTCCTGGCGGCCGCCGGATCGTCGCCCGCCGAGGTCGGCATACCTTGACCGACCACGACACCCGTCGTACAAGTCCCGGACTATCTATCCCACACTGCAGGGAGCATCGATGGCCGGCACCGACAAGCGCAAGCAGTCACTCTACTTCCCCGAAGACATGCTGAACGAGATCCAGGCCGAGGCGAACCGGCAGGACCGTTCCCTCTCGTGGATCGTGCAGCAGGCCTGGCGGATCGCGCGTGGCGAGATCATGCGCTTCCCGTCGGTCAACGACGTGCTCTCCGGCGTGGCCCGCCCGGACGAGAAGGAGGAGAAGGCCTAGCACCTTCCTCCACCGCGAGCGCAGTGGACGCGCCCGAGCCGGGTCTCCCGGTTCGGGCGTCGTCGTTTCACCTGCGGTAGGATGCCGCCGATGCCCACGGACCTCCCGCCCGGCGAGCCGGACGACACGCTGGAAGACGACGGCTACGGCCCCCCCGCAGCGCTGGACGAAGGACGGGCGCCCCGGCGCCGGTCGGGCCGCACCGCGGCGGTGGGACCCGAGGAGGACCCGGGCGAGCCGGGCCAGGAGCCAGCGACCAGCCCGCCGGGACGGCAGCGAGCGCTGAAGGTTGGCCTGGGCCTGGCCGCGCTGGCCCTGGCCGTGGCGGCCCTGCTCGGCTACCGCAGCCTGCAGCGCGGCCGCGCCCTCGCCGAGGGGCTCCCCAAGGCGGAGGCCATGCTGCGGCTCGACACCGCCGCCGGCTTCCGCGGCGCCGCGGACCTGCTGCAGCCGCTGGCCAAGCTCGATCCCCTGCAGGCCGGCTCCATGCGGGCCTTCGCCCTGGCCATGCTGGCGGCCGACTACCGCGACCCCGAGGCGGCCGACCGCGCCGAGGCCCTGCTGGTCGAGCCGAGCCGGGCCGCCGAGGTGCCGGACTACGCCAACCTGGCCACCGCGGCCAACTTCCTGGGCCGGCGCATGGTGGCCGACGCCGCCACCTACGCCGGCCGCGCCGGCCGCCACCCCTGGAACGGCGCGCTGCAGGGGCGCATCGCCTTCCTGGCCGGCAACCTGGCCGCCGGCGTCGAGCCGCTGGACGCGGCCACCACCACCGATCCCGGCCTGGCGGCCGCGCAGGCGCTCCAGGGCGACCTGGCCCGCCGCCTCCACCGCGATCCGGCGGCGGCTCGCGCCGCCTACCTCGCCGCCCTGGCCGCCTCGCCGCAGAACCCGCGCTCCGCCTACGGGCTCTCCAAGCTGGCGCTGGCGTCCCAGGTGCCGCTGGCCGAGGCCCTGGCCCCGCTGCGGCGGCTGGTGGCCGACGCGCAGACGCCGGTGAACGAGCGCGCCCGCGCGGCGCTCCACCTGGCGGCGCTCGAGCTGCGCAGCGGGGATCGCGCCGCCGCCACCGCCGCGCTCGGCACGGTGGCGGACCTGGACGCCAGGGCCCGCACCTGGGCCGAGCAGGCGGCCGTGGCCATGGCGGGCGACCGGGCCGGCTACCGGGCCATCCTCGACGCCCCGGCGCCCTTCCAGAGCGCCAGCGACGACGACCCCCCGGCGCTCTCGGCGGTCCCACCGCCCCCGCCGCCGGCGCCCGCCCCCGCCGCCAGGCCTTCCAGGGCCGCCACGGCCAAGGCCGTCAAGGCCGTCAAGCCCGCCCGCCAGGGGCGCCAAGCCCACCGCGGCCAAGGCCTCCGCGTTCGGAAAGGTGACCAAGCCGGCCAAGGCGCCGGTCCGCAAGGTCGCTGCACCGAAGGCTGGCAGCGCGGCGGCCAAGAAGGCCATCACGTCCCGGAAAGCAGCCACCGCCACCCCCAAGAAGCCTGCGCCGGCGAAGAAGCCGGTCCGCTGAGCCTCCTGCCCGCGCGGCGGCGCGCCGGGATCGCCCGGACACCAGGCAGCAGACCCGCGGCGGGGTGCGCCTGCGCGAACGGGAGGCAGCTTGCTGCCGCGTGGTCGGGCAGCACGGGCCAGGGCGCCGCGAGAACACGGGAAACTCCGGCCGGGTGAGGTCGGCACGGTGGCTGCACAGGAGCAGGGGACCCGCTGCGCCACCCCCCAGTTCCCGGAGGTCCCGTGAGAAAGCTCTTCGCCGCCCTGGCCATCGCCGCCCCCGCGCTCGCCCTGGCCCAGGCCGACGCCCCGCCCCCGCTCGACAGCGGCGCCACCGCGCTGGTGCTGGTCTCCGCCGGGCTGGTGCTGCTCATGACGCCGGGCCTGGCCTTCTTCTACGGCGGCCTGGTCCGCGCCAAGAACGTCGTCCACACCATGAACATGTCCATCGTCTGCATGGCCATCGTGGGCGTGCTCTGGACGCTGGTCGGCTACAGCCTCTCGTTCTCCCCGGGCGGCAGCCTGAACGCCTTCATCGGCGGCCTCTCCTGGGCCGGGCTGGGCGGCGTCACCGGCGCGGCCGAGCCGTCGCTCTCCGCCACCATCCCGCACCTGGCCTTCATGCTCTTCCAGGCCATGTTCGCCGTCATCACCCCGGCGCTCATCTCCGGCGCCATCGTGGAGCGGGTGCGCATCAAGGCCTACGTGCTCTTCGTGGCCCTGTGGAGCCTGGTGGTCTACACGCCGGTGGCCCACTGGGTCTGGGCCCCCGGCGGCTGGCTGCGCGACCTGGGCGCGCTCGACTTCGCCGGCGGCACGGTGGTGCACATCAACGCGGCGGCGGCGGCGCTGGTCGGGGCCATCCTGCTCGGCAAGCGGCGCGGCCTGCGCGCCCCGGTGGTGGTGCCGCACAACGTGCCCTTCGCCATCCTGGGCGCCGGCCTGCTCTGGTTCGGCTGGCTCGGCTTCAACGGCGGCAGCGCCCTGGCGGCCGACGGCCTGGCGGCCTACGCCTTCACCAACACCTTCGTGGCGCCGGCCGCCGCGGCGCTCACCTGGGGCCTGGTGGAGCTCTTCAAGCACGGCAAGATGTCCGGCGTGGGCCTGGCCTCCGGCGCGGTGGCCGGCATGGTGGCCATCACCCCGGCGGCCGGCTTCGTCACCCCGCTCTCCAGCCTGCTGCTCGGCTCCCTGGCGGCCCTGGCCTCCTTCGGCGCCGTCCGGCTGCGCCCCAAGCTCGGCCTGGACGACTCCCTGGACGTCTTCGCGGTGCACGGCGTGGCCGCCACGCTGGGCGCGCTGCTGACCGGCGTGCTGGCCAGCAAGGCGGTCAACGGCGCCGGCGCCGACGGCAGCCTGGGGCTGCTGGGCGTGCAGGCGCTGGGCGTGCTCGTCACCTTCGCCTGGTCCGGCGCCCTGTCCTTCGTCCTCTTCAAGGTGGTGGGCTTCATCACCCCGCTGCGCGCCGAGGAGCAGGACGAGTGGACCGGCCTCGACCAGTCGGACGCCGGCGAGCGCGGCTACGTGCTGGCCGACGACAGCAGCTCGGCGGGCTGAGGTCCAGGGCGGCCGTCCCCCGGCCAGCCCCGCCTGGAGCGGGCCCCGGTCGCCTGGAGCGGCCGGGGCGTGACCCAGGCGCCGCGCCGGCCCGGCGCCTACCGGCCGATCAGCGCCAGCACGGTGTCGAAGACGAACACCTCGAGCCGCTCGCGCTCGCTGGCCGGGAGCCCGGTGAAGCGGGCCGACACCCGGGCCTGGCCGCCCATGGCGCGCACGTCGGTGACCCGCGCCCGGCAGGCCAGCGGATCGGTGGCGGGGAGGCGCAGCGTGACCCCCACCTCGTCGCCGAGCGGCGGCGCCTTGGAGAGCGCCGCCGAGAAGCCGCCGGTGCTCAGGTCGAGCGTGACGGTGCGCTCGTGCACCTCGGCCACCACCAGCTCGATCTGGAGGGCGCGGGCCACCCGCAGGGTCTGGCGCGGCGTCTGCCCGGCCGCCAGGGTGAGCTGCTGGCCCACCAGCAGCGCCCGGGCCAGCTCGTCGCGCCCGGACCGGTAGGCGGCCAGATCGCCGGCGCCCAGGGCGCCGCGCCGCGCCTTCTCGTGCGCCTCGCGGAAGGCCGCCAGCCACTCGGCCAGGCCCTGCACCTACAGGACCTTCTTCAGCTCGGGCGCCGGCTTGAAGCCGACCGTCTTGGTGGGCGCGATCTTGATCTCGGCGCCGGTGCGTGGGTTCCGCCCCACCCGGCCGGCCCGCTTCTTCACCGAGAAGGTGCCGAACCCGGGCATGACGAACCGCTTGTCCTTGCGGATCCCCTTGCCCAGCTGCTCGAAGATCGCGTCAACCACCTGGGCCACTTGCCGCTTCGAGAGGTCGGCGTGCGCCGCCTGCACCTTCTCGATCAGGTCCGCCTTGGTCATGTCGTGTCGCCCCTCGATTGGCTGCCGGAAGCTAGCGAGCCCACCATGGGCCGTCAAGGACGACGCCAGGGTCGGCGCCCATACCATGAGTCGGGCCGGCCGCGGGGAGACAATCGCGCCGGCTCACCGGATCCCCAGCAGCGCCCGCGCCTGGGCCGGGGTGGCCAGCGGCCGGCCGGCCCGGGCGGCCAGGGCGGCCGCGGCGGCCACCAGCTGGTCGCTGCCGCTGGCCAGCACCCCCTTCGACACGAAGAGGTTGTCCTCCAGCCCCACCCGCACGTGCCCGCCCAGCCGCAGCGCCACCTCGGCCAGCGGCAGCTCGGCCCGCCCGACGCCCGCCACCGACCAGTGGACCGCCTCGGGCAGCCCCTCGACCAGGAAGCGCAGGTTGCGCTCGGTGCCGGCCATGCCGCCCGGCACGCCGAGCACGAACTGCACGTGGTAGGGCTGGGCCAGGTGGCCCTGCGCGAGCAGCCAGGCCAGGGTGTCGAGCATGCCGGCGTCGTACACCTCGCACTCCGGCACCAGGCCGCGCTCCCGCAGGCGGGTGGCCACCCGCACGATGTCCCGGCGCGAGTTGACGAAGACCTCGTCGCCGAAGTTCAGCGTGCCCATGTTGAGGGTGCCCATCTCGGCGCCGGCCACCAGGGAGCCGAGCCGCTCCTCGAGCGGCATGCCGACCGCGCCGCCGGTGGAGCACTGCACCACCAGGTCGCTGCCGGCGTCGCGGATCAGGTCCACGATGCGGCGGAAGTGGGCCGCCTCCTGCGAGGGGCGGCCGTCCGGCCAGCGGGCGTGCAGGTGGACCACCGCCGCGCCGGCGCGCCAGGCCGCCACGGCGGCCGCGGCGATCTCCTCCGGCGTGTAGGGCACGGCCGGGTTCTGCTCGCGGGTGACCTCCGCGCCGACCACGGCGGCGGCGATGATGACCGGCTCACCCATAGGACGCCCCCCCGGACTGGCCGCGCTGCCGCTCGCGGAGCACCACGCAGGTGCCGCTGGCGCGGCACACCACCAGCGGCGTCGCCAGCACGTCGGCGGCGCTGTCGTTGAGATCGGCCCGCGGGCTGATGACCTTGCGGGCCTCGAAGCGCATGGCGCGCGAGGTGGCGCCCACCCGGACGATCTCCCCCTCGGCCTCCACGAAGTCCCCGGCGTGCACCGGGGCCAGGAACTCCACCGAGTCGTAGGCCCGGAACAGCCCCTCGTCGCCGTCGTGGCGCACCAGCAGCTCGGTGGCCACGTCGCCGAAGAGGGCCAGCAGCCTGGCGCCGTCCACCAGGGCCCCGCCGTAGTGGGCGTCGGCCTGGGACATCCGCAGCCGCAGCGTCACCTTCATCCCGCACCTCCTGGGCCGGCCCGCCCGTCCCCGGGCGGCCGCCCTCAGTGGAAGACCTTCCCCATGCGCCGCAGCACCTCGGCCACCAGGTAGTTGGCCACGTCGGAGGGGCGCGTGCCGGGCCCGAAGCCGGCGTCGAAGCCGAGCTCCAGCGCCAGCGCGTGGTCGATGCGCGGCCCGCCCAGCAGGGCCACCACCTGGCGGCGCACCCCCAGCCGCTCCAGCTCGTCGAGCAGCTGGCGCGCGTTCTCCTTGTGCACGTCGCGCTGGGTCACCACCTGCGACACCAGCACCACGTCGGCCCGGCGCTCCAGGCAGGCCCGGGCCAGCGTGGCGTTCTCCACCTGCGCGCCCAGGTTGCTGGCCTCGAAGCAGGGGTAGCGCTCCAGCCCGTAGTCGCCGGCGAACCCCTTCATGTTCATGATGGCGTCGATGCCCACCGCGTGGGCGTCGGAGCCGGTGCAGGCCCCCAGCACCACGATGCGGCGCCCCACCTCGCGCAGCGAGAGCTCGTTGAGCTCGTCGAAGCCGCGCTTGCGGGTCAGCACCTCCGGCACCACCAGGGCGCCGTAGTCCACCGCCGCCGCGGTGTGGGCGTAGACCACGAAGAAGGTGTAGCCCTCGGCGGCGGCCTCCATGGCCGCCACGTGGACCCGCTCCAGGTTCATCTGGCGGGCCACCTCCAGGGCGGCCTGCCGCGCCCGCTCGCCCGGCGGGACCGGCAGCACGAAGGAGAGCTGCACCACCCCGTCGTCGCGCCGGTCGCCGTAGGGGCGGACCAGCTCGCCGGGCCCGGGTCCGCGGGCGCTCACGTGGCACCTCCCAGGCGGGCCGACTTCACCACCAGCCGGAAGTCCTCCAGCAGCGCGGCCGGGATGGGGGAGCGGCCGGTGAAGAAGAGACGGTGCTGCACCGCCCCGTGGCAGGCGGCGTAGGCCCAGCCGTGCCACCCCCCGGCGTCGGCCTCCTGCATCAGGGCCGGCCGCCCGCCCAGGGTGGAGGCGTGGCGCCGCACCCGGGTGAGCTGGGCGGCGCCGCGCTGCAGCGACTCCTCGGCGCCGGCCAGGCAGGCCAAAGCGTCGTCGAAGGTGGCGTCCACCACCCAGGCGTCGAGCCGGGCCTCCCCGGCCGCGCCGAGCGTGACCCGCCGCAGCCCCCCGGCGGCGCTCCAGGCCGCCGGCGCCTCGAAGCTGAGGGCGCCCACCGTGTAGCGCAGCCAGCCCTCGCGGCCGGCCGGCGCCACCACCGGCGCGCCGGCGTCGGCGTCGGCGAAGCTGCCCGGCGGTCCGCCGGCCCCGCCCAGCCCGGCGCAGCCGGAGAGCAGCAGGAGCCCCAGCGCCGCGGCCCTCACCGCCCCTCCAGCGCGTCGAGGAAGGGGTTGAAGTAGGCGGGGTCACGCGCCACCACGCCGGAGAGCCCCTTGCCGCCCTCCGGGGTGCGCGCCACGTCCCCGAAGCGGGCCTTGCCGATGGCCACCATCAGCCCGTCGGCCGCCACCTCCTCCAGGAGCGCCCGGGCCTTGGCCAGGGTCTCCCGGGCGCGGGCCTCGATGCGGCCGCCCGGCTTGAGCCGGAGCTCGCCGCCCATGGAGCGCCAGGCCCGGTCGACGTAGCCGGCCACCTTGAGCGCCGCGTAGCGGTCCATCAGGAAGGGGTTGTGCATGGCCTCGGTCATCATGCCGAGGAGCTGGATCCCCTGCCCGGTCACCTGCCCGACCACGTCGGCCATGACGTCGTAGGCGTGGCTGAAGAAGATGTCGCCCTGCTTGTGCTTGGTGGGCGGCATGTACTTGATGGGCGCGTCCGGGAAGAGGGTGCGCACCAGCAGCGCCTGGGCCAGCTCGCGCAGGATGGTGTCCTCGCGGGCCGGGTCGATCTCGAAGGAGTGGCCCAGGCCGATGAGCCGGTCGGGCAGCCCGGCCCGGTGGGCGAAGGACTCGTTGACGAACTGCGAGGCGATGACCGTGTGGGCCGCCTCGTCGGCGTCGGCGGTGGTGATGTAGTTGTCCTCGCCGGTGTTGATGACGATGCCCGCCAGCGCGCAGATGCGGCGCGAGAAGTGCTGGTCGCACAGGGTCCGCTTCATGTTGATGTCGCGGAAGAGGATCCCGTACATGGCGTCGTTGAGCAGCATGTCGAGCCGCTCCCAGGCCGCCGCGAAGGCGATCTCCGGCATGGCCAGGCCCGAGGAGTAGTTGGTGAGCTGCAGGTAGCGCCCCAGCCGCCGCGACTCGGCGTCCAGCGCCTCCCGCATGATGCGGAAGTTCTCCTGGGTGGCGTAGGTGCCGCCGTAGCCCTCGGTGGTGGCGCCGTGCGGCACGTAGTCGAGCAGCGACTGGGCGGTGGAGCGGATGACGGCGATGACGTCGGCGCCGGCCTGGGCGGCGGCCCGGGCCTGCTCCACGTCGTCCCAGATGTTGCCGGTGGCCACGATGAGGTACTTGTGCGGCCGGGGGCCGGTGCCCAGCTCGGCCTTGAGGGCGTCGCGGGCGGCCACCCGGCGGCGCAGCTCGGCCACGGCGGCGCGGGCCTCGCGGGTCAGCAGCTCGCGGATGGCCGCGTCGTCCGCCGCGCCGACGGAGGGGGCGCCTCCGGCAGCGAGGCGATGCGCTCCACGATGGCCAGCGGCTCCGAGGCCCCCTGCCGCATGGCCCAGCCCAGCCACCAGGCGGCGCCCCGCCCGAGCAGCCGGCGGCGGTGCAGCTCGTCCACCAGCAGGTTGACGTGCGGGATGCCGCGCGGGCCGGCGTCGTGCAGGCCGAAGAGCCGCAGCACGGTCCGCTCGATGGCCACGGTGGTGTGCCCGCCGACGAAGCCGAGCACCTGCGCGGTGACCTGGTCGGCCAGCGCCCGGCAGCGCGCCACCTCGGCCTGGTCGAGGGGGAGGTCGGGGACCTCGCGGCCGTCGGCGAGCATCATGCGCGAGGTGTAGGCCCGCGCGGGGGCGATGGGCAAGCGTCCCGAGGGGGCGGGAGGTCCCCTCGAGGCCGCCGGCGCGCTACCTCGGCCCGGCCGGCGGCGCGGCGGCCTCGGCCGGCGGCGCCTGGTCCGGGCGGATGTCCGGGATCTCGATGGTGAAGCGGCAGCCGGCGAAGTGGCGCAGGGCCACCGGCGGCTGGGTGCGCGGCGGGCTCTCCAGCCAGACCCGGCCGCCGTGGGCCTCGGCGATGCGGCGCGCCACCGGCAGGCCCAGGCCGGAGCCCGGGTGGTGCCGCGCCTCGTCGCTGGCCCGCACCTGGGCGTGGTGGAAGGGCTCGAAGATGGCGGCGGCCTCCGCCGCCGCGACGCCCGGCCCCTGGTCGTAGACGGCGAAGCGGAGCCGCCCGCCCTCGCGGGACACCTCCACCAGCACCTCGGCGCCGTGCGGGGAGAACTTCACGGCGTTGCCCACCACGTTCATGAGCGCCTGCTTGAGCTTGCGGGCGTCGGCCAGCACCGGCCCGCCACCGGCGCGCGCCAGCACCACGTTGAGCCGGGCGTCCTTGATGAAGGGGCGCAGCTCCTCGATGACCAGCTCGGCCAGCAGGTCCGGATCGACCGGCCCCGGCGTGAGCGGCGCGCGCTCGGAGCCCAGGCTGGCGAAGTCGCCCAGGTTCTCGACGATGCGGGTGAGCCGCGCCACGCACACCGCCATGGTCTCCATGACCCGCCGCTGCTGGGCCGAGAGGGGCCCGAGCTTCTCGGTCTGGAGGATCTTGAGGTAGCCGGCCAGCGGGGTGAGGGGCGTCGAGACCTCGTGCGCCAGGTCGCGGATGAAGGCGGCCCGGGCCCGGAGGCGCTCCTCGTGCTCCCGTGACTCCGCGCCCCCGTCCGGCTGCTCCGTCATGCCGCCAGTATAACCGGGCCAGGCCGGCGGGCTCACCGCGTCCTCCTGGCCCACCAGGCGCGGGCCAGCCCGGCCAGCCGCTCCGGCGTGTCGAGCGACGGGTCGTCGAGCACCTCGTCCAGCAGGGCGCGCAGCCCTTCGCCGACGTGCGGCCCGGGCGGGCAGCCCAGCAGCCCCATGAGGGCCCGGCCGTCGAGGGACAGCGCGGCCGTGCCGAGCGGCGCGCCCGAGGCCAGGGCCGCCGCCACGCGGCCGCGGTGCGCCTCGGCCGACGCCAGCGCCGCGGGGCGATCCCCTGGCGGCGCCACCGCCGCCTCGGCCAGGCGCAGGGCCAGCAGCGCCGGCGCCCGGGCCGGCCCCATGCCCGCCAGCCAGCGGCGCACCGCCGCGGGGGCGTGCGGATCCTCCGGCGGCCCATCCAGCAGGCAGGCCTGGCGCGCCGCCAGCGCCGCCGCCTCCTCCACCACCCGGCGAGGGAACCGCAGCCCGGTCAGGAGCGGCTCGACCTCCACCTCCGGCGCCTGGTGCAGCAGCGCGGCCAGGCGCCGCTCCGGGCCGCCAGCCGCGGGGTCCACCGCGGCCACCACCGCGCCGGCGTGGCGCAGCGCCTCGGCCGGCAGCGCCGCCAGCGGCGGCAGGATCACCGCCAGGAGCCCGGTCTCCGCCAGCAGGACCAGGGCGGCCTCGACGAACGGGGCCGCCACGGTGCGGCCCAGCTCCTCGCCGACCCGCTCGGCCGAGACCTTGCGGACCACCGGCAGCGCGCCGCGGATGGCGCCCCTGGTGTCCGGGTGGAGGGCGAAGCCGAGCTGGGCGGCGAAGCGGACCGCCCGCAGCGGCCTGAGGCCGTCCTCGCCGAAGCGGTCCTCGGCCCGGCCCACCGCGCGGATGAGGCGCGCCGCCAGGTCGGCCTGGCCGCCGAAGGGGTCCACCAGCACCTGGTCGAGCGGGTCCCAGGCCATGGCGTTGATGGTGAAGTCGCGGCGGGCCAGGTCCTCGGTGAGGTCGGTGAGGAAGGTCACCGAGGTGGGCCGGCGCCCGTCGAGGTAGGCGCCCTCGCCGCGGTAGGTGGTCACCTCCACCGCCAGGCGGTCCGGCGTGAGCACCGTGACCGTGCCGTGGGCGATGCCGGTGTCGATGACCTTGGGGAAGAGCGCCTTCACCTCGAGCGGTCTGGCCGGCGTGGCCAGGTCGAAGTCGGCGTCCGGGTGGCCGCGGCCCAGCAGCCGGTCGCGCACCGCGCCGCCCACCAGGTAGGAGCGGTGGCCGGCCCGCCGCAGGGTCTCCAGCACCGCCAGGACCGAGGGCGGGTAGGCGTGCTGGCGCAGGGCGTCGGGCGGCGGCATCGACCCCGTGCCCCTCAGTGCGTCGGCGCGGCGGCCCGCTTCTCGGTGTGGGCGCGGTCGAGCAGGCGGAAGTAGAGGCGGATGAGCGAGGTGCGGGCGCTCGGGGTCAGCGCCTCGACGGCGCCGCGCGCCAGGCGCGGCGAGTCCCGGCAGATGGAGAGGAGCGCCTGCCCCACCTCGTTGGCGTCCTCGCGGGCCACCGGCGCGTCGGCGTCCGGGGCGTCGAACGCCTCGCGGATGGCGTCGGCGTCGAAGAGCGGGTGGTGGCCTCGCAGCCCCTGCACCAGCAGGCCGGAGAGGCGCCCTGGCGCCAGCGTGGACAGCTTCTCCATCCCCTGCCCTCCCTCATCCCCCACGGCGGCGAAAGTGGTCCCGGCGGGATTCGAACCCACGGCCCCCGGTTTAGGAAACCGGTGCTCTATCCAGCTGAGCTACGGAACCAGGCGCTGGTACGGCGGGCGGTATACCACGGGGCCCTGCCGTGGGAGGGAGGGAGAAACGCCGCGCCCGTGCCGGAGATCGCGGCGGATATCGCGGGCCTCGACGGAGGTGCGCTGGCCCGGTCCCCTGATCGGCCCGGCCGGTAGGCGGCGGGCCGCGTGGTGGGGCGCCGGGCGCCGGTGCCGTCCTGGGCGCCGCCTCCACGCCCCAGGGAGGCCGTGCGCCCTGGCCGGTGGCCGGGTACGGACCCCGCTGCAGCCGTGCTGCGGCCACGGAGCGCGCCGCGGGAGCCGGGACCGTGACCCTCCGCACCCTCCTCGTCGCCTGGCTCTCGATCTCCGCCGCGGCCTGCGGCGGGGGCGGTGAGCCAGGTGGGACCGCGACCGTCACCTTCGTCTACCAGGCCGCCACCACGCTCGACCCGGCGGTCGCAGCGCAGTTCCCCGCCTGCGTCGGGGAGGTGGGCGCCACCCACCTCCACCCGAGCTGGCTCGGGTTCGAGCTGGTCTCCATGACGGCGGAGGGGAACCAGTGGGTGGCCACCTTCGACGACGTACCGGTGGGCGGCCGCCTGCGGATCCGGGTGAGCGATCCGAACGCCTGCGCCTCGAGCCCGACCGGCGCGGCGACGCAAGGCGTCCTCGCCAACGGGGTGCTCCTCACCGACGTGGTCGGCACCCCGGGGATCGGCACCGAGCCCGGCCTGGCCTTCACGCTGGCGGCGGGTGGCGCGGTGACGCCGTGAGGCCCGCGGCGCGGGCCGCCGCTCCCCGGGGCGACGGGCCCGGCCGCCCCTGCGCGGCGCGCCGCCCGCTCACCCCTCGCCGTGGCGCGGCGCCGTCGCCTCGAACACCCCGGCGAAGCGGTTGCACGTCAGCGTCACCGCCAGGGCGAAGAGCCCGGCCGCGGCGCCCAGGGCGGCGCTCCAGGCGGGCGGCGCCGTCAGCGCCAGCCGCAGCACCACCGTGGAGGCCGCCAGCCCGGAGTTGCGGAAGATGAGGTGGTAGGCGCCGGAGTGGCGCAGGGCCGCCAGCACCAGGAACACGTCGGCCAGCACCAGCACCGTGTAGAAGCTGCTGAAGAAGCGCGGGTCCTCCTGCAGCGCGGCCCGGATCGCCAGCGCGGCGTAGATGGCCAGCAGGGTCAGGGCCACCAGCTTCTTGAGCGCCACGAAGGAGACCCGGCCGTCGTCGCGGCCGGGGAGCGCCGGGTGGCGCTGCGCCGCGTAGTAGGCGCCCAGCGTGACGAAGAGGGCCAGCGCCCCGGCGCCGTACCAGCCGATCTCCAGGACCACCGTCTGGGCCTGCGCCCAGGAGATCGGCTCGTCGAGCTTGCCGAAGGCCTCGAAGGCGTGGCGCAGCAGGATGAGCGAGAAGACCTCGAACTGCTTGCCGGCGGCGTTGGCCACCGAGGCGGCCAGGCCGATGGCCAGCGCCGCCACCTCCCACGCCAGCACCAGGTAGAAGGCCAGGTCCACCGAGCGGAAGTGGTTGCGCGGGACCAGCGCCGCCAGGCGCTCGGGCAGCCAGCCCTGCCGCGCCAGCTCGATGCCCGCCACCGAGCAGACGAAGGCCGAGGCCACCACCGTGGCGAAGGCCCGCCGGGTGGCGGGGCGCTCGAAGCGCTCGGAGATGGCGTCGAAGAGGCGGAGCAGGAAGGCCAGCATGTGTGATCGGTCGTACCGCCGCGGCCACGCGCCCGGAAGCCGCGGCGGCGCGGTGAAAGGCCGCAACCCGCGCGAGGCCTCGGCGTGGCCGGGGGGGGGGCCGCTCCGCCCCCGCGTCACCGTCAGGGCCGGCTGGCCACCCACCAGAGCGTGTTGGCCTGGCCGTTCCCGTCGTCCCAGGCGGCCAGCTGGTTCACCTCGGCCCAGGCCGAGGCCGGGTCGACGGTGGCGTTGGCCATGGAGAGGAGGCCACGCCAGCCCGGGGGCGCCCCGGCGGCGGCGGCCGCCATGCGCGGCCAGGCGTCGGCGATCCAGGCGGGCGAGACCAGCGCCTCGCTCACCGGCGTGAACGGCAGGAGCTGGATCCCGTAGACCTTGTAGGGCTCGGCGCCGAAGAAGGTGTCGAAGGTGGCCTGGGTCTGGAAGAGCCTGCCGACGCAGCGGTTCTGCGCGAAGGGCTCCTGGTAGACGGCGCTGGCCGCCGGGATCTGCCAGTAGGTGCGGGCGGCGTCGAGCTCCAGGGCCAGCAGCACCCGGCCCAGGTCCCGCAGGCGGGCGTCGCCGCTGGCCTCCCCCAGCAGCTGGATGGCGTACCAGGCGTTGACGGCCTCGGAGCTCGACTCCTGGTCCTGCCCGTCGGCGTGCTCGGTGAGGCCGCCGGCCCAGGAGTGGCCGCGGAAGAAGTCCATGTGGCGGAAGCGGGGGAAGCTCGGATCGGCCGAGCTGGGGTTGGCGATGTCGCGCACCAGCGCCATCAGCCCGGGGCGGTGGGCGGCGGCGAAGCCCGGGTCGGCCCGGGCCACGGCGGCGGCGGCGTAGAGCAGGTAGCCGAAGTGGAAGTGGTGGTCGTTGTAGTGGCCCTGGCCGAACTCCGCCGAGGGGTTGGCCAGCGCCGCGGCGGTGACCACGCCGCCCCAGGTGGTGTCGTGGACGAACGGGTTCGTGCCGGTGCCGTCGAGCCAGGCGGCCACCAGCGGCGCCAGGCGCGCCCGCAGGGCGGCGGCGGTGGCCACCTCGCCCAGCTCGTCGGCGATGAGGGCCAGCCTCCCCAGCTTGGCCAGCTGCTTGCCGCCGAAGTAGGTGTCGCGGGCCACGCCCGGGTCGGGCACGAACCCCGCCTCGGCCAGCAGCGCGGCGCGCACCGCCGGCACCCGCGCCGGCGCCAGCGGGCGCGGCGCCCCCCAGGTGATGGTCGAGAGCGGCAGCGCCATGGTCCAGCTGCTGCCCGACACCGCGGTGAGCGTGCCGCTCATGGTGCGGTAGGCCAGGGCGGTGGTGCTGGGCGCCACCAGCCGGGCCAGGTGGTGCGGCAAGGCCGCCACCAGCAGCGGCCCGGCGCCGGTGGTGGCCCAGGTGAAGCGCAGCGTGGCCACGTCGCAGTCGATGGCGGCCTCCACCACCCCGCCGCGCGCCACCGCGCCGGCGTGGGCGTCCAGCACCGCGGCCGCCCCGGCCACGGCCGGGAGGCTGGCCACCCGCAGGGTCCCGGTGAACGCGGCGGCGGCCACCAGGTTGCCGCGGGTCCAGTTGAAGGTCACCGGGCCGGAGGTGTAGAGGAGCCAGCTGCTCCCGTCGCTCAGCGCCAGCTCGAAGCGGCTGCCGCTGGCCGCGCCCGGCGAGGAGACGCCGTTGACGCTGCTGAACGTGAAGGTGCCGGGCAGGAGCATGGGGCGCAGCGCCCCGGCGTAGTCCACCGTGACGTAGGGCATGCCGGCCACCAGGGGCGCGGTCATGGTGCCGCCGGCGGCGCTGTACCGCAGCGTCACCGAGAGCAGGTCGTGGGCGGTCACGGCGTGGCTGGTGGCCCCGCCGAACTCCAGCGCCCCCAGCATGAGCTGCTTGCGGTCCGGCACCGAGACCAGGGTGGCGGTGGTCACCGGCTCGGCGGCCGCCACGTCCAGCCAGACCGGCTCGGCCCTCACCTGGTAGGGGAGGAAGTCGACGCGGTTGCCCCCGGCGCCGAGCACCAGGTTCTGCCAGGGGGCGTTGGTGGGCAGCGGGGCGGCGGCCGAGGCCCACAGGGCCGTGGGCGCCTGCTGGCCGGCCCGGGCGGCGTACGGGGGCGGGGCGGTCGAGAGCGGGGTGTCCAGGTCCAGCGGAGAGGCGACCCCGCAGGTGCGAGGCGGCTCGTCGCCGCCACCGCCGCCGCAGCCCGCCAGGGCGGCCAGCACGGCGACGAGGGGCCAGGTGGTCTGCCCGAGGGACATGTGGTGCTCCAGGGCGCCTGGCCTGACGCGCCGCGACGGCGGGTGGTGCGCCGCTCGACCTTGACAACTCGCCGGGCGCCTCGCTAGTTTGTTCGTGCGCCGAACAAAGTCAAGCCCCCCAGCCCGCAC